>CAZVDF010000021.1:0-2346 GCA_964626055.1 uncultured Leptospirales bacterium
TTAATATTGTAACAAGCGATGACAATAGCGATTGGATCTCATCTCTTGCATTCATTATTTCAATTTCATGTTTTTTCTTCCCCGTTATATCAAAAAAACTGTTTAATAAATATGACTTTTCTCTGAACCTGATTCTTTTAATACTTTTATAGATCGGTACTTTTTCATTCTTACCATTCAATAAAATCGTTTCTTTGATAACGAAATAATCCGAACCCGATCCATCCTGATTGCCTGTTTCTCTACCATCTAAAAAAAAATCTTTTCTGTCGCGTCCGATAATATTTTCACTGGATAAGCCTATAATCTCCGAAGCTTTTGGATTTATATTGATTATGATATCGCTGTCTTCGTCGATTATTACAATTGCGGCCTGTATGTTATTCCATATAGCATTCAATCTTTCTTCACTGTCTTTAGCCTTCATAATCATGCGATGTTTATATAGCAAAGAGTCAATTGAAAATAAAAGTTCACTGATATTAAACGGCGTTTTCAAATAGGAATATGGAAATGCTTCTTTAATCCTATCCAGAAATTTTAAATCAGCTTTACCTGCCAGAAAGATAACAGGCATCTCAACTGAAGAACTTAAAATCATTGCGGTTTTAATTCCGTCAAATTCGCCGGCTGATTTAATGCCAATAAATGCCAGATCAGGATGCTCATCGCGCGTAATTTCTATTGCCTGTTCCGAGCTTTTTGCAATACCGACAACATTATATTTTTTTTCAGTTAAAACACGCGCAAGAAGCCTGGATGCGGCATCGGATTCTTGAACTATTAATATTTTACGCTGATTCATTTAAGTTCTTGACCCGTTATATTAGTCTCCCCAATGCAGGCATCGGGATATTACGTCTTGAAATAATCTGCCATATACTAAATTTTTTCTTCCATCACTTCCTTTATTGTCGATAATATCTTTTCAGGTAAATATGGCTTTTGAATGAAATGTTTCGCCCCTGCTTCCCTTAATCTTGCCAGTATTTCCGAATCCGCGAATCCGCTTATCAGTATCATTTTGATGTTCGGATTTATTTTTTTTATCTGCATGTATACTTCTTCACCGTCAATTCCGGGTAGTCCCAGATCGCATATTACCAGTGTTATGTCTTTTTTATGATCCTGGAAGGCAATTATACCCTGCAGGCCGTCGTAAGCCGTTATGACTTTATACCCTCTTAAAACGAGTATCGTCGTTAAAAGCTCGCTGGATATTTTTTCATCTTCAATCAATAAAACTGTTCCGGTGCCCGCATAAATATTTTCATCTTTTAATTGCACAACTTCCTGGATTTCAGGCGGATGTACCCGGACGGGCAGATAAATATAAAACATAGTTCCTTTCCCGGATTCGCTGATCACTTCTATAACACCGTTGTGTTTCTTTACTATAGAATAAACAAGCGAAAGGCCGAGGCCCGTTCCTTTGCCGATTTCCTTTGTCGTAAAAAAAGGATCGAATATTTTCTTTTTTGTGTTATCGTCCATCCCTGTTCCGGTATCACTTACCTGTATTTCTATATATTCTCCTGTCTGTAATACCCCGGACGCGGCATTTATTTCGGCACTGTTTGTTCGTCTGGTTGAGATCGTAAGCGTGCCGCCATTAAGCATAGCATCTCGCGCGTTGACGCACAGATTAAGGAATACCTGGTGGATCTGCGTGCTGTCCGCAATGATCGGAGGAAGATTATCCTGAAGCTCATATTTGATCTCAATCGTTTTAGGAAAGGTCTCGCTGAGAAGTTTCTTTATTTCCGAAACAATATCGTTTATACTGACTGACTGAAGCACACTTTCCGATTTCCTTGCAAAAGTAAGCAGTTGTCTTACCAGGCCTGCGCCCCTTTTGCTCGCGTCCAGAATATTTTCAACGCTTTTCAGATATCCTTCTTCTTTTACATCCATCATCTTCAGAAGGGACGCATATCCCATAATGATATTAAGTATATTGTTAAAGTCATGCGCTATGCCTCCTGCCATTGTCCCGAGGCTCTCGAGCTTTTGCGCCTGGACAAGCTGCGCTTCCAGCTTCTTCTTTTCATCTTCATTTCTTATTAATGTTGTAACATCCCGGGTGACAGCAAAGATCTGATCGCTTTCCGGAAGCGTCACAAGATTCCATGACAGCCATTTATACGTACCGTCTTCGCATAAGATACGGATTAAATCATTTTTTATGTTTTGTTCCCTTTTTTTAATCAATCTAATGCTGTTTTCTATTGTGGATTTACGATCTTCCGGATGCACAAAATCTATGATCGGTTTCGCCAATAACTCTTCATTTGTCCATCCAAGCGTTTTTTCCCATGCCGGGTTAAGCTGCTTGAAGTATCCGTC
>CAZVDF010000021.1:2446-49417 GCA_964626055.1 uncultured Leptospirales bacterium
AATTCCTGCTGATCCGCAATTCTTACAATTGCTTTGTTGATCTCGGACAAAACAGCATATATCCTGTTCAATTTTTTAATTTTTTCTTCGGAGTTTTTACGCTCGGTAATGTCCAGTACAAGACCATCAGCCCTTTCGGGTTGCCCGTCATTATTAAAAATCGTCCGGCCTCTTGCGCGCAGCCAGCGGATCTCTCCGGCATTGCGGATAATGCGGAATTCGATGTCGAGTATGCCCGCAACCGGGCTGCCCGGGATGTTTGCTTCATTCATGGCGGCAAGAAACATTTTTTTTTCGTCGGGATGAACGGCTTTTGGAACCCTGTCTTCGTCCAGTTCAATTGTCCCGTCCGCCGGCAGCATATATATTGCGAGGTGCTCCGGGGAATAATATCCTGCGCCGGTTTTAAAATCATAGGAATACGTGCCGAAACTAGCCGCTTCCGCCGCATGACGCAGGCGTTCCTCGCTTTTACGAAGAGCTTCTTGCGCCTGTTTGCGTTCCGTGATGACTTCGGAAAATAGAATTATTCCGCCGATTTCCCCGGAATACTCGTACCACGGCCGGACTTCCCACCTTACCCAATCCGTCCTGCCGTCGCTTCTCTGAAATAAATCCTCATCGCTCCGTTCTGTCGCCCCGGCCAGACAGCGACGATGAACTTCTCTAATCTTTTCCGGGATCTCCGGGAATAGGTCGTAATGCGACTTCCCGGCTATGTCCTTGCTGCCAAGATTATAATCTTCCATAAAACGATTGCTTGCAGATATATATTTCATTTCATTGTCGAACATAGCTATAGCGGCAGGAGCATGTTCTATGAAAAGCTGCAGTTGAAGCCTGGTTTTTTGAAGCGATATTTCCGCTCGTTTGCGTTCGGTAATATCATGAATAATACTGTGAAGCAGGTCTCTGCCCTGTACTTTTATATTGCTTGTGAAAACATCGACATCGCGGACTGACCCGTCCGCCCTTCTATGCCTGAATTCATAATGGACCCTTTTTTGCCCTCTCACTTTTCGCATCGCGTTTTTTATTTCGTCGGGCGGGAGCGTGTTGATGTCCTGTATTCTCATGCCGGTGATCTTTCCGTACGGCCAGCCGTAATAGTTCACAGCCGCCTCGTTCGCGTCCAGTATATTACCGTTATCGGGATCGATTATGAGCTTGACTGCCGCATGATATTTGAACAGGTTTTTGAACAATTCCTCGCTTTTTTCGAGCTGCAGCATTTTCTGCTCGAGTTTTCTTACCAGTCTTTCATTGTAAAGTTTAAGCACTTCCCCTTCTTCCAATTGCTCGCGTATCGAATCCATTTTTTCTTCAATCTTTCTGGCAAGCCTTTCGTTGTAAAGTTGAAGCGCTTCTCCATTATTTAATCCGTCCTGTACCGTAACCTTGTCTCTTTGTTTACCGTCAAGAAGTTCGCGGACGGCGCCCAGGAGCATTTCCGGTTCGCAGGGCTTAATAATAAATCGGTCGGCGCCAATTTTTTTTGCCAGTTCTTCATCACGGGGACCTGTATACGTGGCGGTATAAAATATAAACGGAATTTCTGCAAGTTTTTCGTCTTTTCTGACTTTCCGGCAAAGTTCGAATCCATCCATGACCGGCATCAGGATATCGCTGATAATTAAATCAATATGCGCAGATTTCAATTGTTCAACGGCTTCGGCGCCGTTTGAAGCAGAGATCGTATTATAGCCGTTCCCCCTGAAAAGAGCTTCAAGCATATAGCGGTTATCTTCATTGTCATCGACGATAAGTATGTTCATGTTATTTGCCTTTTTCTTCAGAATTTTGCAGTAAATATTGTTTAATCTCCGCCGCAAATGTATCCGGATTGATCGGCTTCTCAATATAGCCGGTCGCGCCGGCGGCAAGTATGCGTTCGCGGTCCCCAACCATCGCGTATGAAGTTACCGCGATAATCGGTATTCCTTTCAATTCCCCGTGTTTAATAAGTTCTGCCGCGACTGCATAACCGTCCATTTCAGGCAGTTGAATATCCAGCAATATTGCCAGCGGTAAATACTTTAGCGCCATTTCAATGCCTGTCCTGCCGTTTTCCGCTCCCAGGACTTTAAAACCGTTCTTCTCCAGCAAAAAGCGCATCATGTAAAAATTCTGCTCGTTATCCTCGATGATTAAAAGCGTATCGCTCATGTTATAACTCCCGTATCCGCCGGAAAAGTAATCGTGAAGATACTGCCTTCGCCCGGTTTGCTTTGCACTTCTATGGTCCCTCCCATCATATCGAGTATCTTTTTACAGATTGAAAGCCCCAATCCCGTGCCTTCCGTCTTTCTCGCAGTACCGGAATCGATCTGGTAAAACGGCTGAAAAAGTTTAGGCATTTCCTCCCGCGCGATGCCTATCCCGGTATCGGCAACCGAAAGAACGCAATTGCCGCCCTCTATCCTGCATGATACCCGTATGTTTCCTTTTTCAGTGAATTTAACAGCATTGTTCAGTAAATTTAAAATAATCTGCTCAATGCGTCGCTGATCGGCAATCATTGTTCCGGTATCACCGGCAATATCAACCTGAATGCCGAGTTCTTTTTTCTCCGCCAGCGGCGAGATAAATTTAACCATTTTTTCAACGGACGGCCTCAATTCAAAGGGTTTAGCTGAAAGCTCAAGCTGGCCCGCTTCTATTTTTGAAATATCCAGCACATCGTTGATCAGCGACAGAAGATGCCGGCCGCTGTTCTGGATCATCGTCAGCTGTTTGTTCTGTTCTTCGTTCAGCGGCCCGGCAAGCCCCTGAAGTATTATTCCGGTGAAACCGATTATAGAGTTAAGGGGGGTGCGCAGCTCATGAGACATTGTCGCCAGGAAAGCCGACTTTATCCTGTCCGCCGCCTGCGCTTTTTCCATTGCCTCCGCCAGTTCAGCAGTGCGCTCGGCCACCCTGTTTTCAAGCATTTCGGCATGACGCTGCAGTTCGTCATTCA
Source organism: uncultured Leptospirales bacterium (assembly GCA_964626055.1). GTDB lineage: Bacteria > Spirochaetota > UBA4802 > UBA4802 > JAFGDQ01 > JAFGSG01. The sequence continues at coordinate 5,406 of CAZVDF010000021.1, forward strand.
GGACGCGGATCTTATCCTCCGCTTTTTTACGTTCGGTAATGTCTGTGCCTATGCTCAGTATCTCTTTGACTTTCCCGTTTTCATCCAGAACAATTTTATTCGCCCAGTCTATCCATACGCGTTCGCCGTTCTTCCTTATGTTTTCGTTTATGTTCCGTTCGTATTTCTGCGGCTCGGCGCATATATTTGCCATTAACGAACGCAGATCCATGCCGCCAGTATCGCTTTCCGGAACTATAGTTCCGATAACGGGACTGCCTATCAGCTCGTCTTCCGAATATCCGAAAAATTGAAGGCCGAATTCATTCATGTAAATTATTTTCCCGTCATGCGACCAGTGAAGGATTATGGTGCTGGCAAGCATTACCAGCTCGCGGTATTTCCGCTCGCTTTCGCGCATAGCGTTTTCGACTATCTTCTGCTCCGTCACATCACGAATAGTCTCAATCGCTCCGCAGCGCCGGCCATTTTGATCGAAAAGAGGCGACGCTACTCCCCAAAGATGGGCACCCTTGCCGCCCCTAAGGTAGGGAATGAATGATTCAGCGTAAATCCTGTCATCCTCCAGCCGTATATATTTATAGGCCGCCTCCAATTCCGGCGTGGGCATATCCAGCAGGTCAATCAGAATAGGACGCCGTTCATTGAAAAACGGCTCGGCATAGGCATAATCCCTCCTCCCGAGTAATGTCTCTTTCTTCACTCCTGTCATTGTCTCACAGGCCTGATTCCATGCGATGATTTTTTTATCCTGGTCGATTACGAATGTTGCATCCGGCAGGAATTCTACAATATTCATGAAAAGCTGCTTAGCTTTCCGCAATTCCAGAGTGCGCGCATTTACCTGATGTTTTAAAACTGCGCTTCCGACTATGCTTATAAGAAGGACTACTCCTGCAGCCATACCGAGAATTTTAAGCCATTCGGGTAATTTAAATTCGACTTCTTCGGATGTCCATCGTTTGAGGGATTCATAGTACGCAGATCGGGAATCTTTTTTTAAATCCGAAAGACGGCTGTCAATAGCATTAAGCAATGATTTGGGGTCGCCGCGTGTAGCTGCGAAAAACAGATCGGAAGGTTCAAAAATAAGTGTTGTATCTTCGATCCCGTACTTTTTTGCGTGCATTAGCCCGTAAAAACGGTTTGTAATGGCGGCATCGGCGCCGCCTCTGGCTACTATCTGAAACATAGTATTGTAATCCTGCACCGGGATAAGAAAGCTGTTCAACCCAAAACCTTTATTGAGCTTGCTGAACGCAGCCTCCTGAACCGAACGTTCAAGAACCAATATTCGCTTTTCTTTCAGGTCCAGTATTGACCTGATATTGCTCCCTCTGGGAGCATACACCTGATACCAGGAGGAAAGAACAGGGACTTTATGAAAACTGTATATCTTTTCACGATCCGCCGCATATGCCACATCCGGCATCAGGTCGATTTCACCTCTTTTTGCGCGATCCAGCCCCTCTCCCCATGTGCCGTGTATGTATTCTAATAGCCATCCTTCAGCTTTCGCAATTTGCTCTATTACATCGATAAAAACACCTGAAGGTTTACCGGATTCATCGGTAAAGACCTTCGGCGCGTTTTCATAGATTCCAATTTTAATAATCCGGTCACCGGCCGCAAAAACCGATCCATTAAAGCATAGAAAAAATACCTGTATATTGGAAAGCAATATAAATCGAATTAATTGCTTTGTAAAATTTATATTATAAATGGAGCACTTATTTATTGATAAACTTTTCATAATAATTAATATTTCAATGCGATCTGTAGTCCGATGAGCTGCCTTGAAAATTCCCACCGGTTTTGTATTTTCGAAAAATCGATTCTGTAGTAAATACCCAAATAAATATTTTTATAAAAATTTTCAATAACACCGAATTTTATTCTGTTAAGCATAAAACACTTATTGCGGTCTTCATAGTATAACTCCCATACGGTATATGGCCGGAGAAGTATATCATTAAGAGATATTCCCAGGGTGTTCTTTATTCTGTAAGTATGCCACTCCGAAGTCATTCTGTATTCATATCGCACCTGGTCGGTAAATTTGAAATGGGAAAGAATATATGAAAAATTCACGTTTATGCTGGGGTCCTGCTCATGCGACCATTTATTATCGTTGCCTTTCGAAAATGACTTCTGATAGTTGACAAAAAAGGACAGCCATGATAGCGGCGTCCTGTATTGCAGCCCTATTGCGGTTTCAAGATAATTATAATCCGATATATCCTTGTTGATCTGCTCAAATACGTAGGATATCAATTGAAATCGTTCGTCAATGGTTCCGTAAAAATTCTGATCTATTCTGAGAGAATTATCGTGCCCTGCATAAAGACACGGTGTGATAAAAAAAATGAACCATGAACCGATATATATTCCGGTACACAACCGTCTTTTTAATAAACAATGAATTTTACTGCATAAGTCATCGGCGTGAAAAGTTACATATTTCATAATATTAATATAGCGGTCTGTTAGCGATTAAATACCAACTGATTCAATGCAGGCGGATTGTGATTGGGAAGTTGGTCAATTATCAGCGATTATAACTGTTTTTCCGAAAAAGTCAAAGAAAATTCTATATAAAAATTTTTATCTATCGGCTGTATGTTAGAAAATGTTTTACACTGTCATTATATGGAGAAATATAAGAAGCCATCTCAAAATTATATTTTATTTGTTGATGACTTCTATTTTTAATTTCCAAAGAAGAGGCGCAGCGGAAACAGGGAAAATATTTTTAAGAGAAAAGCTTTTCTTGCAGAAATATCATTTTTTAACGAAAAAATATCATAAAAAGTCTGGAAGGCCAATATTCATCAAAATTTAATCATATTTTTGTATAAACGCTTATAATTATATATAATTTCCCATAAGTACATTTATCAATATCTAAATCTTTCCCGAGAATTAGACCAACAACAAGCTCTTTCAAAACAATATCAGTTTACTGCCGCTATTTTTCAGAGTTTGAACGGCCGCGGTAAATATTGATATCCCCGTATTTCTTACAATTTTGCATATTTACCTGATAAGGAGATCAGGATATTTTAAACAAAGGAGTGTTTAAATGATTATTAACAACAATATGAGCGCTATTAACGCGAACAGAGTGCTGAAATTCAAGCACTGGGACGTTAACAGCTCCATGGAAAAACTTGCTTCCGGCATGAGGATCAACAGGGCGGGCGATGACGCGTCCGGACTTGCCGTATCCGAGAAGATGAGAACTCAGATACAGGGTTTAAGACAGGCCGAAAGAAACACCGAGGACGGTATGTCGTTCATTCAGACAACCGAAGGTTATCTGCATCAGACCTCCGCTATTCTGCAAAGAATAAGAGTACTCGGCGTTCAGTCATCCAACGGCATCTACTCGCAGGAAGACAGGCAGCTTATCCAGGTCGAGGTTTCCGCGCTGGTTGACGAAGTCGACAGAATAGCATCGCAGGCGGAATTCAACAGGTTTAAGCTGCTTCTGGGCGAATACTCGAGAGTTAATCCTAAAGCAAGCATGTGGTTCCATATGGGCCCGAATATGCATCAGAGAGAGAGAGTTTATATAGGGACCATGACATCCGAGGCGCTGAACCTTACGGACAGGACAAAAAGATTAGTCGCCAATGTCAGCACGGCCGATAATTCAAACAGGACTATCGGGCTGGTTGACGACGCGCTGCAGAGAATAGCGAAGCAGAGAGCCGACCTTGGAGCGTATTACAACAGGCTCGAATACAGCGCAAAAGGCCTGATGAACGCCTATGAGAACATCCAGGCGTCGGAGAGCAGGATAAGGGATGCCGATATGGCCGAAACGATGGTCAGCTTCACGAAAGACCAGATCCTTGTGCAGAGCGGAACCGCGATGTTAGCGCAGGCGAATTTAAAGACGAGAACGGTTCTCCAGTTGCTCGGCGGGCAATAATCAGCATATATAAAAAAAATTTTAAAAACGAAAAGGCGGGTTTCAATCCCGCCTCTTTGTTTTTATAAGCGTTCGGGAACATAATTATGCCCGAAATACAGCCTGTGAGTTATCGACCTTTCAAGAATATATATATCGTCGCGGAATCCGGCCAAACCCGGGTCGTTATTCATATCTTTTTTTATTTCAAACAACATCTCTTTTAAAAGCAGGATATCGGAACTTTTTAAATATTTTTCCGATTCCACCAGCTTGGTCAAATAGCCGAACTGGCGTCTCCGCAACTGGGCCTGTAAAAAAAATTCGACACCGTATATTTTCAACACCCTGTCCAGAGGATAATTTTTGCTCTTTGATATAAGGTCTGAATAATTTTTAATACCGGCTGCTTTATTATCCGGTATTTCATCTTTCTTTTTGGCGGACCGGCTTTCGCTTAACTTTTCTTCCTGTTTGGTTTTATCCGGTTCGGTTGCGGCTATTGCCCTGTTTATTTCAATATCGAAATTTTTTTCTTTCCATTCCTCTGTATACTCTTCAAAATTTTTCTCCATCAATCTTTCCAGTTCGCCCAGCATAATGGCTTTATTGGCCAGCTGCCCCAGCGGCGTGTTATTCAGTGTATTGATTATTGGCATTATCTCTTTAATTAACTGGTGATAGGAAACACGCCTGTAATGCTCCGATTCGTATTGCCTGATGAGCTCGTCCTGGAAAAACAGCTTAAGCCGGTTTATCGTTTTTAAGTTGCATTCGACATATCCCTCTATCCTCGGCTGGTCGTTTATCTTGTCTTCGGAAGCTATTTCAATTGCAAATATTTTATGGGAGTTTACTAATGCTTTAACCAGCTTTTTGGCAAAATCCGGCTCAATCCCTATTGAAATATACAGATAATGCATAAAATCGTCGGAATGAGGAATAGATTCTTTACCGGCCTTATCATTTTTTTTTCTTATTTCCTCGAATATTTCCTGGGCAATTTTTTTTGACATTTTTGTTTCCTTTATAAATTACCGGAATGTATATAAAATATGCCTTTAGACTGCAAATTATTTTAAAAATAAACTTTGATTCCTGAATTATTTGGAGAAAATTTATTATATCAGCTATAAATTAGTCATGGCAAATAATAAAAGCAACAATTTATTAGAAGCCATCTCAAAATTATGGATTCATACCGGTGATTCCAATTTATCGACAAATATTATATAATTTTTCCGGCTTGCAGGGAAAGGTCGAATTGCCTGCTGAAAACTTTTAAGTATCTTTATTAATTATTCGTTTTTTTGTTGACATAAATCGCATAAAATTTAACGTTCCAACTACAAAAATACGGGGTGTTAGCTCAGCTTGGTTAGAGCGCCTGCCTGTCACGCAGGAGGTCGCGAGTTCGAGTCTCGTACACCCCGCATAAAAACCCTGTATTTTACAGGGTTCCAGGAAACTACCGGACAACCGGCATTTTCTTAAATCTAAAATGATACAAAAATGTAGCAGGAATTTTTGCAAAGAGATTAAGGAAATGGCCGGTTTTTCTATTTATCCACGTAAAAACAAGAATAGCTAGCCTGTTTTACGACCAATCAATAAAACCTGATAAAGAATTTTTTTACGGACCGGACGATGGGCAGCTAATTGAATTCCCCGGGGCACGCCCCCGACCGAAAGTGTCGTACCGGCTCTATTTAATCCATCAGACCCATAGAATATTAATCCTGTATTATCTAAAAACCGAAAAATTATTCATCACGTTCTCCGGAAACCTGGAATTTTTTCATAAATGAATTGTCCAGGTAGTTTTTAAAAATAAAAGCAAACCTGCCTTCGAATACGAACGATCCTCTGAAAAACAGCCCTCTTCCGTCACCCATATTCAATATGCCTAGATATTTTTTCTGAGGTATGAATTCTCTCAGTTTTCCCCATCCGGCGGCGGCAAGCAGGTTATTCAACAGCAATGAATTCTGCCTTACGGCGAATACGCCGACTTTATCAAGAGAGCGCGGTTTAAAACTAATCGCGTCCCCTCCTCCGAAGATCTCCGGATATTCAATTGACTGAAGATATTTGTTTACGAGCAGTCCCCCGTCTTCTCCGGTCGGGATACCCGACTCCCGAAAAACCGGCGACGGTTTTATACCTATCGCATTGAATGCGATATCAAAGCGCACTGTTTTTCCGTTATTGAGCACCAAGTCCTTCTCTTTTACAGATGATACCATGGAATTTTCAATTATTTCAATTTCCTTTTTTAATAGGGATTTCAGCGCAAGTCTGCGTACCTTTTTATCGAACCTGGGAAGGATTTCGGATCCGCTGATAAGGCATATATCCATTTGACCGTTATTATCTATGGCGAGCCTCCGCAGATTCGCGGCTATTTCTACCCCCGCAGCTCCGCCTCCGGCGATCACAATCTTCATCCTTCGATTTTTCAGATTTGCAGCTATATATTCCTTAGAATTCAGCAGGTTAACTATTGGTTTTACATAAACAATATTCTCATGTTCCGAGAAAGGTCCATCGGGGATAATGCTTCCGGTATTAAAAGAAGCTAAATCGTACGAAATAATTTTCCCGCCGATCATCTCGATTTCCTTTTTTTGAGGAAAAATCTTCGTCACTTTTCCTTCTATAAATTCACTTCCGGAATCCTGTACGAGTTTTTTCATATTGAATCTTACATCCTGAGGCCTGTATATTCCGGAAAGCATCCCGGGCCCCATCCCGGAATAATAATGGTAGGCATCGGGGCTGATTACGGTCACTTCAATGTCTTTTTCAAGAAAACGCCGTATATTGGTCAAGACCGCAAGATGAGCATGACCCGCTCCTGCCAGGATCAGATGTTTCATTTGACGCTGCCTCAATTAATATATTTTGTTATTGTCCTGAAAATTTTTTTCTGATTTTTTCCACGCGGCTACGGTTTACTCCGAGATCGGAATGACCGATGCGGGACGCCGAACGCACATGAATTATCTTTCCGGAGTCAGAAAAATAAAATTCGATATCATCTGTAAAACGAAAAAAGAATGAAGTAGCTTCTGCATGAATATAATCTTCTTTTTCTGTGATGATAACAGTACGTTTCATCTCGGAAAGGACTTTCCGCAGCTTTGCAAAAGCCTCCGGTTTAGTATTATTGTAGGACAACGGTGCTACAAAATGCTCCGTATCAGCATCAAAAGAAGAGACGCAGTTAGGAGAATCGGGGCACGGCGTAAGTTTTTTATTTGACAGACCAATATTCGCCAGCCGCCGACCTGAACAGCAGATTAAAAACAGCGCAACGATCATTGATATTACAATTTCTTTTTGCATATCAGCCTTATGATTATTCTTCTTTTTTTCTAATTTTTATAATTTTTTTGATAATCACAGGACTTAAAGCAAGAAGACCTAGAAGCACAAAAGCCATTATAATTTTCGCTGAAATTATATCGCCCGGTTTATCAATAGTTACAAGCTGACGACCCGTATAGACATATACAAAGGAACCCGGCACTATTCCGACCATGGTTGTCCATGCGAAGGTCAGAAGCGGAACGCGGGTAAGTCCGGCGAAAATATTGATCAGGAAAAACGGGAAAAGGGGGATAAAACGAAGCGTAAGAAGATAATTATACCCGTTTTCTGCTATTTCTTTGTTAAATGCGGCGAACCTCTCGCCATAACGATTCTGGATCCAGTCGCCTATGATGTATCGCGCTGCAAGAAAAATAAGGACCGCCCCCGTCGTTGCTCCGATATTGACATAAATAACTCCGGTATATCCGAAAAGGAATCCCACCGCAAGAGTGAGTACGGTAGCGCCAGGGATCGAAAGCGCAACTACAATAATATAAATCAAAACAAAAAGTAAAACAGAATAAAAATATTTTTCAGATGTAAATGACAGCAACTGATCGCGGTACTGTCTGAAAGTCTCAAAGCTCAGAAGTTCGTTTAGTCCAAAAGTTTTTATCAGTATAATAAGAACAGCGATAAAGAACGCAACAAGAAGCCTTTTATATTTTGTTTTCATTTAGATCTCCTGAATAGTTTCACTAAGCGCACTATAGGATTATTTTGTATTCTGTCGATATATGCGGCCCGGGCAGCCAGTCTCACAATCTCCGAATAAGTCGGATAAACATGAATTACCGAATTAAGCCTGAATAACGGTATTTTCAGCGTTCGGGCTGCATGCGCCTCATGCATAACTTCCCCCGCCCGTTCGCCGAGAATATTTATACCGAGAATTTTACCTTTTCTGGAACAAACGAATTTTGCCAGACCCTGTGAAGACTTATCTGTGCGGGCACGATCAAGGCTGGAATACGGGACGCGATATACACTGACGCCGCTGCCGAAACGTTCGCGAGCCTCATTTTCGGTAAGCCCGCTTCTTGCCAGTTCGGGATCCGTAAATGTACACCATGGCACCGCATCGTAATTCACTCGCTTTTTTACAGGTAAAAACGCATTCGAAACTGCCAGGATTGCCTGGTAATTAGCTATATGACTGAATTGATACGGCCCGATTACATCGCCGGCAGCATAAATATTCTTTATGCTTGTACGCAGGTAGCGATCGACGGTAATTCCGCGGCTGTCGTATTTTATACCGATTTTATCGAGGGCCAGACCTTCAATATTAGGCTTTCTGCCTGCTGCGATTAAAATTGTTTCTGCTGATATTTTACTCTGTATGCCGTTTGATTCATATACTACATTTGGATTCGCCGGATTTTCAACGCTCAATACCCGGCTTCCGGTAAACAGTTTTACTCCCTCTTTTTCAAGAATGCCGGCTAATATTCCGCTCAGCTCCGGATCCTCGCGTATCAGAATGGTCCTGGCCATCTCAATTACGCTTACTTTAACGCCAAGCCGGTTAAACGCGGAAGCAAGCTCAATACCTATGGGGCCGCCGCCCATGATGACCATCGATGCAGGAAGTTTTTCCAGCGTAAAAATATTCTCATTTGTATAAAAAGGTACCTGATCAAGACCCTTTATCTGCGGCACCATCGGGGACGACCCGGTAGTTATAATAAATTTTTTCGATGTCATTTTTGTACCGTTTACATCGATCGTATTCGCATCAACAAAATGCACGGATGAGTTTTCAACAGCAGTAATGCCGAGTCTGGAAAAATTCTCCGGTTTCTCATTTTTATAAATTTCATCGATGATCCCGCGGATTGAACTCATTACGGAATTGCTGTTCATATTGATATTGTCGGTGACCGAGAGCCCGTATTTATCCATGTTTTTTACCAGTGCCGCCACTTTCGCAGAATGCAGCAACGCTTTGCTTGGAACACAACCCGACCAGGTGCATTCGCCTCCGAACCGTTTTTTGTCTATCATGACAGTCTTTTTTCCAAGACCCAGCGCAAGCATGGCGGCGGTAATTCCGCCGCCTCCGACGCCTAATATTATAATATCAAAATCAAATTTCATTTAGCGACTCCTTATGGAAATTTAAATATTTTATAGTCTCTGATAACGCGGAATCAGACTTTTTTTCTTTATAAAATTTCTTTAAATCGTTAAAATCATCTATATCGGATAACTCCGATAAAAACTCAGCTTTAAGACCGGCTGTATTAATACTTTTTACCGTTTCCGAAAAGACGCTGGAAGTGCTCCATGGAATATTTTCAAAAAAAGATTTATCAAGATTACCATGCTTAAAACCAATGCAATAGTATCCGCCGTCTGTACTGGGACCGAGAACGGCGCCCGAACGCTCAAGTATATTAAATGCATTCTGCAATAAACCGGTGGTTATACCGGGCACGTCGCTCCCAATTAATACGCATCGCCCCGCACCTTCTGAAAAAACATCAAGGAATGCATTGTACATCCGCTCTCCGATATCTTTACCCCTCTGAAGAATTATTCTGCTACCGGGAAAATCCGGAAAAGATATCCTATCTGGCCCGGAATACACTAATACAGAATCCGCATCGACATTACGCGTAACCGCGAAGATATCTGAAATCATACATTTTTGAAGTTCAAAAGCGAACTCGTCGCTCAATGCTGCAGCAAGACGCGTTTTAACCTGTCCGATCAGCGGATACTTAAAAAAAATAATTAGCTTATTATCTTTCATTCAGCGGAAACCTCCAAATAATCAATATACCCTATTGCTTTTTCACCCGTATTATCTGCATCGGTCATTATTGCCAGGCTTGCTTCTTCAGGCGGTTCGGCATTGAACGCCTTGCGGTAATCGTCCAGCGCGTTTACACGTTCCTCTATCCATTGGCCTGCACGCTCTCCACCTTTCCGTAAAAGTACCATCTGTGCTTTTGATGTATATGTGTTAGGCAGAATCCTTTCAGCATAACTCTTATTCGCCCAGATATAATTAAGGCTGCTGTGGGGCGGGTATTCACCGTAAATCAATTTTATTGCATTATACCGGATTTTTTCAAATGTACCCGCTTTTTCAGGTTTATATTTAAAAACAACATAAATACGCATTGGGTAATCATCCCCGGACTTCTCTTTTTCATCGCCTTTAACATAAACATTGGAAATTTTCCACTTCCATTTAATTATCGGAGTTTTATATACGCTAAAGCTTTTCGTAAAAATGATTCCGGAAGCGGAATTATCCGCCTTGGCAAGCAATACATTACTTCCGTTCTCATTTGAGATTGCGTACGTGCTATGCCTGGGGATTTTGAGGAATGTAAAAGGTTTCCAGTTTTCAAGTGAATTAAAATCCTCACGAAAACCTTGCTGCATATCGGCGCCAGACTGAGAAAGAACTATTAATAAAATATATAATATCATCAGGATTCGTTTTATCATAAAGAAATCCTTACAAAAAATATTCTTTCTTAAAAAGACTGCATGGATTCATTGATCGCGAAGCAAAATCTAATAATTTACGTTTCATTTCTCCTGTAGTAATATTTAACAAGGCGTTCCGCAGAAATCCCGGACATATAAAGTATCTGTATTATCCAGTTACGGATTATCGTAAAAATAATGCCGTCTGTTTCCCATTTGCGTGATGAAGTCATGGTAGTATCATGTAATATAACAATCCGGTCTCCTCGTCTTTTTATCCGTTTCATTAATTCGACATCCTCCATTAAAGGTATTTCCGGATATCTCCCGACTTCTTCAAAATATTTTTTCTTTATAAAAATTGCCTGATCGCCGTACGGAATCCGGGTAAAACGGTGTTTTAAAGAAGCGGCAAAAGCAATTAATCTGAAAATGAATTTTGGATTTTGAATCCCGAGATTAAAGGCGCCGCCTATAAAAAAACTGTCCGCAAGAGCCTCTGTTATCTTCTTAAACGCATTAACCGGCAATTGCGTATCCGAATGCAGGAAAAGCAGTATCTCACCGGAAGCGCGCGCCGCGCCTGCGTTCATCTGACGCGACCTGCCCTTTGGCGCAGTAAGCTTTAATATCCTGCGGTTATTAATAAGCTTTATTGTCCTGCCGTCCGAATCGCCGTCAGCAACGATAATTTCGTGTTTAAAGCCGCCGGCTGCCTGCTTGACAGATTCAATTGTTTCACTTATTCGTTTACCCTCACGGTAAACTGGGATTATTACTGAAATCATTGTATCACAATTATTTTTTATTGTAGTAGCGTGAGGGGCCGTCCCAGACATCCCAGTTGCTTTCGTAAAAAATAGTACGGCAACTGCCGACTGTTTCACCTCTGCCTTCTTCGGTTTTCTCTTTAATGTCGCGCGGATTTGCGCCTACTTCCGCCCAAAAAAGATTAGCGCTGCCTAAAGCTCCTAAAGTACAGGGTTCGTGAGTGCAGTTACCGATTACGGAACGCGGCATTCCAAGTCTGGTCACAGCAACTATCTGGGCCATGCGCAATTCGCTGATTGATCCGCGTTTTTCCATTTCGGTCCCCGGAATTGAAATTCGTCTAGCTGCACCGCTGAAAGAAGGGTTAAATGTGGCAGTTAATTCAATCATATCGGCCAGCTCCTCATCGGAATGTTCCAGCCCGACCGGTTCAACGCACGTTCCTATCCCGAGACCAGCCTCTTTGAAATTATTTATACTATGAATTCTTTGCTCAACCGGGATGCCTGTGTCTTTTCCTTCGCGCATGCGAACTGCATGATATACGCCTGCAAAACCGGCGTCTTTCAGCCTGACTGCATTTTTAAGACTCTGGTCGCCGATATTGGCGATTAATACCGTTTCAGGTTTCAGAGTTTTTCTGACTTCTTTTGAAATTTCGATAAATCGTTCAAACGTATAACCGGCAGTTGTCATTATAAACACGGCATTCGCTCCGTCAATTTCGAACTGACGGGCATAGGCAACAGCATGATCCAGGTCCAGCTCCGTTGAGTTGCTGAAGACTCCGTTTATTTTCGCAAATGAGCAGAATAAACAGTTACAGGAACATGGCGCCAGGTTTAGCGCAAACTGCGCATGTACTTCAGCTCTGCCGTCCGAAAGCTCCTTTGAAATGCGGTTGGCTTCAGCCATAACCATGTATGTTTCAGAAGAATCTGCCGGCAGGCCAAGCAGATATACCAGTTCTTTTTTTGTCAGCACTTCACCCGATCCGGATTTTTTTATTAATTCTTCAGTTCGCAATTCTCATCTCCTTTCAATTGATAGTATTCTGATTTGTTAAAATTTAAAAAGTCAATTCAATTTCCATGCTTAAATAATATACTGTCTATTTTGATAAACTTAACGTAAGCCTTTCTTTAAATGAATCACAAATCAGTATATTATTTCCAGAAAAAACAGCATACCCCGCTGTCACCAATACTGACGACCGTTATTTTAATACCCGTGGGTGCGTATTATGTATGGCGCTTCTAAATGTTTAATTAATGATTAGAAAATATTTCTAAAAGCGTCAAATTTTTTAAATTTTCAGAAAAAATATGCAGTTTTAAAAAATAACTATAATATTATTTTGTTATGATTTCTAAATAAATTATTATAAAAATTAATAAAATATAAAAAGTATAGTTTAAACAGTTAAAAATTGAACACTTTCGGAAACTTTTTCGATTGTAATGTATAAGTTAAAAATACAGGAGGATGCCATGGACAAAATAATTAAAAATTTAAAAATCATCGGAATGCTTTTACTTTTCTTTCTTGCAACATATGCATTTGGAGGGAATATGAATAAAGACGATTTGAAAAAAAAATTGAACAGCATGCAATACCATGTGACCCAGGAGGACGGTACTGAGCCGGCTTTTGATAACTTATATTGGAATAATAAAAAGGCCGGTATATATGTGGATATTGTCTCCGGGGAAGCATTGTTCAGTTCAGCAGATAAATATGATTCAGGAACCGGCTGGCCGAGCTTTACAAAGCCGCTTGAAGAACAGAATATTGTCCTGAAACCGGATCACAGACTGTTTTTCAAAAGAACAGAAGTACGCTCAAAACATGCTGATTCACATCTGGGGCATGTTTTTGATGATGGTCCAATGCCTACCGGAAAAAGATACTGCATTAATTCTGCAGCTCTGAGGTTTGTTCATGTTGAAGATCTAAAGAAAGAAGGATATGGCAAATACCTGAAGCTTTTCAGTAAGAAAACAAACAATTCAAAGGAGATATAAAATGAAAATAATAAAAAGTTATTTGATAATATTTATAATTGCCGTCGCTTTAATTTTCAACCTGTCACCTGCTTTACAAGCAAAGTCTGAAACACAAGCCATTGCAACTTTCGCCGGAGGATGCTTCTGGTGCATGGAAAAGCCCTTTGAGCAACTGGAAGGTGTTATTTCAGTTACATCCGGTTACATGGGCGGCAGAACAGTAAATCCTTCATATGATGATTATGTAAGCGGAGGACATATCGAGGTTGTTCAAATAGTATATGATCCTGCAATAATTACATATGCCAGGCTTCTTGAAGTTTACTGGAGACAGATTGACCCGACAGACTCCGGTGGGCAGTTTGTAGACAGGGGATATGCTTATAGCACCGCGATTTTTTATTACACTTCGGAGCAGAAAAAACTTGCAGAGAAGTCAAAAGCAGACTTGGAGAAAAGCGGGGTATTTTCAAAACCTATTGTCACCAGGATCGTCCCTGCGGAAACATTCTACAAAGCAGTGGATTACCATCAGGATTACTACAAAAAGAATCCTCTTCGGTATCGCTTTTACAGGAGCAATTCAGGCAGGGATCAGTTTCTGGATAAAATCTGGGAAAAAGACAGGATGAAGTAAGGAGTCTAAAGTAATTGCACGATTATTCTATAAAAGATTATCCTGGAAAATGACGGGGGCGCCAGTCCCCGTCTGATATTCTACTTATAAGTTCACGTTTTAAGTTGTTATACTCAGCCGTATGTTATCTGGATAATTGGTAAATCCAAACTGATCATCGAGGGCCTTTACCTAAACGACGCTCCATTAAGTTGATTACAGGAATTTATTTGACCCAGGATATTTTTTCATTTATTAAAGCAGCAATGAAATCCATATATCGGTCATCGTGGTATTTCAGCGTACTGCTATTTACTTTTACTTTACTTCCTTCCAACGTGAATTCCAGAGCCCTATGGTGGCCGGATGTAAATGATTTTGAGTGCGCATCAGTCCGGGTGTGATAATCCAAACTGCCGTTGCAGATACAAAGATAGTTCTTTTTTTCAATTGATGCGTCCAGGAAAAAGCTAGTTCCTCTAATTTCAACAAGAACCAGAGGCGCTGCTATATGGAATCCGGAAAATGCTTCTTTATCATTTAATACAGCACCTATTCTTCCCCTTGCCAGGTTCATCCGCACAATTCTCCCGCTTAACCCCAGAACAATCCTGGTGCCTGAATCAAGAAATACTACATTACTTTTTCCAAGAAGCATCTTTGCTTTGTTCCCTTCAGGCGTTTCGAGTATATCATTTTCTTTTAAATGCATTTCATCCGTATATAATCTCCCGTTGATCAGTACAGTCCCGTCTAAAGAAGCGACAGTAATATCGGTTGTTGTTGACGACATCAAAAATACTATCAAAGCAGCGCAAAAAAATACGATAAGGCTCACGCCTGCGAATACTAATTTCCGCTGCCGGAAAAGTTCGAGGACGCTTCCGAATCCGACTGATAGGGGTTTGCTATCCGCCGATGACGTCTCACTTAAAATATTCTGCCAGATCTCCCTGTCTTTTTCATCAGGTATATTAGGATTTTGCTGCAAATATTTTAATCTTTGAGTGTTCTCGTCCGGAAACTTTTCCAGGCTTTCTGCAAGACCTAAAAATTTATTTAATTTGTCTTTCATGCTTATTCATAATTATTTGTTTATTTTTTTCTCTCCAAGTGTGTCTTTTTTATTAAACAGATATTCGAATTCGGAGCGGAAATTCTGCATTATCAATGCCCTGATTTTTTCCATAGATCTCCGGACCGTACTATGGCTGATGTTGAGTATTTTGCCAATATCCTGTAAATTTCTGTTATGGTCCAGCCTGAGGAGAAAAATATCCACAAGCTTTTTGTTCTTTTCCCTTAGTTTGTTTAATATTTCTTCCCTGATTATATACCAATCAGTATTCTCAACATAAGTGCTCAGCTTTTCCCTGTTTTTAATAAGTTCCTTTCTCGATTGTTCAATTTTTTTCTCTTCATTTTTCTGAGCACGAAATACGTTAAAAGCTATCTTAAGGAGCCATGACTTTTCATTCTCAATCTCTTTATTGTGATATTTATATGCCCTTATAAATGTTTCCTGGACAATATCAAATGCCTGGTCCTCGGAATATGTAAGACTCAAGGCAAATCTGAATATTACATCCTTATATTTTCTGTAAATTAGTTCTAATTTAGGTTTATCCATGTAAAAAGAAGAAAGAAAAAGTAATTATTTTAATTTATTAAGAAAACATCTGGTATTAAAATCAAATTATTGGAATCCATCTATCCTGGCCGAATTTTCTATGAATATTCCATCTGTACTGCTGTAATTTATGTCAAAGATATGGATTATTCGATAAAATTATCAATAATTATTGTAATTAAGCCTTTTATCTTATCGTTACAATTCTGATAATCAAGATATTCAAAAGCCATATCTCCATAATCCTGGAATAAGCCGCTCAACAGATTATGAATAAACGTCTGAAAAGACTGATCCGACGTATCAACGTTTTCAAAATCTAAAACTATTAATGGACTTAATTGCGTATTGAAGTATGGCTGAATTTTTTCTTCCCTTAATGTCTTTATAAAATCTTTGTCTTTAGCAAATTGCTCACAATAATCATTAATTTTTATAATCATGCTTAACTATACCTTTTAAATTTCATAGCAATCCATTATTTCACCGAAATAAAGCGTGTGAAAATCATTTTTAGGATAAAGCTGCCTGTACCCTGTATCCAGGAATGAAGGATCCATAGCGGATTTATATACTATTTTACATTCTAAATGAATGCCGGGGACATGGATAATAGGTGAAAGTGTTTTTTGCGCCGTACCAGTTTTTAGCTTGCATTCTTTAATTTTGTCATAGTCTCGCCCCGATTTGGTTCCGCAAAACGTGAGTTCCTCATTCATTTTATTTTTAGGGAAAGACACAGTGAAATCCGTTGCTTTTTCTATTATCCCGAAAGTGTATCTGGAATTGCGTACGGCTACCATCATTATCGGCTTTGACCATACAATTCCCAGAGTCGCCCAGCCGATTGTCATGGTATTAAGCTGCATTTCTGACTTTACTGTTAAAAATGCGCCTTTTTTTATCTGTGACATTATTTTATCGGCGACTGCCAAATGTTTCATTTTTAGCTCCAGTCTTTATTTTTACATTAAACCTGACTTAACATTTAAGAATTATTATTTTTTATCGGAAATAATCTGATCTATTTTATTCGAAATTTTCGAATAGATGAGTTCCTCATCTCCGATCTTTGATGCTGAAGTAATGGCATCTATTCCTTTGTTGCTGTATTTCCAGTCGGAATCTCCGGCAGTTATGAACAAAACTACGTTTTTATTTTCATCAATACGATTCAGAAATGAATTCAGGGATACATTACGATTACCCCAGCCCATGCAGGTATCCATGATCACTATTGCATCGTAATCTTTTATTTTAATATCCTTTAATTTATCGATATTAATAAGATTTATGTTTGCCTGCGGGCTGTATTTACTGATCAGCTTCTGGCGGATATTGTCCTTAAACTCGCTGGAATCGCTGGCGAAGGCAAAATTGTATTTCGCATTTTCGTTAATGATCCTGGTTTCTTTTATATTTCTCGTACAGGATGCGATAATGGAAAGTAAAATAACCGGTATGATAAACAGTTTTTTAAATAATGAAATATCCATATTTGTTATCTCCTTGAGTATTATGATGAAGTTATGTTGGCTGACTTTTATTAATTAATGTATAAGCATTTATGATTTATATTCCGCCGTTCTCCTGTGAAGGATTTTCTTCATTGTTTTTATTCGGTTTAGCCCCGAAATCAAATTGTTCTATTACAATATAATTGTCGTAAACCTTCTCACCTTTGTCATTGTCGTATCTGTATTGTTCAAGACGGCCTGTGATAAAAAGTTCCGTGCCGGTTCTGGCGTTCTCGCCGATTATCTTACCGATTTGTCCCCATGCCTGGCATTTGTAAAAGCCTGTCTTTTTGTTTGAGCCGAACCATACATCATTTGCAATAAAAACAGTGCAAAGTAAGTTATTTTTTTCCATCTCCTTCAATTCAGGCTCACGGATAAGCCTTCCGCTCAGCATTATTTTATTCATTTATGTTTTCCTTTTTAAGTCTGTCCATGCTTGGAAAAATATATTCAATCTGATTCAGGCATTCGATATCTGTCTTATACTCAGGATTCACTGATTTTTTCAATATTTTTTTTTGTTAAAGGGTGAATACCGCATTCTCGTCACAGGCATAAATGTATTACGACATGTATCAATATTAAAAAAATCAGAGCGGGATACGCAGATAAATTGAAATATTATATGCTTTTATGGAGGGAACTCTTTCGAGAAAAGATCATCGGATTAAAAAGGCATAGAGACGGAAGTATTATTTAGAGAATATTTTATAAAAAGAATGTATTTTTCTCTACAATTCCTGACGTCTCCGTGCCTCTGGAGTATTTTTTACTTATATTGTTTATTCGTTATTTTCTTACTCTGTTACCGGAGCCGCTGGACGCAGGCCGAAGTTAAAGTTTTCGACAACTATTCCTACATTATTTACAGTCTCTCCGTTTTTATCAGTATATGTGTTCTGCTCAAGACGCCCGGTAATATAGAGTTCAGTCCCTTTACGCGCATGCTCGGCGATTATCTTCCCCTGTTTGCCCCATGCGGTTACTTTGAGAAAATTTGCTTTTTGTGATTCCCCGAAATACACATTATTCGCTATGAATAGCGTACAAACTGCGTTGTCGTTTTCGAGATTTTTAAGGATGGGATCGGCGGTGAGTCTGCCATTAATACAAACGGTATTCATGTGGTTACCTCCACAAACTTTAGATTTTTTTCATGTAATACCCCCGCTTCTGCGGGTATGATTACATTCAATTGATTACAGGATATTATATTAGATAATTTTGTCAATATATTTTTGTAATAATTTTCAAAAAATATTTTTTTTTGAATATAGTGAATTTATTGAATGTCATCTCACTGCTGTCCCAAATTTTATAAATTGTAATATTTGAATATATATTTTTTATAGAATGTTTATTTCTTAAAGAAAACAATATAAATTTCAGTTATGTTTTAATAGTTTTGTAATATTGGAACAGTAAATAATAAAACATAAATTGTAAATTTGTTTAATTTTTTTATATAAAAAATTATTTGAGACAGCAGTGATGTCATCTAATAATTATAGATACATATAAATGATTAGCGATGACTTCCGATTTTTAAGCATCTTTCTTATAAGGTTTCCATCGCTGTAAAAAATATTCTTCTACCCGGCGCTCTTTATATTGTTTGCCGAGAAATGTGTTTTCACATCCCATATAAGCGGCACATTCGAACGGTTTTACTGCATGTACTTTACATATACCCGTATCGTCAAGAAATACACAGGAGCCACGTTCTTTTGCGTAATAAGACGGCACGATGTTGCCTGGCTCGATTAAAAAGCGTTTTCCTTTAAGTTTGGCCGGCGCGAAAGCATAAATTTCTTTGGATAGAGGAATTCTCACAAGATAATTTTTAATCAGGTCGTCTTTGCCGATGCCGAGAAATTTGCATAGCCTGGGGATATCGCCCGGAACAAGCCTGCCGGGATCATTCCGGCAGGCGCTCAGGCATTCTGGACAGCTGCAGCTTTTCATAACGTTATGTTATAATATTTAATCTATTTTGAATTACTTGGAGTGCGTCCTAAAACCTACATAAAACAAAATGCAATCAATGGCACTTTTTTATTTAATAAGATTATTTTTTAAAATTCTTCCCATCATTCCATGCCTGGCCTATCTTTTCGCCAAAGCTCCAGTAAGCGTTGTCCGTCATAGTGAGTAAATATGCCCCCGCTTTTTTATAATTAAAAGAATTTTTTTCCATGTATTCTTTGTCTGCGTATGCTTCAATGATCTCGCCGACAAACAGAGTGTTCGAGGGCAAATCGATTTTTTGAACGAGTTTGCATTCAAGAGATAAAGGACATTCTTCTATGAGAGGAGCTTTCTTAAGGCTGCCATAATGCGCGGTATAGAGATGAGATTTGTCCTCTTTAACTCCCGATACAATGCCTATATAGTCTGTTTTATTCAGATCTTTGACTGATGGAAAATTTATACTGAATTCCCCATTTTCGGCAATCCCCTTCCATGTAAGATGACTTTTACCTATACCTATGGCGATCATGGGAGGATTAGCATTTGCCCGTGTGACCCATCCGACTGTCATGTAGTTTTCTTTTCCATTGCAAATTGCGCCGACAATAGTTACCGGCATCGGGATAAAAACATTATTCTGGATTTTCTCTTTTTTCATTTTTACCTCCGGGTAATTTAAATTACATTCAAAGAAGTAATTTTAATAAATTCATAAATATTCATAATAGTAAAAAAGTAAAGTTTTTTTCTCTCCTTATATCAGCGATTTTCAACAAACCGGCTGTTTCACTTTTATAGATATTCTTGTCAATTCTGGCGGATATTATGCCGATAATCATAGCAGTCAATACCTGTATTACGGGGGGGGTGAGCCATGAAAAGATTAACCAAGAGGCTGATAAATCTTAGAAAGGAATATGGGCTTGTTGCAATTAAGGGAGGCACCGAGGTCGAGGATATGACATTCGATGAAATCGCTTTCTTCAAGGAACTCGGATATCCCGAACTTCCCCTCATAGTTAAGATAGGCGGTCCCGAAGCCCGCAACGACATCCGCGCCCTAAAAGAGATAGGCGTACAGGGCATACTGGGGCCGATGGTAGAATCGGAGTATGCTCTCAAAAACTTCGTTGAATGCTCGCTGGATATTTATAAAGATGCGGAAATGCCTTTGCTGGCGATAAATATTGAGACTATTACAGCCTATGATAATCTTCACAGAATCACGTCCAGTGATTACTTCCAGCATATCTCGCAGGTTACCGTAGGGCGCAGCGATCTATCCGCTTCAATGCACAGGAAGAACGACGATGAAGAGGTTTTCCACGTAACCGAGTACATCGTCCGCTGGTCAAAGGATATGGGAAAAGTCACATCGGTCGGGGGCAAGATCACTGCTGCAAATGCGCCCGTGATACGCAACCGCGTGCGTCCGCACAGGATTAATACGCGCCACATGGTCTTCGATCTTTCACGCTGCCTGGATATCGCGGCAGCGGTGAATGCAGGTCTCGAATTCGAGATCGAGCTGTACAGGGCTTTCACAAAAGTTGAGCCTTCGAAGAAAACAGTATATTCAAGGCTTATAGAAAATACAAGAACACGCCTTCAGGCCGCCGGGCTGGCTCAGCGCGCGGGATAGGCCAGTTTCCGAATGCCATCTCCGGGATTAATTCGGCATCAGCTACCCGATAATAAAGCATTTTAAAAAGGCATTTTTTCAGAGTTCCCCGTCAACAAAATTCGACTTGCAATGCAATGCCTAACCGTTGCCGAACATTAGAAGCTTAACGCCTGCCAGGAACAGCGGAGAATACTTTCCGTCTCTAAACCGTGTCTTACCATTTTCTCTATGGAATTCGCAGTCATATAAATAATTCAGCCCGGCGCCGGCAAATATAGAAATGTGTTTTGTATAATTATATCCCAGTATTACTCTTCCCTGCAACGCCTGCTGATCAACTTTATCTTTACCTGAAAATACTTCATCATTGTCGATCTGAATAAATCCAATATCGATATCCGCATAAAAGGAACCGGGCGGAATGCGATCGTTCTCAAGCTCTCCTGCAATATCAAGCATCTTCTGTGTAAAGGAAGAGCCAATAGGAATATGAATTCCAAGGTGGAAACCGTAAGCGAATGAATCGTCGATCTTTTCCCTAATATTATTCCAGCCTGCTGAAAACATTGTATAAATATACCCCGAACGGAATAAAAGGCCGGCGTTTGCTGCCATAAGAGAGCTTCCCCAGGCCGCGATTTCAACACCACCGTTTCGGGATACATTTATCAGGCCTATCGGCAATCCGTTCTGCGTCTTTGCAAGATTAATCACGCCCAGTTGGACCCCGCTGAATTCACTCGCGACATTAAATGTGCCGATCTGCGCACCTTTAGTATTACCGGATATATTCGCGACACCGGCAATCTGTGTTCCATTAACATCTTCTCCTGAATAGTTGCAAACGCCGCTGAGCTGGAGACCTGACGCTTTCTGACCTGCATAATTGAACACGCCTGATATCTGAGTGCCTTTAACATTGTCGCCGGAGTAATTATATACTCCGCTTAGCTGCAAACCTGTCGCATTGCCGAGCGCGTGATTAAAGACACAGGATGTCTGCGTTCCGGTTATGGATTTACTGTTATAATTAAACACGGCGGAAATCTGGCCTCCGGTGAAATCCGCTTTTGAAATATTAAAGACATTCGACACCTGTGTGCCTTTAACAATTCCTTTTGAATTGGAAATATTAAATAAATAGGCTATTTGAGCTCCCGTAATATCCCCGCCAGCAATATTTGCTGCTGCTATCTGCGCCCCGTCAACTTTTCCTCCGGAATAATTCCCGGCAATATTAAACTGGAATCCGCTTACTTCCTCCCTCACAATGCCGGGGCCAAGCCCAAAGCTGAGGCCATTCAGTCCTGCGCTGTAGCTGCCGAAAAGATTAAATGAAAATTTATTTATCACATTTCTGTTCCTGTCGATCATCGGGTAAAGCGAGAATTGCCAATCTACGGTTTCATATTTATCTTCTTTGACATCGGAATCTCCTCTCGCGACCGTGGCGTCTTTTAATGATTTTTTAAAATCATTTTGGGACAGGACTGTTTCTTTGCTCGATCTCAACGTTACAATCGCCTCGAAAAGACTTCCTTCTCTAATATAAGTAATATCATATACGCCGTCATCCAATCCGAGCTGCATCGGCCTGCCCGCCGGTTTTCTTATTTCGCATACAAGATTGTTAGCCTTGTCCCTTATGAAAAGCTTTCCGGAAATATCCGATCCGATTATCATTACCGAGGAGCTTTTCCGGATGTCGGTCATTACCACATCGCCTGTTCCCGACATCTGAATATTGTAATTAGGGTGCTGCGGGCCGCTCATGGTTTTTTCGGTGCCTGCGAGGGTTTCATTATACGCGAACTGGTATGCTTCATTCAAAGTAATACGGCCGTCCTGCGACATATCCGCGGCGCCTCTTAACCCGGCAACAAGATAATGCGTGAAGAACGAGCCTTTTATCCTTTCGGACTCCTGAGAAGTTTCATCGTGAGAACTTGAAGTCATGAACGCGTATCCCTTCATATTGTACGCGGAATCCGAAAGAAAAGGCGAACGCATCTTCCCGCCCTTAAGCCGCGTAAAGGCTCCAGACGAACAGGAGTCGAGGATCGCGATGCGAACATCCGATGGTATGTTATTTATGGAATCCCTGATCTCTTTATAAAATACTTTCTCTTTTCCGAGAAGCAGGGAATCTTCATCCGAGTGTCCTGAATAATAAAATATCAATTCCGTCTTTGCGGAAGTTTTTGAAGCATTTTTTATTTTTTTTGAAATTACGTCCATGCCTGCAAAAAATTTTTTCCTGTCCGGCTCGATCAATAGGATCCCGTCCCGGGGTAAAACACCGCCCATCTCGTTAAGGACTTTAAGCAATGATCTTGCGTCCGAAACCGAATAACGGAGTTTGGTCCTCACCGGGCCCCCGTCATTGGATCCGGCTATTATTGCGAAGCGTCTTACAGGATCCTTTTCCGCGCCCGAAATATTTGCCGAACAAACAAAATATAACAATATAAAACAAACACTTAATAATATTCTCTTCATTTGATTGCAACCTGCCATAACAATATACTATATTTTAGTTTAAAACAAACTTAATATTCAGATTACTAAAGTTGGCTGACTTTTTAACATTAATTTTAAAGACTATCGATAGAATGATTTTGAAATTTCTTTCAGTTAATCTTTTTTGATAAGTATCGAAACCTGATTCAATGATTTATTATTTAAAGCATTGAAACTTAAATCATCCGTCATTGCTTTTGTTCTTTCAACAGCAAGCATCTCTGCGGAAAAAACAACAGATTCTACATTGATCTCGTCCGGAGATGTGATAAAAAAGAAACGTTCAAACAGAGGAGCGTCGTCCAGTTCGAACGAATTCCCCAGCAGCTGGCTTTTGCCTGTAGCAAGCTTTGCCGAGGCTTTTTCGCTTGCAGGGTAATGAAGCGTGACTTTACCTCTGCCGTCTATGGATAGAATAACGCCATATGGATTTCTAAGCGACGAATACCCTATCTGGAGAAGATCCCCGGCTTTTGCTCTTGATCCGCCGGCGACCAATTCTACTTCGCCGTTCCTGCTTTTCCTGTACAGGTATATCGAAGAGTCCTTCCCCTTTTCCCTGGTTATCTCGATTTGATCGATAATCGTGACATCTCTTTTGATAACAGGAAGCAAAACAAAAACAACGGCAACAGCAGCGACAGCTAAAGGAGCAAAAATGCGGAAATATTTTACAGGCGATCTTTTCTTCTTCATTAAAATTCCGGTCCGGGTTTCAAACCTGTGAGTTACCTCGGCCGCAATTTTATCTTCAGAATATGTTTTTAAAATATCTTCGTCCGATTTTTTAATCTCCATGACTCTGGAAGCCAGGTCCGGATTCTTCTCGCAAAGTTCCCGGATCTCATTCATTTTTTCATTATCGAGCTCGTTAAGGTTATATCTTTCGAGCATAATATCGGAAATTTGATTTTTATTCATATATCGTTCTCCAAAGTAAGAGATCTAGCTGTTTCAGTCAGTTTCCTTAACCGCTTCCTGACTCCGGAAACGGACAATCCCGAAATCTCTGCAACCTCATCAAGCGTCATTTTATCCACGTAATGCATTACCGCTATCTCGCCTGTAGATGCTTTTTCTTTAGCAAATATCCTTTCCAGATAGTCCATGATGCCTATCCTGCTTTCAAAATTCTCATTGGCGGCAATGAGTCTTAAAACATCATCGCCTCCGCCCGCCACAGGCCTGCTTTTTTCATATCGTATTATATTAAGGCACACATTTGTGGCCATTGTAAAAAGAAGGCTCGAAGGATATGTTCCTTTCAACCTATCTTTATTCTGCATAAGCTTTACAAATACATCCTGCATGGCATCCATCGCCAAATCCTCGTCCTTAAGCAGCGCCCTGCACCTTCGAAGTACCATCGGTCCGTATTTCCTGTAATATTCCGCAATGTCGATCTGCATCCAGTATCCTTTATAATCTTTATTTGTATAACATCCGGTATCACAATATTTGTTACCTTTCTCGGCATAATTTTTCCGGTCTTAAAATTTGTAAATCATATTAAAATTTTATTTCAACTCCAAAATTCGGCATAAATACAAGAGTATCCTCGGATTCATTTTTTGGATTGCTCCCTTCGGAATACGGCCTGTCCCAGTACCATTTCTGTGTATTTACCTGCTTTTTCATTAAAACATTTATTACTTCAATATACCAGCTCACATTTCCCCACGAGTGATTTGTCTTGTGCGTATATCTGAGATCAAGCGAATAATACGACGGATAAATCTTTGAATTTCTATAGCCGGTTATCGGTACGTATCTTCCGTTTACCGGCGGTTCGTTATTCACAATCGGCGTATAAGGGAAGCCGGAAGCATACTGAAAACGTCCGCTTAATATATGCTTATTCAGCCTGTAACCGGCTACCAGCTTAAAATTATGCTTCTGTTCATAGTCCGAAGTCATCCATTTATCGCCATACTCGTCTCCGACAAATCCCTGATCTATTCCCTGATAAAAATTAGTAGTCGGCAGACCGCTTTTAAATTTCGCGCGCGTATATGTATAGCTCATCCATCCGAAAAGCCCGTTGTTGCTTTCTTCCGAGTCTTTACGCAGCATTACTTCAAATCCGCGGGATTTTTGTTTACCTGAACATAAGCCCGGAAAATATGTACCGTCAGCTTCAGTATGAGGATATGCCATTGGCATATCGTAAAAATAATTCCTGAAACCTTCAATTTTAACGGCAACAGGCCCTATTTCCTGCTCGATGCTGACGCTTGAATGCCATGCTTTTTCGGATTTTAATTTTTTTCCCAGACCAGCGATATCGGTATTTTCATCAAAAATATACGGATTAACCTGCGGGAAATAACTGTAATGTCCCCCTGCCGCAGCAATTGTTGTGTCTGTTGCGAATTTATAGCTCGCCATGGCTCTCGGATCAAATGTAGTTTCTCCTGTTCTTACAAGATGATCGGAACGGACACCGGGTGTGATGATAAAATCGGAAAATTTAAATTTATTTTCAATAAATCCTCCGTAAACATGATTAATGATCTTTTCATCCAGACTATATCTTTTAAAGGCGTTCTCATCACCCGGATCAAATATGGGGGACATTCCCTTGTTCATAATAGAGTTGCCCTTTGCGGTAAAATAATAATAGGTGTATTCAGCGCTGCCGTTAAGCTCCGCATGAGTATCCAGCCATTTCACTTTAAACTTATCCTTTAATCCGAATATCCATGGCTTTGTATGCAGCCCCAGATCCTTTGCCCATGAAGCCGCGCCGGTTGCCGGGAAATCATAATATTCATTAATATCGGTGAGAGAGCCATATAAAAGAATCCTGTTATTGAAATCATTGCTGAATATCGAATCGAGGTAAAGTCCCTGGTTATGCGATATTCTCTCATACCTCAACTTTGCATCCATCATATAGGGGTCGTCGCCTTCCTCCATAAGATCATCTTTCATTATCATACGAATAAAATCCTTGAACCCGAAAAGAAAAATTGCCGCGGAATGCACGGGACTCAAATTATATTTCATTTTAAACTGATAATCCCAGTATTCCGGAGATATGGGCGTATCGTCGCCTGTTATTTTATCCGATGCTTTAATTGCAAGACCCAGATAACCGTACCTGCCGGAGGCAATTGCATATCCGGCATTATGTATGTCATTATCATCGCAGGTTAAAGGCCTGTTTAAAACAAAATTATTGTTGTTATCTTTCAGTATGGGAGCTCTTAAAAGTGTGTTTACAGACAGAAGACTTATATCGAAATATCCTCCGTAGTCATTTACCCTGTCGACAGTGGAAATATTTATAACAGCCGATGTGGCCGATCCGAATTGGGCAGGGAAAGCTGACGAATATACATCTATGTCTTTTATCAAATTAGTGTTGATTACCGAATGGATACCCCCGAAATGCAGCGGATCATAGAGCGGAATATCATCGACAAAATATTTGTTGCCCATGGGATTGGCTCCTCTGATTACGAGATCGCCGAATATGCTCCCACCCTCGCGCGTTATTCCCGGAAGCGAAGTAAGAGCGCTCACCGAATCCCCGAACGAAGCCGGGACCTCCTTCATATCCTCGGCAGTCATTGTCTGCCTGGAAATGCTCTGTATCTCGGGTTTTTTCCTGTCCCTTGCCCTGGTACCGCGGATTATAAGCGGTTTAAGTGCAGATTTTTTATCAGGATCATCATTTGCCGGATCATCGGATTTCTGCGTTTCACCTGACGTTGCCGCACTTTTATCAGCAGGCGCATTAATTGCACTACGCGATTCATTCTTCGCATTATTCTTAATATTCTGCGCCTGAAGTCCGGCAGATACATAAATAAATATAATAATAAATAAACAGTATGATTTTTTCCTGTTCAACAGCATAGTTCGGATCCTTGATATTTTAATTGGATTTTAATACTGGTTCAGTTATTGAACACGCGGGAGACGAAGAAGTGTTACTTATACGGGTAAAAATACAGATATGGTCAGTGATGATCGCGTTGTTGTTTGTTGAATATTTCCGGTTTAAATGCCGTTCTACTTTTTCTTTACTGAAATCATGGAGAATTTTAAAAAATAATGTTTTTCAGCATTATCGTATAGAATCGCTTTTGGCTGAATTATCAGTGCCGAAACCAAAAAATAATTATCAACTGACATTCAGTTGTCTTAATGTTTCTAAATTATTTGGGACGGCAGTGATTTTTTTTGAAAAAACCTGTATCGTTCATTCCTTATTACGTATCTTTCAATCCATTCCCTCTTGAAATTAACAATAATTTTGTCTATTAATAACTGGTGGATAAAATTATTCTGTAATTCATCCAAAAACAGATAGATATCAAGGGAAATGGGATGACTATGAAAAAACGAATTTTTATTTGTTTGTTATTTTTTTTAGCGGAATTGTCCGCGTTTTTCTTTATTAACTGCGGGCCTTCTAATGACAATAATGAAAAAGACAGCATGCCACCAAATGAGGTAATCGGACTGATCGCCAAACAGCAAGACGGAAAAATTACGCTTACATGGATCGATCCGCAGGACAGCGACCTTGACCATATAGAGGTAGGTTATACGCCCGGTGATGCGGGAATAACAATGGTCGACAGGGGTGCCAGGACATATACCGTTACAGGCCTGAGCAACAATACCACTTATACCTTTACTGTAAAGAGCGTTGATCAGGAAGGAAAGCGTTCGAGCGGGTGCATGGTGAACGCGACACCGACTGTACCCGATCATAACGCTCCGGGTGAAGTAAAAAATTTCATGTCGGTCGTTGGAGACGGAAATATCACGTTACGCTGGGACAATCCGGATGATGCTGATTTGGCAAAGGTAATTATTTATATAAACAATGTTTCATCGATTGAAATTCAGAAGGATAAAGCCACGCATACTTTAAAGAACCTGAATAATTGGATTGAATATTGTATTACGCTCAAAACAGTCGATTATTCGGGGAACATTTCTGCCGGTACTGCTTTAAAAGCGATGCCGAGCAACGACCCGGGCATGATCGACAACGACAACCCCCTGATTGTGAATAATGCTGACGGTACTTATGCCTTTACCGGTGAATCGAACTTTCAGAACATGCTGCGGTTATTACCGCCTTCGTTTCAGGCGAAGCTTGACGCGGCCTGGTATATACCTGGTGACGGAACCTATAAAAATTTCGCTGTGCAAATCGGATCTGCTGCCTTATCGCATTCTATAGATTTTGTTGTCTCCGCAACATTCAAAAATCCCCCTGCTCTAAGCGATTCCTATGATGTGTATTGTTTCACTACCGACCGTTATGACGAAAACAGCGGTATTCGGGAATGGGGCGAGATTGATATCGCACTGTTCAAAAATGACGAGGATGCTGAAAATGCCTATCACGCTATATGTGAAAATAAAGTCGGAGGCGGACTTTCTGAGATAAATACAGCAGGTAAGCTCATGTACGGAGGATTCTACGATGGGGTGGGAAGCTTGTGTACGGCCTATTATCTTGTGGACCGCGTGATTTATTATGTATATCTGAACAAACGGAAAGGCCAAAGTTCAACATCATACAGGTCATATTTGCAGGATATGCTGTCCAGGCTTGGTGTTACCTTTAAACTGAATGCCGCGACCGATATTGTACAGGCGTTGGGTCATTACACACCCGCAGTCTGTGATGCGCCGTATGGTGCCGGTGTATTGTTCAGCTACAAGAAAAATAATGTATCAGTACCGGGAATAGAATATACCTACAGGCCGGTCATGGAAGGAGACCCCGGGCGGCTCAAGGGGATTACCAATACTGTGTATTTCTACCCGGACAGGCGGTCTTCCGACGACCGGTTTCATGCTGAAGTTTTGAGTAATAACGATATACTAGGTCATTATGATCTTCTTGACCATATCGACGGGCGTGAGGTGCTATGCAGTAGCGATGATGGGGGGATGGGTTATCCCTACTACCGCATTTCCGGTTCCAACGGAACGGTGTTTATTTCAAGTTCCATGTCTTATTCAGCCGGGACCGCAACCAACTGGCATGGCATCTTGCCCCAAAGCGCTGAAGAATTCGAAGCGGACATCGACCGGCGGGCAATCGCGAAAGTCAGGGAGATGACCCTCGAATCGTTCAACACGATGAATTCATATTATGTAGCGAAAAAGACAACGGACGAGGGTATCAACCTGCAATCGATCAGCCTGTCGGCCGGTGAGCTGTTTCCTGTATTCGACCCTGCAGTAACCGAGTACAGGGTAATTGTCGAGGGGACGGCCGATCCTTTCCGTTGCAGCGCGAGTGCAGCCGATCCCGGCCATATTGTATCGATCGACGGGAAGAGTGCCGGTCCGGGCGAAGAGGTCGAGATCCCGCTTGCACCTGGGAAAAATTTTATCGATATTAAGGTTTCATCAGACGACGATCCAGGGCAGTACAAGACATATCATGTCAGGGTGTGGAAATATAACAAAAAGACGCATCCAGGGGATTATAAAATTTCGAATGGGACACAAAGTAAAAATTTTTATTCAGGAGGATATAGCGGGATCAGCGGCAGCCTATATTATAATTATGCGGTTACGCAGAATTCGACGCATTCAGACCATACCCTCTGTTACCTGTACGGTCTTATTGATATTGAAGGCTCTCTGGTCATAAATGGCTCCTCTGCAAACACGATATTGACCTGTGTTTACGGTCTTGAGTGGCTTGACCGTATCGGGAATTTGTTGACCATCAAAGATAATGATGTCCTGATAAACCTGAACGGTATGAGCACTATCAAAACGATCGGCGGTTTGATACTATCCAACAATAAGACCTTAACATCGATCGACACGCTCGGGACAATGCGGAACACTTCCCTTTCAACGCTCGTACTTGACGACAATCCCTTGCTTGAAAATGTAGAACCTTTGAATCTCATCACTCATATAACCGGTGATCTTATTATTGGAAGACAATACGCAAAAAACAATCTTGGTGGATTGCGCAAAATTACAGCGGTTGACGGGAAACTTGAATTGACATCTCAGCATGAGCCGAACTTCGGAGGATTCAGGTCAATATTTCCCTCAATAAAAAGCGTAGGGGGCCTGTTGAAGCACAGTTATTATAATGTTATGGTTCCCGTGCTGGATTTGAGCGATGTTGATATTAATGGATTATGGATAGGATGCAATGCGGGTGACCCTACGGATAAGGGGCCGGAAAAGATAGATGGGTTTCAAAACGTCACAAGCTTGCCCGGCGGATTATATTTAGACCGAAATTTACGGCTTGCGGACATATCTTCGATGAGAAACATTGCATCAGTCGGAAAAACTCTTCACATTTATGGGTGCGAAAAGCTGGCGGATATTCCGTTCATCGGTAACATTAATACCATGTCCGGATGGATTTATATAGTTGATACTGCTGTCAGTGACCTCAATTTTACTAATCTTACTGAAATACAAAAATGCGATCCTGATCCGGAAATGAATCCAATTGGGTGTAGCCGTTTAAGTATATATCAAAATGCTTGCCTGAAGACAATATCATGCGAAAAACTTGTGTCAGTAAAGGATAATGTATCAATATCTGAAAATCCGAGCCTTGAGTCGATAAAAATGGGCAAACTGTCTACTGTCACTTCAAGCATATTTATTGAAAACAACAACAGCCTGACAACTCTTGAGATCGGGAACCTTACCAGCACGGCTAATTTAATTATACGCAATAATCCGTTGCTGCCGAAAGCTGTTGTCGATGCGATACAGGCGCGAATCGATTCGGGTCAGCTTGTGGTAACTGAAACTGTCGATTTGAGCGGGAACGGGAAATAATTTCAATCCGAAAAACCTGGCTCTGCTGCGGCTGTTCCAGCGAATTCACAATTTTCGCCTATCCGGCAGTGTAATGCGGGCAGAACGTTTACTTCGTCAATAATTACAGGAAATATGAGGTTTAGAAAATAAATAAAATTCCCGGGGGCAAGCCCCCGGTACTGACGTACCGGCCGCCGCTTTCGGCCACAAAGGAGTATTATGTTTCAAGATGTTATCGATCTGCATAACAAATCGATAGGATTACATCGTCGACATCCATGACCTCAAGGTATTACGCCTTGAAATAAAGAATCCCGCATTGCAGTTTTTTAAGCCTATCTCCCGTTTGTAATTATCAGTATTACCCGGTAAATCTTTATTATTTTCAGATAATTCAACTCCGGAAAACAGCAACCGTTATTTTTTAACAGAAGCCATCTCATATTTGTTGATAATTTTGAAATGGCTTCTAATCATTATCAACGGCAAAAATATTAAACGATTGCTGTTTCAGAAATGGATAGCTTTTTAAAAGTCTATATCCCGCATTCTTCATTTCACTAATAATGACCTTTTCCTCCAGTGAATGGCCGAATAAATTTCTGAAAAACCCGAGTTTAGCGGGATCATAGTCAATTACTGCTACTCTGCCTTTTTTTTTCAATACCGATCTGAGTTTTGAAAAATAGTTCACCCTGTCCGTTATATCATGGAACGTATTGCGAATAAAAACGAGATCAATAGTTCCGGACTTGAGCTTCGAGTCGTCCGGGGAAGCCAATACAACTTGAATATTTGTGATGCCCTTTTCCTGCGCCGACCTACTTATAAACTCAGTGCATTCTTTGCTTATATCGACCGAGTAAACCCTGCCCGAACCACCGACTGCCTCAGAAAGCTTAAAAGAAAAATATCCTCCTCCTGCGCCAATGTCCGCAACGATGTCACCTTTGCTCAGGCTTAAATATGGGATGACATTAACCGAAGCTTCATCTTCCTTTTCCGACAGATCGTTGAAATGTGCGGGGCTTGCGAAACCTGATTGAAGCGTCGATATTATAAGAGCAGCTACCAATGTTAATATCCTTAAAATTGTTTTCATAGCGTTCCTCCATGTAAATGTAAAATAGTTTCCGCGTTTTTATACATATCGGTTCTCCCTGAACCAGGCTATTGTATCGGAAAGTGTTTCATCAAGCGGCCGGAATGTGACCCCCAGTTCTTTTTCAGCCTTTGACGAATTGTACCAAAAATTTTCCTGAAGACGCTTGACGATACCGGGCTTCAGAGGAGAGGGTTTACCCTTGATCTTATGTACAAACGTTACCAGTCTGGCGATCATTAAAAGCTTCCCCGGCGAAATTGTTTTTTTCAGAGGCGGATTCCCCATGATATCGGAAAGGATTTTAAATATTTCCGAAAACGAATACTTTCTTCCGCCGATAAGGTATCGTTCCCCGCTTTTCCCTTTTATAATTGCCTGAACTGCTGCATACGCAACATCCCGGACGTCTGCGATACGGTGTGAACCCGGAAAAATAAATTTCGTCTTTCCCTTTAAATAATTGAGAATAAAAGTACCAGTCGGCGTTGGTCCTCTGTCACCGGGACCGAGCATTACAGTCGGCAATA
Source organism: uncultured Leptospirales bacterium (assembly GCA_964626055.1). GTDB lineage: Bacteria > Spirochaetota > UBA4802 > UBA4802 > JAFGDQ01 > JAFGSG01. Next base: position 38,222 of record CAZVDF010000021.1, read on the forward strand.
TTGTAATTAACCTTACCGATGGATTAGCGCCGGCAAATTTATTTACCGCCTGTTCCGCCAGCACTTTGCTCCTGAAATATGGATCTTCTGTTTCCGAGTAAGATCTTCTCTCATCTACTTCATCATTATTCTCAGTATCAAGTACTGCGGATGAGCTGATATATATCATGTTTTTAATACCATTCTTTGCGGCTTCCTCAAACAGAGCTTTTGTCCCATTGATATTGACATTAAATAAAGCCTGTTCATCGCCGTTGCGATAATATTCCCCATAAATCGCGGCCGCATGAATCATAACATCAAATCCCTGAAGGCTGCCGGAGAACCGATCAACCGCATTGAGTGTCCCTTCGATCAAAGCCGCTTTGGGATCTACTATTGATTTTCCTTTTTCAAGAGACCGGACAAGCGCTGTTACACCATATCCTTTTTTCAGCAATTCTTCGGTTATGCTGCTGCCCAGCAATCCAGTTGCTCCTGTAATAAATACTTTCATACTTTTTCCTCCTATTATAATAACCAAACGTTTGGTTATATTTAAATTTTAAAATTGCACAACTGCTTCATTAAAAGCAGTTTAATTATGTGATCCAAGATGCGATTTTTTAAAGGATTCTAAAAACTGAAGAAACACGGTATCTTCAGGATAGTCAAAATACTCACAAAATTTTTCCTTCAGAACGACGAACATAACGAAGGGTATAAAGCCGGTAAAAAATTCAAATACGAAGAATTCCTGCCTCCTCTCTTCACGTAGATCTTTTTTCCGTTTAAAATTTTCGCCATGAATCTTCAATTCATTATTTATGTTCATTTCAGCGCACTTAAAAAGGAAGCTGCTAAAGTCGTTGTTTTTTAGACTTTCCATTATCATTACAGAAATTATTTTCTTTTTTTCTTCTATGAATTTAATTTCACGGCCTATTTTAACCGCCATATCTCTATCAGCGGAGTCATTATTGCCCGGCACACCGGATAATTTTAAATGGTTATTCAGCTCAACGATTATACTCTTAAACAATTCTTCAATGATATGATTTTTACTATTAAAATGATAATAAATAGTAGCCTTATTAATACCGGCCTTCTTCGCTATCTCGTCCATGCCTGTTCCATCAAATCCTTTTTCCGAGAAAAGTTCTTCCGCAATCTCAAGTACTCGTTTTCGGGTAATATCCCCTCCGGTTCTGGGCATTTCTTATTCCTCTTTTAATAACCAAACGTTCGGTTATCTTAAATTTACAATATTAGCCTGAAATCGTCAAGCTTAAAGATAAAAAAATGAAAAATTGTCTCTAAAATATTTTCCGGTTCATTACAGGGATTTCATAAGACTGCCGTTGCAAACATGGTAATATTTGTAAAAATCCGGCATCTTCCTTCCGGTAAAACAGTTAAAATGAATTATTTATATTTTTCCACTGCTTTTTTATAATCAGCTGTGTATCCGAAGTGGGCGGTAAATATATACTCGGCTTTAGGCAGATTCGAAATATATTTGAATGACTCTATTTGAGTTTTGCTGTCCATATTAAAGAGATCGCTGAATACCGCGATCTTGCCGTCGCGAAGACTTAGAGTATCGCCCGTAAAAAGATATCTGTCGTTCACAAGCCAGCACATGGATCCCGGAGAATGTCCGGGTGTCAGAATGCCTTTTATTTTAATACCTTCAATATCCATAACAGAATTATTTTCAACAGTAACATACGGATAATCGAGCCTGTTTTTCATAAACGGCATCCTGCCTGTTTTTCCATTGACCATCTGTTCTTCTGCTTTTGATATATATATTTTCGCGTTTTTATAAAGACCCAGGGACGCGACATGATCGCTGTCAGTGTGAGTCAACAGCACGGCACCTACTTTTCCAGGATCAATATTCAACTTCTTCAACTCATTCTCAATATTCCTTGCATCGTTACCCGCATCAATTGCAATGTATTTATCCTTACCTTTTAAAATATACATATTGCCCATTGAATCTTTTATGGAGTAAATGCCTTTTGTTATTTCTCGGGTTTCCAGCACCGCCATTTTCCCGAACTCTTTGTTGAGTTTATACATAAAAAATCCGGCAAGAATAATAACGATCAAAACCAAAATCCCGATTACGCTTAAAGATATTTTTACTGATTTTTTCATGTTTCCACCCTCCGGGTTATTAGAATTCCTGAATTAAAATACTGTTTTTAAAGTAACAATGTACAGATTATTTTTAAATTATTTAATTTTATCGCTTCTTTAATTTCAAAAGACTGGAACGATGGTATGGCTATTTCTCAGAAAGTCAAATTAATTTCAACCATATAATAAAAAGAGCACTTACTATTATTTAATATCCGTCTGTTCAAAATAAAAAAATCCTAAAAAATTGATTACGGGATATTTTGATAAAATTTTTTTTAACAGCCTATTATAAATATGTATTTATTAATGGATAATCAAGACATGGAGGAATAAAAAATACCGATTTTTATATACCGAACTTCTCTTTTAACTGCGGGGCTATGTTTCTGCCTACAGGAATTATACTCTCATCTTCATCTTCAAGATAAGCGGTATATCTGCCGCCTTCATAATACCTGATATGTTTAAGATATTTTATATTTATAATAAATTGTTTATGAACGCGTAAAAATATATCGGAGGGAAGTTTATCTTCTATATCTTTTAAAAGCTGATTCACAGTATATATATTTTCTGATGTGTGAAAAGCACATTTTTTACCGTGTGATGAAAGATAAACCAGATCGCCGAATTTAATAGCATGATATCCTTCATCATCTTTTACGGTTATCGACCGGACTTCGTTATTATGTTTGCCGTTTTCATTAATGCTGCTTAGATGCTTTTCGAGTTCGGTCTTTTTCTTATTAAGAATATCAAACTTGATCATAACTAAACCTATTACTGTCGAAATAATTATAATAAAAATAAGATTATGGGATATTGACCAGTGTGGTTTTTCTTTTAATAGCAGTTCAACGAAATAATGTATAATAAAATTGCCAAGTACGCCGGAAATTGATGATAAGGTAATAATAACAGGGATTTTAACTATACTGGATTTTTCGCGCACATAATGAAGCGAACAATAACCGGCAAGTGTGGAAAAGAAACCGACTACGAATATATTGAGCAGCAATTTAATTAGAGAAGAAAGATTCCCGGAATCTGGAGCAGGTGATCTGGAAATAAAAATGATAACTGTTATAGCGATATATACCAGTGTCCATATGAAAAATAATTTTATTTTTGGGAACCTTCTGAACATAATCTCCGAGTAGTAACATAAATTGTTACTGGATTTGGAATTAATACCGTTTAGATGCCATTTCAGTAGATGCTAAATAACTCTACTAATGATCTGACTGGATAATATCTATTTCCATAGATTTTATCCAGTCAGATCATGGATGAGCTATCTACTGAAATAAGCTCTTAATATAATTATATCGTAACATATATAAAATCGACAAAATATCCGGATTCGATATTCAAATTTTACGAAATCTTCAAATCTGCCGATCCGAATAAGAACTCAGATAGCGGATGGGAAAATATTGGCGGTCGTTTATTTCAAGGCGTAATACCTAGATGCTTGCATCGAGGATGTAAGCCTATCGATTTGCGGAGCGAATCGATAACGCCTTGAAATAAAATCGAAAAGCTAATCCTGCAGCGTAAAAACGATCGGGAGCCGCGCCAGCATTTTTACGGCCCTGCCGTTTAACTTGCCGGGCCTGAACCGCATTCTAGAAAGCACTTTATTGGCTGCCTCGTCAAAACCGTATGCAGAAGCGGCGGATAATACCTTAAAATTATTGACCGAACCATTTTCGTTAACCTGAACTTCCACTACGACTGTGCTTCGGTTTATATTCGCGGATTTTGCTGCTTTCGGAAAAAATTCATCCGGATCGAAATCGATTATCGGCACAGGCGGGTGATCAGCGAGATCCGCGAACATGTAACCGTCGGGATCCGTTCCCGTACCGGACAGCTTATTTATATTCACATCGGTGTTCCCGGCATCGGATTTATTCTTTCCTGCGCCCTCGATCCATTCCTCCTTCTGCACGGGAGCCGGATTCGTATCTCCCCCTAACATTACCGATGCCGGAAGATCGATAAAATCAACTTCCGTATTTTTAAAACTGATATCCTTACTGTCGAATACTTCAGCCGAGCCGGAGCTGAAAGCCGGCATGCCGGAAATATAATATATCCCGACAATAATTATATGAACGGAAAATGAAATACTCAGGCATCTCCGGAAAAGATCGGCCTTTTTGAAATTTTTTATTATATTATTTATTCCTGAATTCATAATCAAATCCGCGCTAACGTTTAACCGATAGAGCTATGCGTGTCACGCCGGACTGGCGGATCAAACCCATAGCATACGCTATCCTGCCGTAGGACAGGCGCTCGTCCGCAGAAAGAGTTACTCTCATATTCGGCCTGTATTTCGCCTCCTGCGAAAGCTTTGACAGCATTCTTTCTTCCGTGACTTCAGTATCTTCCATCAACAGTTTGCCGTTGTGTGTCAGGGCAACCTGTACGGATTTCTGTATATTCGGATCGGCCGCGTTTACTTTCGGCAGATTGATATTGACCGATTCCATTTTTAAAAAATTCGCGGTTACCATAAATATTACAAGAAGTACAAGAAGCACATCTACCATCGGTGTAATATTTATATACCCGATCTCGTCGTTCTCTGAGTTTGAAAATAATGCCATTGTTAATCACCTCCGCTTTAATTATATGCTATCTATTGAACAGTTATTTTTTTAAATAACTGTTCATGGCTGACTTTTTTAATTTAAACTATAATTATTTACTCATCTGTTTTCTTCCCGGATGCAGGCTCGCCTTGATCTCCTTGGAAAAAATTTCAAGATGCTGTATAATAATTTTTACTTTCTTTGAAAAATAATTGTTCGCCATAACGACCGGAATGGCTATAAAAAGCCCGGCTGCCGTGGCAAGCAACGCTTTTGAGATGCTTCGCATAACCACTTCCGCGCCCGTGCTGCCGAGAGTGCCCAGCCCGTAGAAAGCCTTAATAACCCCGAGCACCGTACCCAGAAGTCCTATGAACGGCGCGTTATTGCCGAGTGTATTCAGAATTGTAAGACGCTTCTCCAGAAAAATCTTCTCCTCTATGATCTTTCCGGACATTAATTCCGGCAGATCATTCTCAAACTTTTCCGCATTCTGTATTGAAAACTGCGCGAACCGCGTATACGCGTTGTCACCGGCATCTTTTGCCAGTTCAGTTGCGGCTTTGACATCCCGCCTGCGGAACAACTCGATCAGCTTAGCAACAAATATATCTATTTTCTTATTCGTATTTTTTTTAAAAACAACGGTTCTTTCTATGCCCACAGCCAGGGCTATAATGCTTGCCATAAGAAGCATGATAAAGACAAAGCCCTCGGCATAACCTACAAGACTTAATGTATCCGACATAAAATTCTCTCTTTAATATTCTTAAAATTTTCTATTATCGCAAAATAAACAAAAATATTGTTTAGCCGGCAGCCAGTCCTCAGGACGGGACCGTCTGCCGGTTATAATCCTAAAACCATCCGAATGCGGCTGTGACTTTAACGCTCGGGCCGCTGAAATGCCTGTCTTTATACTCTTCTTTATCCAGACCCCTGACGTATCTGTATGACGCGCCGATACCGACGCGGCAGAATCTCGCGAGGTTGATGAACATATTCGCTTCCGGCTCCACTACAAAAAATTTATCCGCGCCGCTTTTATGCTTATCGTCATCGTCATCATCTTTATCGGATGAAAAACTGAGCTCGCCGCCGCCTATTACCGTACCGATCGAAAAATGTACCAGCTTTTTAGGAAAGAAATAATATTCGATCATACCGCCGCCGTATCCGAAGTTTATATAATCTTTCCCGTCGGTATAGGAATTATCGCCGAAGTCTTTTCTTTTATCCGGATGCGCCAGTCCCGTACAGCTTAAACCCAATACAAAATTATCCAGAATAAGACCCGCGCGGAAACCCGGCAAAAAAGCGTCTTCATGCTTGATCCTGGCATAGGATCCGGTTAATGCTCCATAACCGGATATATACATATCCTTCCCAAGTCCGCTGAAAATCGTTTCTACTTTGCGCTTCGGTTTCTCCGGTTTCTCGGCTTCCCGATCGGTTTTCTCGCTTTCCTGTACAACCTTTTCCGTTTTCTGCGACGCCTCCTGAGAAAATGCGCCGGTAATATCCAGCAGCAATATCCCAATAATTACAGAAGATACTTTTAACATTCTTTTCATAAAAATCCTCCTTAATTTTTACCGGCTATCCAGGATCTTTAAGAACCAATCACATAAATCCTGAGCCTGCTTTTTGTTATTTTAATGATTAAACAGATCCGGGGATAAATAGTGTTACTCTTGGAGGAAAAATAATTTAATATACGTTAAAAAATTAGTGTTGAAGTTATGATAAAATAGTATAAATTTTAGAAATCCTCAGAGTGGAGGTGCCGAACGTTTTCGCAGAGCGATCCCAGACAGTCCTTTCCTGACAGCCGGCATCCCGCCTGTTGAAATTACAGTAACTGCAAGTATCGGCACAGCCAGTACGGACGATCAGGCTGGTTATGATTCTCTCGGATTAATAAAACAGGCGGATAATGCGCTCTATCAATCGAAAGCAGACGGAAGAAACCGGGTTACAAAAGGAAAGCATTAAAAACAAATAACTCACAAGTTCTGGCAGAATTCCATGGGTTGTGGAATTCCCTAAATTCTTCGCTTTTTCTGCCCTCCATTGCTCATCTTATTAATTATTACCGATGTCAGCCATCCGATCGATACCATCGCCAGTGCGAATAAAGAATAAGAGATCTGCCATGGTACATCTTTCATTATGGCGCTGTATTCCGACATTCCTCCTATACCTGCTATAAGATTCAGCGGCAGGAATATGACATTTATTATAGTAAGTTTTCTTAGTAATATATTCATGTTATTATTAATCATGCTCCCTCTGGCATCCATTAAGCCTGCAAGAACTGTCGAGTATATTTCGGCCTGCCTGTAACATTGATTGCTCTCGATTATTATATCATCAAGCAGTTCGATCTCATCCGTTGTGAAACCCAGCTTATGAACATTATTCTTCAGCCTGATAAGAACAGTATTATTTGCATTTATTGCGTTTATATAGTAAACAAGACTTTCGCTGAGACTGAACATTTGAACCAGATATTTATTTTCAAGAGAAACGGTAATTTTTTCCTGCAGTTCCTTCGACATCATGCTGATCGCTTTTATATGATCCACATAATGTCGCACTGTGCTGAATAATATTTTTAAAAAATACTCAAGCAGTGAACCGATTTTTTTAAAATCTCTTTTGTCGTATAAATCGTAATCCTCTTTCAGGATCACAATGATCTTGTTCCTGGAAAGAATGATTCCTATTGATGACACATTAAATTGAAGCTGTTCCTTAAATGAATAATTATTGGGTCGTTTCCATATAATAAAAGTATATTCTTTCTCAAATTCCACGCGGGAAACTTCGTCCGGGTCAAGCGCGGATGATAATGTATGTTCGTCGAAATCCAGGTTGGCAAGAATAACCTGCTTTTCTTTCTCATCGGGATTAATATAAAAATCAATTACATTATCTTCTTTTGCGGAAGGAACGATCGTCCTTTCGGAGATATCAAATTTTTTATACATTTCAGTATATCCTATCTTATTGAAATACCTTTTTAAACGTAATGCACAGCCCGGGCGTATTTACGATTTGTTTTTCGCTGCCGGTCGGATATAGCGAACCTCATATAATAAACTTGCTAAAATGCAACAAATATTTAGTTCAAGGTCAAAGATTAGACTGGTTTAAACTTGATCCGAGGAAAAAACGAAGGAAAAAACCACTGACACGCCTGATCCAATTCACCGATTTTAAAGAGACCGGAATAATATTCCATGCTGTTATCCGCCGATGCAGAAGTCTGTAAAAAAACACTCGAACTGATACAGATCCGTATGGACATATTTATGTAAGTACCGAAAATATTGCAACACCCATGCCATCTTCAGGATACCGAAACTGCCTGACAGGTTTTTTTTATTTTTCCGGATCCCATTTTGGATCCGACATTTTGAAGTATAATTTCACAGTCCGATTGTGCAATAGCCCTGAAAAGCTCCCCTCCGTAAGTCTGTTTATTTTTATCACTTACAACCGCATACAGGTTGTAAAAATAGTCTGATCTTTCAGGAGACCAGGAAAAATTTCCGCAAAGCGAGAGCAGTTCATGGACTTTAGTGATGTCATATGAAAGCACATCTTTCCTGTTCGAAAAACTCATGGTAAATTTTTTCACCCTGCCTACAGCTGAAAACACAATTGCAGTATCCACACGGTGTTCGCGGCAAATGTCTTTTAAAGACTGGATTATATCTTCATTTACGGACAGTTTAACAGTAATTAAACCTTCTTTTTCTTCATAATTCATATGATTTCCTGCAGTAATGTAAATTTTAACAAATTATTTTGAAGAGCTCATCGGATGCTACTGGCATTGCTCTCAATTCTCTTTATTGCTTTCCGGCAGCCGATTATTTGTTTATAACAATTACTCTGCTGCCTTATTAGTATTAATTCTATTGCCGGATTCAGAACATTAAAAATATTCCGGACTACCTAACACATATACCTATTTCTATATAAAGAGTCAATGAGGTTTGGAATGAAAGATATGGAGCGGGGAATGAAAGATACTGATTTTTTATAAGCTGAATTTTTTGTTTAATATCGGGGCTGCGTTTCTTCCTACAGGAATAATACTTTCATCTTCGTCATCAAGATAAGCCGTATATCGTCCGCCTTCGAAATATATGATATGTTAAGATATTTTATATTAATAATAAAATTCCCCGGGGCAAGCCCCCGGTACTGACGTACCGGACGCCACCTTCGGTGTCGGCGGGGTATTATGTTTCAAGGCGTTATCGATTTGCTCCGCAAATCGATAGGCTTGCATCGAGGTATTACGCCTTGAAATAAATTATTTATGAACTCGCTGGAAAATTTCGGGAGGAAGTTTATTTTCTACGTCTTTTAAAAGCCGATTCACAGTATATGTTTTTTCAATGGAACGGAATACACATTTTTTACCGTGAGATGAAAGATAAATCAGATCGCTGAATTTAATCGCGTGACGCCCGTCCTCTCCCTTAACAAATATTGATTTATTCTCAAGCCCGGGCTGAATTCTTTTGATAATCAGAACCAGTAAAATGAAGCATAAAGAGAAATTACTGTTGTGTCGTCCAGGCCTTTTTTATGATAGAATTGTTTTGAACAGTCAAGATGCAATCCGAGATTGAATGTGTTTCCAAGTTTAAAATCATACCCGATGCCGGCTATGAAGCCATATCCATTAATTTTAATATCCGCATTGGATGTTTTTTTACCGGATGAGCTTTCCGAATAAGTGGACCCGCCCCCTCCGATCTTAAATGAAAGACCATTGATAAACGGATAATATGATCCTACTAAAAAATAGTTATAGATATAAACCGTACTTGAGTATAATTCGTCGGTATCTTTATAATCAATATTACAATTAAAATAGGATATTTCAACTCCGGAGTTGAAATATGAATTTATTACAGCCCCAAGGCCGAATTGCCACGTAACATTATAGGAATTATCCACATCATGATTTTTATCGGCCGCTTCAGGGATCAATTGATTTTTTGACTGATCGGTATTGATATAACCCAAACCGCTCCCAATCCCGAATCCGATATACCATGCCCCTTTACCGTCGTCATCTACGCCCCCATGAAGAGTATTTGCCGAACCATTAATTATAAAACAAATAAATATCACAACTGGAAACAAAGTAGCCATCAATTTTTTCATTTCATTTTCCCTGATTAAATAGATTTTTAGAACCAGTAAAAAGCGGCATAGATCCGCGCAAAGCCTGTACCGTTCAATTCTTTATCATTATAAAATTGCTTCGCGAAATCGATATGCAGACCCATATTGAAATTCGCCCTGAAATTAAAGTCATATCCGATGCCTGCTAAAACGCAAATTCCGGAAGCAGAATTGCGATCATCGGGCTTATCGATGGCAGAGCTGTATGAAATCCAGTAATTGCATCTGGTATAACCGGCACCTCCCCTGACCGACAATCCGTTTTTAAACGGATAATACGCTGTAATGATATTGAAATTATACAATTCAATCGATGCTAAACTATCATCATAGTAGTTCGCCTGTGTAATTATAGCCGATATATCCAATCCCAAATGGAGATGGGGTGTCAGTATAAAGCCTGTATCAATATTAGGTCCAAGATATGATTTTGAGTTGCCCTGGTTTATCTCTTTGCCTTTAGCATTAAAATATTCATTGAATGTCTGATTGCCTCCGCTATCGGTATCGATAAAACCGAAGCCGGGTCCCATTCCAAAACCGATATACCATGATCCTTTTTGACCGGGCTCATTGGCTGCGAAAACTGATTCGGCAGCAAGACACATGAATATGAATGTAAAAAAAATTATTATTTTCATTTTCACGGCGGCTATCTTTTTTTCAGTCATTAGCATATAAAAATCTCCATAAGATAAAATAATTATATTATAGTTTTAAAAATGCTTTTAATCCAGGTATCATCAGCCTAACTAAAAATAGGTAGTGTACCCTAATCGATTTTTTACTAAAAATTATAATTTTGAAATGGCTTCGAATGATCATATAACTTTGTTCTCATGAAATATGCATGCATTATGGCTGCTTCGTTCCTTTAATATCCGTATGGCCCGAACAATCATTAATGCCGTCATTGAAAGTCCAATAGACAGTACCCTCAAAGGAAGCATTACCGGTTAGAACAAACGATGATGATAGGCTCACGGTCCCATTATTTTCAGCATAACTTCCAGACCATGATAACGTATTATTGCATATCTGCCCGTTCAAAACAAGGTTTGTTCCCTGCCGTGAGACAATTATACTGCAGCCGCTTTGGGTTATTTGATAAGTGAAATTTTCCGTCTTTGTATTTCCGGCGCAGGTACCGGGATATTTTGTTTCAACAGAGTCCCATACTCCCGCTATATTATTGCATGTAGAACAGGGCTTTTCACCGCCATCATCATTTCCGCAGCTGACATAACTA
>CAZVDF010000022.1:0-39504 GCA_964626055.1 uncultured Leptospirales bacterium
TGATGCTCCCTCAATTAAAAAAAGCCTCTATTCTTGCCGATGTAAAACATCTTGAATTAATGCAGAACAGACTGATAAAAGTGGGATTTGAGATTAGAGATATGGACAGGGTAAGCCAGGATAATTACGAGCGCTTCCTGGGATCAATAGGGGTTTAGCCTTAATATTGTCATATTGTTGAATAAAATGAAAATCTCCGGGTTGGCCGGAGATTTTCATTTTCATTCGAAATAATATTTAACAGTAATAATTTTTAACCTTTTACATTCATTCTGCGCTGAATAATTTTTATTAACTCTGAAGCAACGGAAGCCATGAACATGAACGGAAGCATTATCAGCCAGTCATTCAAACCGAGAAAAGCCGTCCCGAAGAAAACTCTCAGGAATGGAACGTAAACAGTCAGAAGTACAAGTATCAATGAACTTCCGACAGCGACCTGCATCCATTTGTTGGACAATACGCCGATTGAAAAGATACTGAAGTGCTCCGATCTTGACGTATAAGCCCTGAACAGCTCAGACAGGCAGAGCGTGACAAAAGCCATTGTCTGCGCGGCTTCCAGATGGCCGGGATAACGGTTTAGCCCTATCCAGAAGACCATTAGGATCGCGAAAGTGTCGACAATCGGAATAATAGTGAGTCCGATCCTCATGTTTTTATTGATTACCGGCTCTTTAGTAGGACGGGGAGGATTTATCATAATATCGGGCTCGCCTTTTTCAAGTCCCAGAGCCAGCGCGGGTGCTCCGTCGGTAACGAGATTAAGCCATAATAACATGATAGGCTGGAATGGCACAGGCATGCCGAAAAGCATTGATAAGAAGACCATCAGAATCTCACCGATATTGCAAACCAGAAGGAAATAAACGAATTTGCGGATATTAGAGTATATTATTCGTCCTTCTTCAACCGCTGAAACAATGCTTGCGAAGTTGTCGTCAGTGAGTACCATGTCGGCGGTTTCTTTAGAAACGTCCGTGCCGGTAATACCCATAGCCACTCCGATATTGGCTCTCTTTAAAGCAGGCGCATCGTTTACTCCGTCGCCTGTCATAGCGACAATATGGCCTTTTGCTTTAAATGCTTCCACAATCTGGGTTTTATGCTGCGGAGATACGCGACAGAAAGTTGCGGCATGATCTATTTCATTTTTAAGATCTTCTTCGCTCATTTTATCGAGTTCTGCGCCTGTGAAAACTTTTCCTCCTTGTGTAAGAAGACCTATTTCTTTTGCAATAGCAACGGCCGTATCCTTATAATCTCCTGTTACCATTATGCTTCTGAGTCCCGCGCCCTGAGCGATTTTTACCGCCTCCTTTACTTCGGGTCTTGCAGGATCGATCATTCCCATGAGGCCTACAAATACAAGTTCGCGCTCTATTATTTCATGACTGCATGTGTCGGGTTTGACATCCATGGGCCTGAATGCAACACAGAGCACACGGAGGGCATTGCTGGCCATATCCGTATTTATCGAAAGTATCTCTTTTCTCTGTGCGTCGTCGAGCGGTGTTACTTTACCGTCTATTATAATACTGTCGCAGAGGCTCAGCAGAATATCAGGCGCTCCTTTAACAAAGGCCATTACAGGAGGATAAGGGAAGCATGTCAGTGAAGAGATATCCGTTTTCTGATCCATGCAGCTCATATCATGTATTGTTGTCATTCTTTTTCTGTCCGAGTCAAATGGAATTTCCATTATACGAGGGCAGTTTTCTTCTGTTTCTTTTCTCCACAGGCCCGCTTTTGCAGCCGCAACCACCATAGCTCCTTCTGTCGGATCCCCGATCATGCGCCATGTTTTTAGTCCTTTATCGTCCTCCACTTCTTCAAGTTTTGCGTCGTTGCACAACAGACTTCCGTAAAGAAGAAGCGATGTTTCGGTATCCTTTAGCGGGTCAAACGGTTTATCATTAACAATAAATTTGCCATTCAGGTTATACCCTTCTCCGGTTACTTTTATTCTTTTATTATTTGCCCAGAGTTCCGTTATAGTCATTTTGTTCTGGGTCAGGGTTCCTGTTTTATCCGAGCATATAACGGTGGTCGATCCGAGGGTTTCAACAGCCGGGAGTTTCCGGATGAGCGCGTGCCTTTTAATCATCCTCTGCATTCCGAGAGCCAGACAGACGGTTACAACAGCCGGCAATCCTTCCGGAACAGCAGCGATCGCAAGGCTTACGGCAGTCATGAAAAGATTAATGATATCTTTCTTTTCATTGGAAAGATATGTCAGAAGTCCGTCGCTGAATATCGTCCCAAAATGAGTATCCTTGATCAGTCCATAAATGAAAATAAAGGCGCAGATTGAGAGACAGGCGATACCGAGGATCTTTGCCATCTGGTCGAGTTTTTTCTGCAAAGGCGTTTCTTCATCTTCATACGATTGTATCATTTCTGCTATCATTCCTATCTGTGTCTTCATTCCTGTAGCGGTCACTATTCCTTTGCCCCTGCCGTAGGTCGCAACGGTACTCATGAATGATGAATTTATTTTATCTCCCAGAGGTATGTCCTTATCAAGCACGGCAGCTGCATCTTTATCAATTGGGACCGATTCCCCTGTAAGCGATGCTTCTTCGACTTTAAGATTATATGCCTCTACGAGCCTGAGATCTGCCGGAATGTAGTTCCCGGCTTCTATCAGAACAATGTCGCCGGGGACAAGCTCCCTGGAGGGAACAGCTATCTGGTGGCCGTCGCGTATTACCTGCGCGTTAGGCGCGGACATTTTTTTTAGCGCGGCAAGCGCCTGCTCGGATTTCGATTCCTGGATGACCCCCACAACTGCGTTAAGCACCACGATTACTATGATCGCGACTGCGTCTACCACTTCGCCCAGAAGAAGCGATACTATTGCGGCTATGATAAGAATAATTATGAGGAAATTGTTAAATTGAGAAAGAAGCATTTTGAAGAAGCCCGGTCGAGGGCGCTCGGCGAGCTCATTATACCCGTATTCATTTAAACGGTTTTTTACTTCTTCCGCTGAAAGGCCGGAATCGATATTTGTTTTAAGACTGCTTTCCACTTGATCTATTTTAATGCAATGAAATTCATTTGTATTCATGGATTGCCTCTATATATCTTAATATTATATTACAAATATATCCAGACGTAATCTGCTATTTCTGTTAAAGGTTTTTTTAGGTCTGAAACATTTTAATATCCAATAGCCATTAATTTATGATCATATTTTTTTGTCAAATCTTAAAGTTGATGACTTTTTTATTAACTTAAAATGTTAAAAATTTTATTGGATCATCTGTAATTTATTAAAAAAGAGACCTGGCAATGCACTTAATTAATAGATAAATTCTTATTTGAAATTATAACTTTGAGAAGGCTTTTAAAAATAGATGATATGCACGTAAAGTGTTTAAAAGGCGCAGTTTGAGGCGTCTTTTTGTTTTTTTGTTGTATTTTTATCAGCTGCTAACATTAATAAATCATAATGAAGATCAATGAATTCCAAAAATATCTGACGCTTTTCGGGCTTAAGGAAAATTTTACGCTCGAAGAACTGTCTGCCTCCTTCAGAGTGCTTGCCAAGCTGAATCATCCGGACGTGAGCGGAGATAAGGACTCTGTTAAGCTGATGACTGCGATCAACAACGGATATGATTTTCTAAAGGATATTCTTTTAAGCGGGGATATAAAAAATTTTTTAAAGAGCGGAAAAGAGGGGGCCGAGACAGAGAAGGGCAGGGTAGAGGATATTTTTTACGGTCAATATAAAAAGGGATTTGTTATACTGAAAAGCGCGTTTGACAATTATTACGGCGAAATGGAAGATAAAACTTTTACCGGAAACGCGGAAAGGCTGAAGAAAGAGCTTCTGCGGGCAAAAATTGAGTTTGCCGTTTTAATCAACGACCTTCCATACAATATCTGGGTGAATGACGCTATTGATAAAATCAACAGCATAAATAAATGGCTGGATTGATCTATTTGCCTGCAGAAGCCACGGCAGTGTTCAGCTTATTTCTTTTTAAGACCAGCTTTTTTAAATGATCGTTTATTATCTTTCCGTAATCGAGATCGCCGCTCATAATGGAAAACCTTTCCGATTCAATAAAACCAAGGTCTGTTGTAATCCTGACTTCGCTTGCATCCGATGCATATTTTCTAGCTGTTTCCCAGTAAGGTATTGCTTCTTTGTAAAGGCCTTCGGCGATATCGAAGCTTTCTTTTATTTCTCTGGCAAAGGGCGAGCTATGAAAAGCTATTTTCTGTTTGTCGTACCTTGCCGCTACAGACATGTAATTACGCATAATAAGAATATTTATATGCATGAACATAAGCCTGCGGTATTTCATATACTCTTCCGCCGATTCTATTTTGACAAGGGCTTCGGACGGATGCCTGAATCTGCAGTTCAGCGCTGTCTTGAGCCTCTCGATATTCTTTCTCAGCGAATTTTCGTTATAGTATTGCTTCATGCCGTATAACTGATAAAAGTCTTCAAGGTAATGGGGTACAGTGAGATAATGCAGTCTTATTTTAGGGATATAATCCGAGAACGGGACATATTTATCCTTTTCGTTATTAAAATATTGGTACTGATAATCTTCGGAAGCGGCCATGCCCTGCAAAGAAATCACGCAAATCAATAGTAGCGATATTTTCATAAATTGTTTCATCTATAAAATTATCGGAATTTTCTATGATTAATAAAGTATCGTTAGTGATGACAGCACCCGTTTTTAATGAACCATGCTGTGAAGCTCGGAACTGTATTCGGAAAAGAAAAGGTTGAGATAGTCTTTTAAGGCAAGAACGTAACGATGCTTTATTTTTGTTTCAACCGCCCACGTGGACTGGGGAAAAATTTTAAGCATATTTTTAAAATTCATTTCCGATTTCAGAAGAAGATCATCTGCGATTTCTTTTTTAAAAAAGCCTCTGTTATGCCTGTCATAAAAAATTTCCCTTTCGCAGGGATGCAGCATATCGTCGCCTCTTTTGAAAAGCCTGTACGCTTCCACTTCTATCGCATCGCTGTAAGAGTCAATAACATTGTCGCATTCCGAGGCCATATAAAAGTTATATATCATTGAACTGAAAACTTCAAAATGTTTTTGAAAATCGGGGTCGTCCGTCCGGTTCTTCAGGCTCATGATCGCGTGATAATTTTTTTTTATGTTCTCGGTTATTTTATCGAATGTATTCTTGCTGGCCGGATTTTCCCGTCTCGCGATATTGTATATGCCGTATTGAAAATACCGATAAAGCTCATTCTTTGTGTATTCCCGGATTTTTACGAATTCTTTCGTGAGTATGTCTTCGCGCAGTTTATCCTTCGCTTCTTTCTCCGGTTCGTAATACGACTTTCTGACTTTCTGCTTTTTAACCGGCTTTTGCGGTTTAAACGCCTGCGCCTGCGCGGGCCCGGCGGCTTCGCGTTTAATATCTTTCCTGTTTTCCTTAAAGCGCAGCTGCATTAGTGTTGTGTAAGCAAGATTGAGAGATGACATCGCGTTGTTTGCCCATTCTACTCTCTGCGGATTTTTATCTGGATGATATTTATGCGCAAGAATCTTGAATGACTTTTTAATCTCGTCATCCGAAGCATTTACGCTGACGCCTAATATATTATAGCAGTCGTATAAATTCATTGCCGTATCTTCGATATATGAATCAATAAAACATTAGTTTATCATAAAATATGGTTTTACCTGCTGCAGCCAGTAGAAAATACAAATATTTTCCTGAAATGCAACTATTTTATTGAAAAGACATCTTATAAATACTGTTCCGAATAAGTGATAGAGAAATCCTATCTCTATCCTATAAAATCAATTTATCTGTCACATAATAAAGTTTGTTGACGTTATAGTCTAAATTAACAATAATGCTCGCGAAAAATGAAATTGGAAATCATTAATCACATATATAAATCAATAATTCTAAAACTTCTTGTTTGTATTCAATAATAACAGGGGTAATACCATGATTGATCCCAGGCTGATCAGGGAAGATTTGGAAAGCATACGCGTGCTTTTAAAGAACAGGAATATGGAGAAAGCGGTCGATCTCGATTCATTGAAAAAATGCGATGAAGACAGAAGGGATAATATCTTAAAAATAGATAAATTGAGAGAAAAACGCAATAGCCTCTCTAAAGAGATCGGAAAGCTAAAAGGAGCCGGTAAAGACGACACGGCCTTAAGACAGGAAGTGCAGGATTTATCCGACGAAATGAAAGGACTTGAGGTCCAGGTGGAAAAGATTAACCAGAGCTTCAATGATATGCATCTTTCGGTGCCGAATATACTGGATAAATCTGTTCCGGTTGGGAAAGATGAAAAAGACAATAAAATGATCCGCGAATGGGGTAAAAAGCCTTCGTTCAATTTTTCTCCCAAACCTCATTATGATATCGGGACTGAAATGGGTATTCTGGATTTTGAAAGAGGTGTTAAGCTGGCAGGCGCGCGTTTTTATGTGTACCGCGGACTTGCGGCCTGGCTGGAGAGGTCCATCATAAACTTTATGCTTGATCTCCACACGCGAGAGCACGGGTATACCGAAGTATTCGGCCCGTTCATCGTCAATGACGAGAGCATGACCGGTACAGGGCAATATCCCAAATTCAAGGATGAATTTTACAGAATAGAGCGCGACGGCCTGTCGCTTATACCGACGGCGGAAGTTACGCTCACTAATCTCTACAGGGATGAAATCCTGAACAAAGAGGAACTCCCAGTCAAGGTAACCATGCAGTCTTCGTGTTTCCGAAGAGAGGCTGGCGCCGCCGGCAAGGATACCAGGGGGCTTATACGCGTTCATCAGTTCCAGAAAGTGGAGCTCGTGAAGTTCGCGGCGCCGGAAACTTCCTTCGATGAACTCGAGAAGCTAACGGCGAATGCGGAGACAGTTCTTCAGAAGCTTAACCTGCATTACAGGGTTATGCTTCTTTGCAGCGGCGATACATCCGCTTCATCCGCAAAGACCTACGATATCGAGGTCTGGATGCCCGGGCTTAACAGATACATGGAGATAAGTTCGTGCTCGAATTTTCTGGACTACCAGGCGAGACGCGCTAAGATAAGGTACAGGGCGGCCAGGGGTGAAAAGCCGGTTTTTGTGCATACGCTGAACGGCTCAGGGCTGGCTGCGGGCAGGACGCTCGCAGCGATAATGGAAAATTACCAGACCGCTGACGGGAATATTGAAGTGCCAGAAGTTTTAAAAGCATATATGAAGATATGATCTTATATATTCATTTAACATCGCTCAATTTGCCCGAGACAACATACTGATCCGCCGCGTCTTTATTGACTCGTTGTACTATTAAGACGGCTTCGAGGGGGGGCTGCGGTAAAGCTCCTGAAACTTTAAGGATTATGTCCAGCTCAGATCCAACTTTTAAATTTTTTGAAGTGATGAATTGGATACCGGAGTGGGACAGATTTTTGCAATGACCCTTGAACTCTTCTTTTGTGCCCCGTATTTTGTAAAGAACTTCCGTTTCAATATTCATCCGGATATAGTTTCTTTTTTCTTTACTTCCAAGCCTTAAATCCGACATTGTGTTCCTCCGGAAAAATTTTATTAACATTTAAATACATAAAGAATGCTGTCGTATGTTTTTAATTGAGACATAATTTTTCAGCTTATCCGGTTCTTGTCAATAAAAAACAGATTTGACCATAAAGCCGCCAGACATTAACATCCTAAATTGTTGCGAAATACGGCTGATGCGCGGATTGCTTTTTTGTTGACAAAATAATGAAATTCAGCTAAAAAGTAGCTGAATTATAGCAGCTTCAATCCGGACATTGTTTTTCGATTTAAAAATAATTGAATTGAAATATTTAACGATTTTGCGGCGTATTGAGCAGGCTTAGAACGAAGCGAAATAGTTAAAATCCATAGAGGAAGATCGGTTTACTTTGAAGAAAAATATGACTCCCAGAGAAATAATAAGAAGAGCGGATGAACCGGGCAGACTGTCCCCCAAGGCTAAGTTCGAAGTGTTCGGCGAAGAAATGATTGAAAAGAAAGTCAAACAAAGCGGGAACAGCGGGCGCGTTTATCTTCCTCCCGAGTGGGTAGGGAAGATAGTTAAAATAATAAGGATAGATTAATTATTTATTTAAAGGAAGAATGAGCCTTGAAATCGATTAAAGTCAGAAAGTTACAGGGAAAAGATCTTCCGGAGGTTATCAGAATTCAGGAAGCCATTACGAAATCAAAAATTAGTCCAAAAAGAAAGTCCATTCTGCTGGAACATATAAAGAAGAGGGACAATATAAGTCTTGGCGCTTTCGTTGAAGGTCATATGGTGGGTTTCGTTATTAGCGAAATAATGACGAACAGCTTCGGGATTGATCAGGCGGGCTGGATTAAAAATATGGGCGTCGACTCCAGATTTATGGGCGAGGGTATAGGTCAGACGCTGGCCAATCATCTGTTCGAAGCTTACAGGAAAAGAAGAATAAACGAGATATATACGGCTGTCCTCTGGGACGCTGTGGATATACTTTCATTTTTTAAGTCAATCGGGCTTGATCGCAGCCATTTCATAAACCTTTATAAAAAGCTCAACCATAAGTAATCAGCTAAGCGAGGTCTTCGCGGGAATTAATATTTTTAAAAATCCGCGCCGGATCTGCGAATTTTTTTATTTCGGATTCTTCTATTTTCCTAACCTTATACCCTTCATAAAACTTAAAAATCTGAATACTGCCTTTATTTATATTGTTCTTTATTTGTTCCGTGCATTTTTTTGAATAAATCGCGTGCAGACTTTCAAAATACCCTTCAATAACAGGAACGGTAATGTCAAAATCGCTTGAAGCCGAGATCATATAATCTATCAACCCGGGATTTAGAAAAGGGAGATCCCCCGCTATGCAAAAGTTTTTTTCTGTCTTTGAAGCGGTAAGCGCAGTGTAGATGCCCGCTATCGGCCCGATCCCATTTATTAAATCCGGATGTGATTCGAGCCCCAGATATGCGTATTTTCCGGTCTCGTCGCCTATAAGAACGATATTTCTGAAAATATTTTTTAAAATATTTACTACGCGTTCCAGGATGGGAAGGCCGTCTATTTTAAATAATAATTTGTCTTCTCCGAATCTTGAGCTTTTCCCCCCGGCCATAACGAATGCTGTAATGTCATCTCTCGGCATAATTTATTATTCGGTTATTCTATTTCATCATGATCTATCAGCTGAATAACGACCTTTTCCCCTGCCTTTGCGGTACTATTTTCGGGAATAATTATAAGGCAGTTCGCTCTGCTCACCGAACGAAGTATGGATGAATTTTGATTGCCTGTTGTTGAGACAAAAAATTGATTATCTTTTATTGTGAATATCCCCCTTACCAGATGGAGCCTGCCCGGTTCTTTTTTTATATCTTCTTCAAGAAATGCGCTTACGGACGGTTTCTTTATTTTGTTTGCACCCATTATTCTAAGCAGCGCAGGTCTTACGAACTGCATAAAAGAGGTAAGAGTGCCGGCCGGGTTACCGGGAAGACCGAAGATCAGTTTATTGCCTATTTTACCGAAGGCGCACGGCTTTCCGGGTTTAACTTTTATTTTTTCAAAAAATATCTCGACGTTCAGATCCGATAAGACATTCTTGACAAAATCGTATTTTCCCATGGATGCTCCGCCGGTGGAGATTATTACGTCAGATGATAACGCTTCAATGAATTTTTTTCTGGTATCGTCGATTGTATCTTTTGCTATCCCGATATGTCGCGGTAGAGCGCCGTATTTTTTTATCTCCGAGAATAAAGCATACGCGCTGCTGTTTATTATTTGTCCCGGTCTTATATTATCGCCTAATTCCGCAAGTTCGTCTCCGGTTGAAATGATCGAGACCGCAGGCTGTTTATATACTTTTACCGATGTGTGATTAAGCGAAGCGAGAAGGCCGATATTCGCAGATTTCAGGCGTTCTCCTTTTTGAAGCACTTTGTCGCCTTTTTTCAGGCTCTCTCCGGCAAATCTGCAATTCTCATTTTTTACGGTTTCGCGGAAAATCCTTGCATAACCGGCTTCTTCTTCCGTATCTTCGAATGGGATAACCGAATCGGCGCCGTCGGGTATCGGAGCGCCTGTCATAATCCTTATCGCTGTTCCTTTTGAGACGCGTAATTTTTGGACCGGGCCTCCCGCCCGTATTTCGCCGATAATCCTGAGTACGGCAGGTTTTGTCTTTGATGCTCCGGCCGAGTCCTTCGAAATAATTGCGTAACCGTCCATAGAGGAATCATCTGCAGCCGGTAAAATAATATCGGATATTATATCTTCATACAATACGCGGCCTGCCGCTTCAGTGATGGAAATCTTCTCACAGCCGAGGGGATTCACGGATTTTAAGATAATACTCAGCGCTTCTTCGTATGATACTATCGGATTATTTTTTCTCATATAAATTATTTTATCGCATATAAATTGTTGTTCATCTTAAGGCGTAAAATCCGATACCCTCTCTGCAGAATCAGGCGATCCACCTGCGAAGCAGTTCGATATTGCAAGTTGACGACGAATCCTGCCGGCACTCATCGATAATTAAAAATAATTTTAGGTATGCACGAAGATGATTAATTGCATTATAGAGGATATGGAATGCGCTCTTAATAATTAGCCGGTCAGTATTGTCTATATTCTGAAATCGGTTTTAAACGGAAAAATATTAATACAATTGCTTTCAAAAAAAGCAAAGGTAATAGGAAAAAATTTAAACGATTATGACCGGGAGAGAATAACTTATTTTTTCATTAAAGACCTTAATAACTCTCCCGGCGGTTTGCGATTTATAGCATTTAATATTTTTTATTTACTGCTGATTTCATCAAGCGTTTTTGCAACGTCCATTCCCCATAGAATAACGCCTTTTTTAAAAGTAGTACCGGGGGATATTCTGATCAATTTATTGGATTTGGTGGCTATATCTGAATTTTTTACACAAATCCAGGAACCGTCCGGATTTTTCTTATATTCGCCGATATCTATTTTAATTATTTCTTCCACTATGCTACTCCTCTTACTGTATAAACAGTTTAATTATTTAGTCACCGGTCGGTGATAGAAATATCGAAAAAAAGAGCTTCCTAAAAGTCAACCAATTTTTAAAAATTCATGCGGACAATAATTTTTTAAACGATATTTGAGATTCATTAAATAATAATCGGTCAAAGCGTATATTCAATAGATAATAAATTAATTGAGGATTATCAATATACAAATAAATTTTTTTACGAATCAAAAATCTATTTGTATAGTTGTAATAACATGTGTTAAAATAATTATTTATGATTTCAGGCTATAGCCTTGAAAAATCAATTGACTCTTTAAAAGATATAAAAAAGCATTCAGAATAATTATTGTTTCCAAGGAGCGACTGATGAATAAAAATGAAAAAATAATTAATGATGCGGCAGTTCAGCGCGAGGGAAAGAAAGTTCTTACCTGCTCGCAGGCCGTAAAAATATCGAAAGAGCACGATATTTCTCTGAAAGAAATCGGCGACACATGCAATGATCTCAGCATAAAGATAATCGATTGCCAGCTCGGCTGCTTTGAATAAAATGAAAGTAATAGTCGTATCCGGGGCGCATTCCAATGTGGGGAAAACACACCTGGCACGCGCATTGCGCGATCTGTTGCCCGGAGCAGTGCGTATTAAGATCGGTCATCATGCCCGCAAACCCGGAGGCGACGGCTATTATTATGGAATGGGAACCGGATTTTCCGCCATAGCGGCCGAACACGCCGATGCAGGTTATCTCGTGATCGAGAGTAATACAATTCTTAAGGAGATAACTCCGGATTGCACAATTTATCTTTCAGCAGAAGATCCGAAGCCTTCGGCAGAGATCGCCGTAAAGAAAGCCGATATCATTCGCGGTGAACCAATTTCCGCTTCAACAATCTCTGCAATAGCAGAACGGCTGAATTGCGATGAATCGTCAATGCGCAGGATCGCTGAATTGGCAGGCGCACTGATCGATAGTTGATATGTTAAGTGTTGTTTCACGCCCTGTCATTAATAGCGGCTGCTCCATAAAACTCGATAATGTTTTGCATCAAATTTCGAATTTAAGCGCGCACTAAATTCTGTTATTACTGTAATAATTTGCGGGCGGTTCGGTGATAATCCGGTTTATCGGCCGCGTAACGAAATATTCCATCAGCTTATTGTTCAATTCCCTGTCCAGATTCTTGCTTATGCATTCTCCCCGCAGAAAAGGAAGAAAAGGACAGCTCCATCCGGCAAGGTCGGTTTCTTCTTTGTCCGTTCTTTCGATTACGCCGCTGTAAAGATCGGCAGTCCAGCTGTTATAATTTTCGCATCTGCCTTCAAGCAAATTATCCCAGAAATTTTTTTTATAAATACCGAAATTCTCGTCTGTGCCGGCAAACCTCTGACACGGATAAACGGCCCCGTCCGCTGAAAAAGCCAGTTGCCTTAATCCTGCGGGGCAATAGAACTGGGCGCCTGTGACCATCTGGGTTACGGCATATTTCCATTCGCCGTCGAATTCAATGCCGTATTTTTCAGTCGCCAGGTCCATTCTCCTTATTGCTTCAAATTTTTCCGGTTCCGTTAATTCCATCAGCCGTTCGTCGGCGGAATGACCGCAGAAAATATTTGCAGTGATATTCCCGATCCCGATGCCAGCCATTTCGTCCACGAATTTTTCAATGTTCAGATGATTTAATTTGCTCAGGACCGTAATTACGCCGCATTCGGCGCCGGTTGTGATTATCCGTTTTAAATTATCAATTACCCTGTCGTATGTTCCCCTGCCGGCAAGGTCCACTCTTCTTCTATCGTGGTCTTCTTTTATCCCATCCAGGCTGACTTTTATCCCGATCCTGGATTTATTCAGTTTAATCCATTTATGGATTTTATCTGTTAAATTATAAGCGTTGGTAAATATTTTAAATGTGGTATTTATGTCGTATTTTTCACCAAGTCTGCCGGCCCGGTCATATATGGCGCTGAGCGTTGTAAAATTGGCGAGCGGCTCATAGCCGAAGAATGATATCAGCAATGCTGGAACTCCCCTTTTTCTGAGAAAAGGGAACAGGCCGTCTAAAATATCTCCTGCGAGATCGCCGTTCATATCCGCGCTTTTAAAATCATAGAAATTATGATAGCATCCTTTACATGCCAGGTTGCATCGCGCGGAAATTAAAAAATTAACTTTTGTGATTTTCGGGATTTTATATTTATCCCTGGCCGATCCGGCATAATCCAGAAGCATGTCTTTCTCGTTTAAATCATTTTCTATTACAAATCTTTTATCGTATAGTTCTTTTATCAGCGAACCGGCATCGCATTCGCATATTTCTGGCAGTTTTTTTAATGCTGTCTCAAAACCGATTTTAGAACTGAACACATCAAAAACCAGGTTGATATTAAAATTGAAAGATGTTAAATTCCCATGCAATTTGCTGTAGGCCCTTACTTCATTATTATCCAGATCTCTTACTATAAGGAACGGCGATTTTTTTAACAGCAGGCCAGGCTTAAGCTCATTTGCGTACATTCGGCTTTTCCCGTAGTTATATAATTATTATTATGCTTGTCAGATAATGACTTTTCAAACACATTGATAAATCATATCTGTCAATCATTTTTATCGGGGAACATTTTTTGTAAAACCATCACCAAATTTTATTATATTTAAATCACAAATATTGGTAATTGACTGAGAATTTTAAATGTTATAACAACTGAAGAAAAACGGATTTATTACAATTGGATATGATCAAGTTTACCAATTAATCCAGGCTGAAATCGGTTGGGCTTTTATTTCAAGGCGTAATACCTCGATGCTTGCGTCGAGGATGTAAGCCTATCGATTTACGGAGCAAATCGATAACGCCTTGAAACATAATACCCCGCCGACACCGAAGGTGGCGGCCGGTACGTCACCTTCGGCCGGGGGCCTGCCCCGGGGAATTTTATTATAACTCTTGACAAAGAGAGGAAAAGGATTAAAATTACGCTGAATTCTTATTAAATATTTGTAAAGTAAAATCCCATATATCGGAGTTCCATATGTTTGAAGTGACGGAAGAAGCATCACAGAAAATTAAAGAATTCCTGAAGGAACAGAAAGACAACCAATCAATCAGGGTTCTGATGACAGAAGGCGGGTGGAGAGGTCCGTATCTTGTGATGGCACTGGATGAGAAGAAAGCGGATGACGAAATTTTTAATGTTAACGGTGTGACATATCTTGTTGAAAAAAAACTGCTGGAAAAAGTCAAACCCATCCGGATCGGCTATACCCATTCAACCCTGGGACTTGGTTTTACGATAGATTCGGAAATCAGAAAGATGATGGAAGCGAAAACAGGAGTAACGCCCGGATGCCACAGGATTTACAGCAGTTGCGCGGATGCGAACAATTGCAAAGATTAGAATATTTTTGCCGTAAAAATTTATTGATTTTCAATCATTTAATTTTAAGATATGGCGAGGCTATTGTAACTGATAATCATTAATACAATTTAAAGTATTATCTTAATACTATATATTTTTTATTTATATAATCTCCAGGAGAACGAAATGAGTGAGACATTTATTTTGAACGGAAAAGAGGCGCCATTTACGCCCGGCCAGACGATTCTGGATGCCGCGCGTAATTTTGGAATAGAAATTCCAACCCTCTGCTATCTTAAAGGTGCAACGCCGACAGGTGCCTGCAGGATTTGTCTGGTAGAGGTCAAGGGAGCGCGTTCCCTGATGGCTGCATGTTCCACTCCTGTCGGGCCGGGAATGGAAGTATTTACTGACAGCGATTTGGTACATAAAGCCCGCAAGATGAACGTTGAGCTTCTTTTAGCGAGCGGGAAGCACGACTGCCTTGTCTGCGAGGCGAACGGCGATTGCCGTCTCCAGAATCTGGCTTATTTCTATAATATTACGCAATCCAGATTCCCGGAAACAGAGAAATTTTATCCCACTGAGAATGAAAATCCGTTTATTGTCCGTGATTTCAGCCGCTGCATACTTTGCGGACGCTGTGTGCAGGCGTGCAATGAAGTAGTGGTCAACCGCGCCATTACGCAGGGCTATCGCGGAGCAGAAAGCAAGATCGTTACGGGCGGCGACCAGCCGTACGATAACAGCGAATGTGTTTTCTGCGGCCAGTGTGTGGAAGTCTGCCCAACCGGCGCGCTGACTGAAAAGAAAGCCAAGGGTCTTGGCCGCGCATGGGAAATGCAGAAGATCCGCACTACATGCCCGTACTGCGGCGTAGGTTGCCAGCAGTGGCTGCATGTGAAGGACGGTAAAATCGTCAAGGTCACGGCAGTTGAGGATGCGCAGCCCAATCAGGGCAGGCTTTGCGTTAAAGGCCGTTTTGCATATGATTTTATTTATTCGGAAGACAGGCTCAAAACCCCGCTTATCCGTCAGAAAAACGGCGAGTTCCGCGAAGCTTCATGGGACGAAGCGTTAGATCTTGTGGCAGATAAGTTCAAAGAGATCATACAAAAGAGCGGGCCAGACGCCGTTGCAGGCGTCAGCTGCGCCCGTAGTATAAACGAAGATTCTTACCAGATGCAAAAACTTTTCCGCGCAGCGATCGGGACGAACAACATCGATCACTGCGCCCGTACCTGACACGCTCCGACTGTCGCCGGTCTGGCGACCTCTTTCGGTTCAGGCGCAATGACAAACTCTTTTGCCGATTTCAAAAAAGCCAAGATGATACTTGTAGTCGGCTCCAATATGACCGAAGCGCATCCGGTAGCAGCAACCTTTGTTAAGGATGCAGTGCTTGCCGGCGCCGAATTAATCGTAGTGGATCCTCGGCGCACGGACCTTGTTGACTTTGCGAAAATGCATGTTCAGATCAAAGTCGGCTCGGATGTGGCGCTTATTAATGCCGTGATGCATGTGCTTATTAAAGAAGACCTCTACGATAAAAACTATGTTAATACATGTACGGTGGGATTTGAAGAGCTTAAGAAGAAAGCAATGGAATATCCGCCCGAGCGGGCTGCAGAGATAAGCGGCGTTTCCGCGGATACCATCCGCAATCTCGCGCGCAAGCTCGCTTCCGTAAAGCCTGCAATGCTTATGTACACGCTCGGCATTACAGAGCATATTTGCGGTGTGAACAACGTAATGTCGTGCGCTAACCTCCAGATGCTTCTGGGAAATGTAGGTTTTGAGTGCGGCGGCGTAAATCCGCTGCGCGGCCAGAACAATGTCCAGGGCGCATGCGATATGGGCGCACTTCCGAACGTTTTCCCGGGATATCAGCGCGTCGACAACGAAGCGGCAAGGGAAAAATTCAAAAAGGCATGGAATGTTAATTCTCTTCCCGATAAACCGGGGATGATGATGCCTACAATGATGGATAACCTGATAACTGGTAAAGTTAAAGCTTTATATATTTTTGGCGAGAACCTTGCCAATACCGAGCCGGATATTCATCATATAGAACATTGCCTGCAGTCTGCGGAATTCCTGGTTTGCCAGGATATTTTCCCGACTGAAACGACAAAATTCGCGCATGTAATTCTGCCTTCGGCGGCATGGAGCGAAAACGAAGGCACGTTCACCAGTTCAGAGCGGCGGGTCAACCGCGTACGCAAGGCCAGCGAACCGCCGGGAGAGGCAAAACCGAACTGGTGGATATTCAAAGAGATTGCAAGAAGGATGGGGCATGAATGGAAATCGAACAGCGCGCAGGAAATATGGGATAATGAGCTTTCCGTTCTGGCACCTTCAATGGCCGGTGTTAAATATTCAAGACTGGAGAACGACGGATTGCAATGGCCTGTCCCGACAATTGATCATATGGGGACTTGTACGCTGCACAAGGACGGTTGTTTTACATGCGGTCAGGGCGTACTGAAACCGATCGATTATATACCCCCGGCTGAAGTTCCGGACAGGGAGTATCCTTTTGTGCTTTCAACCGGACGTCGTTTGTATCATTATCATACCCGCACGCAGACCGGTCGTTCCAAAGGTATTAATGACCTGCTTCCGGAAGAAACCGCGGATATCTCCGCGGAAGACGCGCTTGAAAAAGGCATTCTTGACGGAGAAAAAATTTCGGTTAAATCTCGGAGAGGTCAGGTTGCAGTAAAAGCGAGAGTAACCAGGCAGGTACCGAAAGGAATGGTATGGATGGCTTTCCATTTCCGAGATGCCTGCGCCAACTGGCTTACCAATCCGGTTTATGATCCGGTAACCCAGACTGCGGAATACAAAGCCTGTGCTGTGCGCATTGATAAAATAAAATAAAAATTGAAAGCATCCCGCGTATTAGGCGGGATGCTTTTTACGGACCGTTCCAAAACCTCTTTTCATAACCTCCCGATGCAAACCTGAATTAAAAAGGAGTCAGATTTATTATGAAGATTTGCGGTTACTCATACAGAAAATACATGCGCATGATTAATTCTTTTCACGGTTATCCGGCGCCGGGTCTGATTATAGGCGGATTTATGGTGGATCTGGCCTTGAGGAATCTTCCTGAAAATGCTTTATTCCAGGCAGTTTGCGAATCATCCGTATGCATTCCGGATGCAGTACAATTGTTAACTCCATACACTATCGGCAATGGCCGGCTCAGTATTGTAAATTCCGGACGCTTCGCGATCACATTGTACGACAAATACAATGGAGCCGGGATCCGGATTTTTCTCGATTCCGAAAAATTAAAAAACTGGCCAGTAATAGAAGAATGGTTTTCCAAGAAAAAGAAGAAGGACGAACAGGATTCCGACCTGTTAAGAACACAGATCAGAAAAGCCGGGCAGGGGATACTGAGCATCCAGCGAGTGCAGGTGGATATTGAAAAAGTCAGACGGAAAAAAATAGGCCAGGTCGGGGTTTGTCCTGTCTGCCATGAGGTATATCCTGTTAAAGACGGGGATTCATGCAAGAATTGCCAGGGCGACACATACTATACGAAATTATAATAAACGGGCTCATCCGGTAAATGAAGCTGCTCGATAAATTTTTCAATTCCAATTTATATTTAATTACTAAAATATATTTACATTTATAGCTCATTCTAAAATCTTAAGAAAAGTAAGAAGCTAATAATTTTAAAAATAAAATTATTAGCTTCTAAGAACAAATGTGACACAGTTCTATCTATTTCGTATATGCCCATGGATTGATTACTTTTTGCTATTTAGTAGTTTTAGAATGCGCTCTAAGCCGGATTTAGACTTTTCCATAACGGAGGAAGATACCCGCTTTCTTCCCACATTTCTGCGGCTTCTTCTATGGCAATCCCCTGCGGTTCGCAGTGCCCGCCTTCCTGCTCACGGGAGCGCAGCAAGCGGCATCCGTAAGGCCTCTGCTCCCATTCAAGTCCGCAGCCGTTTTGACGAAGGAAGATGCAACCGGTTTTACGCCGGCTGTCTTTATAATGAGGACGCACTATCCGCGCTTTTATGTTTTCATCCAGAAGCAGTATGATGGCGTATCTGCCGCTCTCAACCGCTGCCCTGACAGCCGCAGCCGATCCGAATTCCGACGGCAGGCAATGACCGGGCTGGCGGAGGCAGCACTCGCCGCCGCAGCGTACGCACATTTCGGTCTCGCGATAGCCTTCCATTTCAGCTTCCTATCCTTTCCGGGCAGCTGTAAATATACCCGCTTCTGTTGCGTACGTATCCGAGCAATGTCACGTTGTACTGCCGGGCGAGCTTAATGGCAGCTGTCGTAGGAGTTGATTTCGATACAAGTATTCCGGCACCCATCCTTATGATCTTAGTCATGATTTCGGAAGATATCCTCCCGGAGACAAATATTACCGCCTTGCTGAATAGATCCAGCTTGTTTTCTCTCAGCATTAAGCCGGTGATCTTGTCGAAACAATTATGCCTGCCGATATCTTCGATCAATATTTCAAATTCAGGCGTATAAAAAAGGACGCTGTGTACGCCGCCTACTTCAAGGTAAATCTTCGATCTTGTAACAAATCCTTTCATCAGTTCAAGGATAGTATTGATGGAATATTTTACATCCGTCAGTACCGGATTATACTGGCTCTGTCTGAGCGGATTAATGTAGGTGTAGCATTTGCCGCATCCGGATGTTATGCTTCTTAGGCTTTCCTGCCTGTTTATTATCATGCCTTCTTTCAATGTAATTATGACAGCCAGCATTTTTTCGTTGAAATATATCCTTTCGATATCGGAAAAAGAATTTATGACGCCTTCATTATAAAGAAATCCCATAGCCAGCTCTTCATGATACTGGTTGAGACACAGCACCGATACAAGCTCCATATCGTTCACTATTATTTTAAGCGATATCTCGGCGATCACTTTCTTGATGACACTTTTAATTTCGGCTATTTCTTTCCCGCTGGAAATCTGTATGATTTGTATTTCTTCGTAAATATTGTTTTCCAAATTAAATTATCCCCGTCTATATTTACCGGTAAAATGCGCAAATTATCAATTTTACAAGTAGAATTACAGGAAATAATACTGTCAAGTTTAATTGGGCAATGAATTCATCAAGTTTTTTCTTGACATTAAATTATGTAATTAATAAATTGGATGGGCACTTTATTCCAAAGCATAATACTTCGAAATTTTATTTGAGGATATAATCCGATCGCCGTATTAAGCAAATCGATTGAGACTGACGAAAGCAGCACGCCGCATAGAAGGTGGCGGCCGGTAGGTCAGTACCGGGGGCCTGCCCCGGGGAATTTTATTTCAAACGCTTATTGAAAACTGAAATGAGCAATTTCGAAATAAAAATATCAATTTTTACGAATGTTAGTTTTTTCTTGACACGTGACTACAATATAGCTATATTGCAGTCAGAAGGTATCAAAAGTCGTAAATAATCTTTATAAAAAAATAAAATTTATTCTTTGATTTATCACTAACGGCTGACTGGCCCCTGAACTAATGGTTTTGATTTAGATGGAAAAATGAGTCCTGCAGAATAAACGAGTTAATTTTTATCCAGCAGTTACAGACTGTTTAAAATATTAATTGCTGCAACGCATTATTCATTCAAAAACATACCGCAAATTCAGGTAATTATAATATTTAGAGGCACTATATGAGATATGCAGAAACAGGATATAATCTTGAAATAGACCTGGCGACAGGCAATATAGAAAGAGTCGAGACCGATCCGAAATTGATGGAGACACATCTTGGCGGACTGGGCACAAGCGTTAAAATACACTGGGACAGGGTCGGTCCGGAAGTTAAACCTTTTGATGACGGGAACGTAATGATTATAAGCAGCGGCCTGTTGAACGCTACTCCGGCATTCAGCGCGAACCGTACGGTAATTACATTCGTTTCTCCGCAGTCGAATTTATTGGCATATCCAATGATGGGCGGATTTTTTTCGGCGGAACTCAAATATGCCGGATACGACAAAGTAATCCTCAGCAATAAATCCCCTGACTGGGTTTATATATGGATCAATAACGATAAAGTGGAAATACGCGACGCTACCCATTTGAAGGGCAGGGGCGCGCTTGAAACTCAGGATCTTATAAGAAAGGAAGTGGGCGATCCCAGGGCTCAGGTCGCAGCAATAGGACTGGCAGGCGAAAACAGGTGCTTTACCGCTTCTATCGAACAGTCCAGATCCAGCGCGAGCAGGCTGGGCGGCGGCGCCGTTATGGGAGACAAAAAAGTCAAGGCAATAGCTGTCCGCGGGACTAAGGACATCAATCTCGCTCGCGGCGAAGAGTTCATGAAGCACATGAGCGATATGCTTGAATATATAAAATTCCGTAATGCTAACCCGATCCCGGACGTAATGACCATATTGTCAGGAATCGGATCGCCCCAGGAAATGGTGCACACTGATGAAAAGTGGCACTCTGAAAATTTCATGTGGGGGAATGCCCGTACGCGACGGAGAGACTTCTGGAGTAAAGAACATGCAGAAGAGTGGGCGGGCACCCAGCATGAAGCGATAAAACGTTTGATAAGCTGTTTCAACTGTCCGCAGCACTGCGGCGCGCTGGTATCTTACAAGGGCAACCCGAGATACATGGCAAAATGTTTCGGGAAGCTTACCTATTCAATGGCCTCCTATTCGGACAGCCTTGATTTTAACTGGAGAACGCTGCAGCGCGCGACTGAATACGGAGTGGATTCATTCTCGACCCCGCAGATACTTGCGTTCGGCATTGAGCTATACGAAGCCGGTATTCTGACGGACAAGGATTTTGCCGGAACATCGACATATGAAGCGGCGCCGAAAGATCCGCAGGGAAAATTTTCATGGCTTCTTGACAGGCTGGTCCGACGGGAAGGAATAGGCGATATTCTGGCAGACGGCGTCTACTATGCCGCCCGCAAGATCGGCAACGGCGCGGAAGCGTTCGACCATAATACGATAAAACGACATGAGCAGCTTCCTCTGAAACTGGGAATGATGGATCCTATCTACTATCTCATGTATTCTACAAACGAGAAGATAAGCATTACACAGATTGAAGGGAACTGGCCGCAGGGAGCTTTCGCGACCATGGAACAGAGGGAAGCTTTTGTAAAAGACTGGCCTCAGCTTCCGGATGATCACTTTAAAAAATATTTACTGGAGTGGGAACCCAGAGGCGAAAAGGGTATTCCGTATTTTCCGACCGCTGAAATGAGCAGCGAGATCGTAGACTGGATGGAAATGCTGCACAATATAGATGACGCGTGCTGTATATGCGCCGGCATGTCATCGTTCTGCCTGAAGCCGCCATGGCACATACACAATTACCCTAAAATAATCTCAGCGGCAACAGGGATGGACCTTGATGAAGAAAGCTTAAAGAAGATAGTCAACAGAAGCCGTAACCTGCACAGGGCGTTTAACAACAGAAGAGGAATGACAAGGGCCGACGAGAAGCCGCCTGCGGACCACTGGAAAAAGAGATTCCCGGAACTGGAAGAAAATCTTTTATCTACGTATTACAAATTCAAAGGATGGAATATGAACGGCATTCCGACAAAAGAGAGACTGCACGAGCTCGACCTTGACTATGTTTATGAAGACTTAGAAAAGAGAGGAATATATAAAGATGGCAAAAATTAAGAAGAAAATTAAAAGAATAAAAATTGATGCGGATAAGTGCAACGGCTGCAGGGGATGCGAACTGGAATGCTCGGGCTTTCATGCTACGCCGAAATACAGCACCATTAATCCGGCCAGGTCCCGTATCCAGATATTGACCAACAGGCTTCAGGATAAATGGCTTCCCGTGTTCGCGGGAGAGTATACTCCTGCCGAATGCATGGGGAGGGACGTATACATGATCGACGGCAAGGAATACGACGATTGCGATTTTTGCAGGGCCGCATGTCCTTCAAGAGACCTCTTTAAAGAGCCTGATTCCGGTCTTCCTCTTAAATGCGATATGTGCGAGAACGACCCGCCGCTGGAAAAGCCAAAATGCGTGGCGGTGTGCATCAACGATGTTTTGACTTATGAGGAAACAGAAGAGGAAGTTGAAGAAAGTGCTGAATCGGAAGCTGTTGAAATCGGGCTGGCGTCAATGATCAATAAATACGGCAAGGAAAAGGTATTGGAAACCCTTGCCCGGATATCAAACAAAGAATAATATCATCAGTTAATAAGAGGATCAGGAAATATAATGGATACGTTACCCTTAGAACTCTTTAAAGATGTAACGGAAGGCATAAGAGAGTCAGGCGGAGAAGCCTTTAAATTTTGCTACCAGTGCGGCAAATGCGAAACCGTTTGCCCGTGGAATCTCGTGAGAAGATTCCCGGTTCGTAAAGTCATAAACCAGGCGAAATTGGGCGTTGTTCCCTTTGAATCCGAAGACCTGTGGCTGTGCGCCACATGCGGCAGATGCCCGCAGCGATGCCCCAGGGGCGTGGAAATAATTGAAGTAATGCGCGCTTTACGCAGGCTGCTCGTTCCCGACGGCGTCGTGCCCGCGAGCATTCCAAGCCTCCGCAGCACAATGACAAGCCTTGCCAGCGTCGGCAATCCGTGGGGGCAGGAGCCGAAAGACAGGGCGAACTGGTCGAAAGAACTCGGAGTAAAAGAGTTCACTGAAGGCACCGAAATTCTCTATTTCCCGTGCTGTTATCCGAGCTATGATCCGAGATTAAAAAAGGTGTCACAGGCGACGGCCGCTATCCTCAATAAGGCAGGAGTTGATTTCGGCATTCTCGGCGAGAAGGAACTCTGCTGCGGCGAGAGTGTGCGAAAGGGCGGCAATGAAACATTGTTCAGGCGGCTTGCAAAAGAGAACATAAAGACATTCATTGACAATGGAGTTAAGAAGATCGTCGTATCTTCACCCCATTGCTTCCATACTTTTAAAAACGAATATACTGAATTCAAGGCAAACTTCGAAGTGCTTCATATTTCGCAATATTTATTCCAGCTCATAAATGAAGGAAGAATCCGGATAAACAAGGAATATGCCAGGAAAGTCGCTTATCATGACCCGTGCTACCTGGGACGCCATAACGGCGTATTTGACGAGCCGCGCGGAGCCTTAAAGAAGATACCCGGGCTGGAGCTTCTTGAGTTGGCGGATTCCCGTGAGGACAGCCTCTGCTGCGGCATGGGCGGCAGCAGAATATGGATGGAGACCGAAAAGGAGCAGCGTTTTTCCAATATAAGAATAGAGCAGGCGGTTAAAACAGGCGCTCAGGTGCTGGCTACTTCGTGTCCGTACTGTGTTTTTGCGCTTGAGGACAGCAGGCTGGTCACCAAGCATGAAGAAATAGAAATTAAGGATATTACCGAGATAATAGCAGAAGTTATTTAGAATATCAAGCGAGGGTGAATAATTATTCGCCCTTGCTTTGTTCACCTTCGCCTGTCGGTCTGTTCGGTCAGGTGAAGGCAAAAAAAATCCAAAGAGGTGATGGAAAGTGGACAATGTTGTATCGTTAAAAGAAAATATTGAACAACTTTCAAAAAGTTTTGGAGAAAATAATTTTGGAGATGTAATGGTTGTTGGGGGAGGGATCAGCGGCATCCAGGCTTCGCTAGACCTTGCCAATGCCGGCTTCAGGGTTTACCTTGTTGAAAAAGCGCCGAGCATAGGCGGTCACATGGCCCAGCTTGACAAGACCTTCCCGACCAATGACTGTTCGATGTGAATACTCGCACCCAAACTGGTCGAGGTCGGCCGGCATCCAAATATTGAAGTTCTTACATATACCGAAGTTGAAAGAGTAGAGGGAGAAGCAGGGGATTTTAACGTAACAGTGATCAGAAAGCCCAGGTACATAAAGGAAGACAAGTGTACCGGGTGCAATATCTGCGTTGAATACTGCCCTGTTAAATATCCTGACGAGTATAATCAGGAAATATCCATGAACAAGGCGGTTCATGTATACTTTGCACAGGCGATCCCTCTGATCACATATATTGACGAAAGCTGTCTGTATCTGAAAGATGATAAGTGCCGCATCTGCGAAGCTGTATGCAAAAATGACGCGATTGATTTAAAACAGACTGCTCAAAAGGTTGAGCTGAAAGTCGGAGCTATTATTCTGTCGCAGGGTATTGAGCCATATGACCCGAAAGCAAGGTTCGAATACCGTTATAAAGAATATACGAATGTCGTGACAAGTATGGACTTTGAGCGTCTGCTTTGCTCCACCGGCCCGTACGGCGGCGAAATACTCCGCGCTTCCGACAAGAAGCATCCGCATAACATAGCCTGGATACAATGCGTGGGTTCAAGACAGGTGACCGAGGGCGGGAACAGCTATTGTTCAGGGGTATGCTGTACATACACGCAGAAGCAGGTTATCCTGACAAAAGATCACGATGCCAATGCCAAATGCACTATATTCCATAACGACATACGTGCATTCGGGAAGGATTTCGAACGCTATTATCAGAGAACGGAAAACCTTTCTGACGTAAGGTTTATCAGAAGCTATGTAACGATAGGAAAAGAAGATCCTTTAACGAAAAACGTGACTGTACGATATACTACTGCGGACGAAGGGGTTAAGGAAGAAGAATTCGACATGGTGGTATTGTCTGTCGGACTTGAACCGCCTAAGAACGTGAAAGAAATAGCGCAGAAATTCGGGATTGAGTTGAATGAGCACAATTTTTGCGACCTGGATCCGGTTAATCCAATAACAACAAACAGGCCGGGTATATTTGTAAGCGGCGGCTTGCAGGGACCTATTGATATTCCGGAATCCGTATTCAGCGCAAGCGGCGCCGGTTCTCAGATCGGCGAACTGCTCGATTACAGGCGGGGAAAACTTTCCAGAGCGAGGGTTTATCCTCCCGAAATCGATTTTTCCAAAGATGAGCCGAAGGTGGGAGTATTTGTATGCCATTGCGGAGCCAATATCGGAAGGATCGTAGACGTCCCAGGAACAGTTGAATACTGCAAAACACTGCCGCATGTCGTTCACGCACAGGAGCAGCTTTTCTCATGCGCGACCAACTCCGCAAAAGAAATAACAGATCTTATCAAAGAGAAAGGACTTAACAGAGTTGTAATAGCGGCATGCTCGCCGAGAACTCTTGAACCGTTATTCCGGGATACGGTACGCGAAGCCGGAATAAATCAGTACTACTGCGAAATGGCCAATATTCGAGAGCACAATTCCTGGGTTCACTCGAAAGAAAAGGAAGAAGCGACACTGAAAGCGAGAGACCTGATCAGAATGTCGGTAGCACGAGCCTGCCAGCTTGAACCGTTGAAGGAATTCGACCTGCCTGTAAACAAGGCGGCGATGGTGCTCGGCGGCGGAATAGCCGGGATGAACACTGCCTTATCCATTGCGAATCAGGGCCACGAAGTTCACCTTGTTGAAAAGGAGAAAGTGCTGGGAGGAGTGGCCAGGAAGATACATACGACCCTTGAAGGACTCGATGTACAGGAGTATCTGGGAGGGCTTATTAAGAAAATTTATAAGAACCCGCTGATACATGTATATCATAGCGCATCGATCACGCAGGCGAAGGGGTATGTCGGGAATTTCGTAACAACCGTAAAATCAGAGAGGGGGGAAACCGAGATCAAGCACGGCGCTGTCGTGCTTGCCATAGGCGCAGATCTTTATACCCCTACTGAATATATGTACGGGCAGGACGAGAGGGTAATGACCCATCTCGAGCTGGAAGAGAAGATCGCGAATAAAGACGAAAAAGTGATCGGCGCAAAGAATCTGGTAATGATACAGTGCGTCGGATGCAGGAACGAAGACAGGAATTACTGCAGCCGTCTTTGCTGCAGCGAGTCCGTAAAGAACGCCCTTAAACTAAAAGAAATAAATCCGAAGATGGAGATATACATTCTATTCAGGGATGTGAGGACATACGGATTCAAGGAAGATTTTTACCGCGAAGCTGCTTCCAAAGACGTCAAATTCTTGAGATGGGAGCCTAAAGATAAACCCGAAGTGGTTCCAGGCCAGTCCGAGGATGGACGCGATGTACTGAAGGTCACGACGGTAGATTATGTTCTCGATATAAAGGCCGAGATAGACGCGGATATTGTTGCCCTTGCGGCCGCCGTTGTCCCGTCCGCGGCCACGAAGGAAGTCGCCAATCAATTCAAGGTTACCCTGAGCCCTGACGGTTTCTTTAAGGAAGCACATGTTAAACTGCGCCCGGTTGAGTTCGCGGCCGACGGCGTTTACCTCTGCGGGCTTGCGCATTATCCCAAGTTCATAAATGAAACCATAAACCAGGCATACGGCGCTGCGGGCAGGGTCATGACGCTGCTCTCGCACGATATCGTGACGGCGTCCGGTTCGGTCTGCGTGGTTGACGAAAAGAAGTGCATGGGCTGCGGAGCGTGCGAGACTGTATGCACGTACGGCGCCCTGACTCTTGTAGATACCAAACAGGGAAAGAAAGTTACCGTCAATCCGGTTCTTTGCAAAGGCGACGGGCTGTGCAATACGAAGTGCCCGACAGGAGCTATTTCACTTAAGCACTTTACCGATGACGAGATCGAATGCGCAATTGACGTACTTTCAGAAGAAGAAGAGATAGTAAAACAGATAGATGCGGCATAATGCTAAATAGGAGGTGGAAATATGAGTTCAGCACTTAAGTTTAAACCGAAAGTGTTGGGATTTGCATGCAACTGGTGAGCATACGGCGCTGCCGACCTTGCTGGAGTTTCCAGAATGCAATATACAACAGAGATGAGGCTTATCCGTGTCATGTGCTCGGGAAGAGTAGATATGGCGCATGTACTCAGAGCCTTCTCGAACGGATTGGACGGCGTGTTCATAGGCGCCTGTCATTTGAACGAATGTAATTATGTCACTCATGGCAATTATTACGCCCGTAACATGGTTCTTCTGCTTAAGAAGATAATGGAGCATATCGGGCTCAACCCGAGAAGATTAAGAATGCAGTTCATGTCCGGCGCAGAAGCGAATGTTTTTGTGGAATCGACAAATGATTTCATAAAAAATATAAAAGAAGTCGGACCACTCGGCAAAAGCGAAGGAA
This sequence comes from uncultured Leptospirales bacterium, assembly GCA_964626055.1. Lineage (GTDB taxonomy): Bacteria > Spirochaetota > UBA4802 > UBA4802 > JAFGDQ01 > JAFGSG01. The sequence continues at coordinate 27,429 of CAZVDF010000022.1, forward strand.
TGGATATTAAGGATTTAAAAGCCAGACTCGCCCGGGTTTCAAAGTTGGTCCCGTATATTAAAGTTACCATGAATGAAAAGCTTGGTCAGCGCCTTCAGGGAGAAGAAGGCGATTTTGACGACTTTTTTACAAAAGAAGAGATAGCCAGACTTTTCAGCGAAGTTCCTGCGTATTATATAGATCCCGCGAAGTGTCAGGCATGTATGACATGCGCGAGGAGATGTCCTGTTGACGCGATCATCAGCGCAAAACAGCAGGTCCACATAGTTGATCAGGAAAAATGCATTAAATGCGGAACCTGCTTTACAGCCTGCCCGCCCAGGTTCGGCGCGGTGACAAAGATTATCGGCAAACCGGTTCCACCGCCGTTATCTGAAGGGAAAAGGGCAATTGTAAAAAAAGCCAAAGAAGAAAAAGCCAGCTGATATATAAAATTACCGCAGAAGACGCAAAGTAATATATTATACACCTTGCGTCTTTTACGGAATTATTTTGTAATAGTTCTCCAAAAATTTTTCCCCGCGCAGTGTTGTTCAGAGATATTAATAAAAATATCCTTGACGAAAAAACTTCATAGCTACAATTTAGCTTTAAGTAATACTACAAATATATCTTCAAGATAATTATCAATTAATAAATTAATGAGACTTGTCCCCGGTCAGATAAACCGGTAATAATATCATTTTCACAGGAGGTAATCATGTCGCTGGTCAGCGCGACCTATTTTGGCATATCGGGCTATGTCATTTTTTGGGTCTTATTTGCTGTTGTACTGGTTCTATTTATAAGGAGAGTATATTTTCTTGTCCGGATAATGCTTATTGGCAGGGAGGAAAACCGTTTCGATAATATCTGGCAGAGAATCAAGAGCATGTTAATAGAGGTCGGCGTTCAGTTATGCAGCTTTAAAAACGTTGCGAAGAAAGACCTTGGCGGGATAGGTCATGCTTTCATATTCTGGGGATTTTGCTGGTGCCTTGCAAGCTATATAATTTTTATAGGTTTTGCCGAGGGATTCGGTCTTTATCCGTATATAAAGGAAACAGCCTTTGAGACTGTTTATTATACAATTCTTGATTTCATGGTTTTGTTTGTTTTAATAGCGATCATTATCGGGGCAATAAGGCGTTATATAGTCAGACCTGAAAGGTTAAAGAATGAACAGAGCCTTGAAGCCGGCTTTATTATGTTTCTTGTATTCGGCCTTATGGTGCTTCACTTCTGTACGGAAGGGTTCGGCAAGGCCGGCTCGGGTCACATTCCGCAATATCCGATTTTAAGCGGTATATTTGCGCGATTCCTTGCGGGTACAGGCATATCTCAATATACCATGACAAACATTTCCGTGGCCGCATGGTGGTTCCATTATATATTTATCCTTGTCTTTATGCTGTATGTCCCGTATTCCAAGCATCTTCATGTTCTCGCTTCCGCATTTAATGTTACTTTCAAGACATTAAAAGAAAAAGTCGTTCTTGAACCGATCCCTATGGAAGCCTTTGAAGGCGAAGGAGCGGAGCACCTGGGCGCAGCCAGGATACAGGACTATACATGGAAGGATCTTCTGGATATGTATGCGTGCGCAAAATGCGGACGCTGCGAAATTAACTGCCCGGCGCATAAAAGCGGAAAATCGCTATCTCCAAAAGAAGTTATCCATCATCTAAAAGATCATTTGATGGATGTGGGCCCGGATTTACTGAAAGCGAAGGAAGCGGCATCATCCGATGCCCAGGCTGCGCCGGCTTCGGAAGCAGCTGTACCTGTAAAATCCATGATAGGCGATGTTGTAACGGAAGACGAGATCTGGGCATGCACTACATGCGGCGCCTGCCAGGAAGTTTGTCCAGTGGATATTGAGCATATTCGCAAGCTCTTAAAGATGAGACAGAATCTCGTGCTTGTGCAGAACAAAATGTCCGAAAGCGCGCAGCTTATGCTCAGGAATATGCAGACAAGAGGCAATCCGTGGGCCGGTGCGCAGTCATTACGGCTGAGAGGCGACTGGACTAATGATATGGGGCTCAAGATTCTCGGGCAGGGCGATGTAACAGGCGCGGATACCCTGTTCTGGGTAGGCTGTACGGGAGCTCTCATCGACCGCAACGTTCTCGCGACACTTTCGCTTACAAGAGTCATGAAATCCGCCGGGATCGATTTTGCAATACTGGGAGAAGCGGAAGCCTGCTGCGGCGATCCTGCCAGAAGATCGGGATACGAAATACAGTTCCAGATTTCCGCCGAAGAGAATATCCAGACATTTAAGAACTACAATATTAAAACGATCATTACATCCTGTCCTCACTGCTATAACGCGCTTAAAAATGAATATACTAAATACGGCGGCGATTTTTACAGGGTCGTTCACTATACGGAGCTTATCGCGGATCTTGTTAAACAGGGTAAAATTAAACTTTCAAATGAAACGAATAGCGTACTTACTTATCACGATCCGTGCTATTTGAGCCGTTATAACGGTATATATAACGAGCAGCGCAGGATAATGCAGAGCATCCCGAAAACCAAAATAAAGGAAATGGAGCACTCGAAAAAAATGACATTCTGTTGCGGCGGCGGCGGCGGTCATATGTGGATAGAAGAACAGCACGGCACCGAAAAGATCAGCCATGTGCGAATTGAGGAAGTAATAAACACCAAGGCCGATACGGTAGTGACGTCCTGTCCTTACTGTTTGCAGATGCTCGAAGAGGGCATAGAATTTAAACAAATTAAAGATACATTTAAAGCAAAAGATCTCATTGAAGTGGTCGAAGCTGCAATGAAATAAATTTAATTACAGGAGAGGAGATTTTATGAATATTATAGTATGTGTTAAGCAAGTACTTGATCCGGAAATACCGCCGGCAAAATTCAAGATTGATCCTGCCACCAAACAGGTCATTCCGCCTCAGGGAGTACCGCCGGTCATAAGCGTATATGACGAGCGCGCGCTTGAAGCCGCATGCCGTTTGAAAGATAAGTTCAAAGGTAAAATAACAGTGATCAGCATGGGATCGGACAAGGCTGCGGACGTGATTAAGCATGCCATTTCCATGGGAGCGGACGACGGATTTGTCCTGAGCGATCCTTCTTTTGATAACCAGGACAGCTTCGGCACGGCTCATGTTCTCGCGAAAGCGATACAGAAGATCGGCGCGTACGACGTTATTCTGTGCGGAAGACAGGCTGCCGACTGGGGCGCGGGACAGGTCGGGTCCATTGTGGCGGAAATGCTTAATATCCCGGTTATTACCCTGGCATGCGATGTGGACGCGGTTGATAAGGATATTAAAGTGAAGAGGATAGTGAGCGACGGATTTGAAGTTCTGCAGGCTCCGATGCCGGTTCTTGTAACGGTAAGCAGCGAGATCGGAATGCCTCGCCTACCTGCCGGTATGCGTCTTATGATGGCACGCAAGAAAGTAATACCCGTGTGGAAAGCCGCGGATATAGGTGCAGATGCTTCAGCGCTTGATAAGGGTAATTCTCATACAGAAGTTACAACGCTTACGGTCCCGACACGCAAGACACAGTGTGAAATGATCACAGGCGCCACGCCTGCCGAAGCCGGCGCTAACCTGGCCGCAAAACTTGCCGGTCTGATATAAGAAATGGAGGAAATACAATGAGCAATAATAAAGGCGTATTAGTTATTGGAGAAATATCTGAAGGGAAATTGGCCCGGGTTACGGTAGAGCTCCTCGGCGCGGGCAGAAAGCTTGCAAATGACCTTGGAGAGGAATTAAGCGTTTTGCTGATGGGGAGCCAGTCAGGCAGCCTGAGCAAGGATGCCATCGCATACGGCGCGGATAATGTATATACGGCTGAAGACGGCAACCTGGACAATTTTAACTCCGATGCTTATACACAGGTATCGGCAAATCTATGCAAGAAAGCGCTTCCATCGATTGTGCTTTTCGGACATACGGACACAGGTATAGATATGGCACCGCGGCTTAACGGGCGTCTGGGCGGAGGACTTTCAATGGAATGCTCGGAGCTGGCGATCGACGGAGCGACCAAAGCGCTTGTTGCCACAAGGCCGGTTTACGGCGGTAACGCGTATGCAACAATTGTGTCCAGGACAGCCCGTCCTCAGATGGCTACGGTAAGGGCGAAAGTTTATCCGATACCCGAGCGCAATGATTCGAAACAGGGCAAGGTAGCTCCTGTCGAAGACAAGCTCGACGCCGCGGCGTTAAAAGTAAAGGTCGTTGACCGTATTAAAGAAAAGGTGGAAGGCGTTAAACTGGAAGACGCAGAAGTGGTTATATCCGGCGGGCGCGGCATGGGTACAGCCCAGGACTTCGCAAAACTGCGCGAGCTTGCAAACATACTCGGCGGCGCGGTGGGTGCAAGCAGGGTGGCATGCGACGAAGGCTGGGCTCCGGCGACTCTTCAGGTCGGCCAGAGCGGCAAGGTCGTCAGCCCGAAACTCTACCTTGCAGTCGGTCTTTCCGGCGCAATGGCGCATATCGCCGGCTGTCTCGGATCAAAATATATCGCGGCAATTAATAAAGATAAAGAAGCCAATATCTTTAACGTTGCCCACTTCGGTATTGTCGGCGACTGGAAAGAAGTGTTGCCTGCTTTAACTGCGAAGTTCAAAGAGTTAAAGGGGAAATAAACTTTATAAAAATTTATGGATAAAATAAAGCGCAGGGAATCATAATCCTGCGCTTTTATTATTTCACGGTATAACAGTAATAAGAAGATATATAAAAATATAAATTTTTATCGGCAGTTAATAAGAGATAGAAATTCATTGCAAAATTTTTATGGATTTCTCGCTAAGCTAAAAAAACATTTACAAAACGAAATGTTGATTTATAGTGATTTTTTAAGTATGAAGGATTTGATGCTTACCGGATAAATAACCTCATTATTTTATATCTATCCCTTCCCCGAATTTAAGCAGTAAAAATTTCGATTTTTTAAGCATATTCTCCCTTAATGCTTTGTCCAGATCGATCTCGTGCTGATCGATTGTCTGTTCCGGATGTTCCAGGAAAGTTGCGTAATGCATGCCGATGCTTTGCTTTGAATTAAGAAGGATGTGAGCTTTTACTGCGTCTTCAGGGTTCATGTGCTGGGTTTTCATTATCCATCGTTTTTCATAACTCCCGACAGGAAATATTGCAAGGCGAAAGTCCGGAAAGTGCTCGTGAATATTTTCTAAGAAATTGCCATAGGCAGTATCACCGGCAAAATAAACGCGTCCGTTTGCGCCTTCAATGACGAATCCTCCCCACAGACTTTTATCACCATCGAATAATCCTCTCCCGGAGTTGTGGAATGAGGGAACAAAAATAAACCTCATCCCGCCAGGAGATAGGTAATAATCCTGCCACCAGTCAAGTTCGGTTACACATGAAAAGCCTGTATCATTGAGCAATTCTTTATTGCCCAGCCCGGTAAGTACGAAAGGTTTATCCCGCTCGCCCAGAAGCTTTAGCGTCGGCAAGTCAAGATGATCGTAATGATTATGGCTTAACAGTATAATGTCGATTTTAGGAAGATCGCTTAGCGCAACTCCCGGCTTTCTGATCCGCTTTGATCCGATGAAGGAAAACGGGCCGGCATAATCTGAAAATATCGGGTCAGTAAGGATATTTTCCCCGTCCATCTGTATGAGTATGGTTGCGTGATTGATATGGGTAACTCTTAGTATCCCGTATGCTACCGACGATGGTGGTTTAGGTTGCGGTTCATCGATTATATTCTCCGGCCATTCAACAGTGTCTATTTCCCATAACCATTTTATTTCATCGGAGAAAGTGTGTCCCGGCACATCATTGTAAAATTTGCTGCCGTCGCAATGATCGGATTTCGGGAAGCTGGTACAAGCTGATGGAAGAAAAACTATCAGTGTGATTAAAATTATTAACGCAAATATATTATTTCCGGATATTTTATAAACCATTATAACCTCTTTTAAGAATATTTATTAAAATCGATAGCTAACTGCAAGACAAACATTGATTATTACTTTCATATTACACTGCCTAAAACGAAATATCAACATACCCTACAACCTGATAGTTCAACAAAGCGTTCCCGAATTCCGAATCATTATCTCCGTAATAATAATTTCCCTTAATCCCGATCTCAGTATCATCGTTATATGCATAACTGATCGTTCCGATCGCGATCCCGCTGTAATCCTGCAGATTCATGACATTGCCGAGCTCCAGCTCAAGATAATCTATAAACACATTAGAAATACTCAGATTGCAGTAGAGATAATTCCTTGATGATTTAAAAGGAATATACTGAAGCTTGTTGTCAGGATAAAGAATAATGCTGTTCAGCATGTTATTGTTTTCGGACTTAGTCCAGTTTTCATTGTCATGATAATATTCAGCAAGAAAAGTCAGGCTGTCAAAGCGTTTCAACGAAGAAAATTTGGTTGTAATGCGGAATCCGCTGCTTATGCCGTAGTATATGTCATGCTTTCTCTGCTGCGGCGTCCAGGTCTTATCAACATACTGACGCTCGCTTTCTCCTTTAAACAAACCTTCGCTGTAGAAATATATATCAGTTTCATTTGTCAGGGCAAGAGCCAGGTTGAGGTCATATCCGTATAACGCCTTTCTGTGCTGCTGAAAGTACCCGTACACGAATGAGCTGACATTTCCGAACGTTGACGACAATCGGGCAATGCCGGGCTGATCCGCGAAATCTTTTGAGTGACCATTTTCATCTTTTTTGCTGATTGTCAGCAAATCCAGCGAGGCGATTGAACCGAACGGAACAGACACATGCAGCATCCGATTGCCTTCAGCTTCGCTCACAGGGCGCAGCGGATCGCGCGATACATTTACAACATCAGCAGGATTGAAAAATACGCCGTCTCCCCACTTCATATACTGTTTCCCGATACGCGTGTTGAAATAATTATTCAGCAGATCAACATAAAGCTCCTTAACATAAATATCTTCGCTTTCATTGCTTCTATCATAATCAGCCGGAATATATTTCGCTTCGAGCTTAAAAACACCGTTTGCGAATTCGTTGAATTTGTTCCTGAAAGCCACGCTGCCGAGCATCATGTTTCTTGAAGTGCCGAGATCCATTACATTATCCGGGTTCATCTTTGAATCAGTGTTAATTCCCTGCCCGCCATATTCGGCGTATATGTTCGTGTTAATGTCTACAGCATACAATACTGTTCCTGACAGCATCATTATCAGCAGAATTATTATTATATTTTTCATATTGACACTTACAGATTGCTCAGGAATTTAAGCTGGGTTTCATTATAATATTTTTCCGGGGTTGCCGACTCGCTCAGTTCCTTTATGTCTTCCATTGTAACATAGCTTTTCTTGTCCTTAAGCGGATCATAAAAACTCTGAATGAATTTCATGACTTTTCCATCATGGCCGAATTCAAAACTTGCGATCTCGCAAACTTTTAGCAGCATTCCTGAAAGAGCGAAGTATTCTTTCTTCTTCGGTAGAAATGTTTTGCTGTCTATTGTGACAAGAAGACGGGCATATCCCACATGCTTCGGCTTCGGTTTTAGCTCCAATACTATATCGCCGCCTTTGTCCGACTTTGATGCCACATTGTAATCATACGCCAGGTCATTCGTCAGTATGTCACCGTAACAGACATCCTCTCCGACAGCAAGGGACTGGAATGCTGACTTCATTGTTTTTCCATTGCTTGAGAAATAAACCCATATCGAATTTTCTTTTCTCATTTCAACAGTTCCCGCGTTCTTCCTGGGTTCTTTGAAAATTATGACATTCCTGGAGCTTCCTTTTTTATAACCGATCAGGACATTCTGATTTTTTCTTCCGGAATTGCTTTCAACAACTATAGTCATTTTATACGAAGCGTATTTCGGAAAAACCTTTTCATCGCTTTTTGCGAGTATGCTTTCGTAATTTTGCGCATTTAAGCTCGTGCTTATTATGATTGATATTGATATAATGATTGTTTTTAAATGTTTCATATTTATGCTCCATGATTTATAAATTTCACATTGATATATTTGCCTTAAATTCATAGTTTTTATTGCTCCCGGACCCTCATCCAAACGTGCCTTCGCCCGTTTACGCCTACTTCAGTAGGCCAGCCTCTCCCGCTATGGCGGGAGAGGCTGGCCGCGTTCCCTTTCAGGGAATGATGGCCGGGTGAGGGCAAAAGCGTGTTAGCATGATACAGTACTTGGGATTCAATTAATAACTAAACGGCTTCGCCTTAATGATTTTCCCTACAGGCATCCTTATCCAGAAAACTACATTCACCGTCACAAACGCGAAGATAATGAGAAAATCCTGCATGTAAATCTTAGCTACAAGCATTGTCTCAATTATGTAGGAAAATGTGAGCATTCCGCTTGCTGCTTCGGATATAACCGATGTCACCAATCCGAGCAGCATTCCGCATAAAAATCCGGCAAATGAAACAATGAGATATTCAATAGCTGCGATCGCGTATATCTGTCTGTCCCTGAATCCAATAGATGAATATGTCCACAGCTCGCCCCTTCGTTTATATGAATGAACCCAGACAATAGCTCCTAGCACAGCTCCGAGAAGCGGAAACAGAATGATGAAAACAATTATCTTGAGCGCTCTGAAAACTGTATTTAATATCTCAATTTCCTTCATTTGTGTCAGGTAATTCGTGCTGCTGTCGATTTTTATTGAAGCATCTGTCAGGGATTTTCTGATTGATGCATCAAGGGAATCAAGCCTTGAGGAATTCTGCTCGCCTTTTATGTACACAATTATGTTATTAAAAAATTTATCAGAGTTGACGAGCTTATCCATCGACGTTTGTGTAATAATGCTGCAGCCGCCTATATGCCCTTTGCCGGCAACCCTGTACTTCATTGTGTTTACGATTTTGTCATGCGTGAATGTAGTTATAAAAATGCTTTCGCCTATATTGAGCCTGCTGTCTTTGTGCTCTATCGAAAGCACAATCTCGTCTTCCGATTCAGGCAGCCTGCCGCAGTCAAGGCGGTATTTTTTATATACCTTTTCATTACGCGCATTGATATCCGTAACAGGCATCGGGCCGCTTTCTTTCACCGAAGCGGAAATCGCCATGATCCTTCTCATGCCTTCTATCTTTTCAATTATCTCCTGATTCTTCCCAGCGATATTTTTCAACAGGCCGTCTGAAACAAAATCGGTTTCATAAGAAAGATGTCCGTTGTTGAAAAGTTCCCTTTCCGTTGCTGATGAAGTGTAGGTGTTTGAAAATCCGAAAATCCAGTACAGCGCGAAGACTGCAGTCGCGATAATCACTGCAAGCACAAGCGACGACCCTCTGTGCTTTATAGCATTTCTTAATGCGATTTTGAAATATATCATAAGTTGCCTTCCCTGAACACCTCTACGGGATTCATTTTAAATGTAAGATAAGCGGGATAAACCGCAGACAGGAACATTGCGCCGCATACTGATAAGAACGAGATCAGCAAACCAGCAGGCAGTATCCTGAATATATAATTCCTGTCGGAGAATAAAATTCCAAGCTCACCGAAAGAAACTCCCGCCGGGAAAATAAGCCCGAATCCTGCGCATAACAGAACAGAAACAACAAAGGCAGCCAGAGAAAATATAAGCATCTCTGAAAAGAGCAGCCTGATTATCCAAACAGGCTTTCCCCCGATTGAAAGCATAGTGCCAATCTCTTTCTGCCTTTCTATAAATCCCATTATGTTGATGTTGAATGCTGCAATAATAAATATTGCCATTATCAGGAATGCTACGAATCTTCCCAGAAAGGAAACAAAATCATTTATCGCTCCTATCAGCTCATTGGCTTCATCCGCGTAATAGAAATCAATGTAATGTTTTTTTGTAATTGCCTTTACTGCTTCAATGACATCCCCGGAGCGGCTCCAGACAGAGACTTCGGTAAACTGCCCCTCTTCAAGCCCGACTTTCTCTGCAAGAAAATCATATTTTACAAAAAGGATCGGATTGGTGATGTGATTTTCCTCAACTTCGAGATTGTTGCCTGAAATGTTAGTGCACGCTCCGGTGATCACGAAAGTATAAGGCATAGGCATTCCCGAAGGATCGTCGATAAAGAAAGAAATTTCGTCTCCGATCTTCAGATTGTAGCGCGTCATCAGCTTTTTCCATGCGACAGCGCCGTTAAAGGCATCAGGATCATATTTCCCATCGACAATTTTCAGGTTTTTGAGATTGCTCAGTTCATTTTCAAAATCGCTTCCGATTATGTTGCATGTGTCATCTTCGCCGTCGAATTTCTGCTTCTCAAAATTATATTTAATGCCTCCGATCCGTATCCTCTTTGAATGCGGTATGTTGTTTGTTTCAAGAAATGATACTAGCTCTCCGGGAATAAAATGCTCGGGAAAATCAAATTCCGGCGATTTCATGTCCCTGCCTTTTCCTTCAAAAACACCGGCATTCAAATACCCTGTAGTTGTTTCCGAGAAATAATCCCTCCAGCTTTTTTTGCTGTGATCCGTTAGAGATGCTGTAAAAAGGAATATCAGCGTTGAAAGAAAGACCATAACGCCAAGCAGAACATTTTTTCCCGGATGCCTGAGAATGTTCCTGAAGGCGATTGAAAAAATTATATTTTTCCCCATAAATCACCTTCCGTTATTTTCAATCAAACCGTCCCTGAGACGATAAAGCGCGTTTGAATAATTTGTGATCGATGAATCGTGAGTTGAAAAAACAAACGTGACTTTCTCTTCCCTGTTCAGTGTTTTCATCAGTTTAAGTATCGATTCGGCAGTTTTTGAGTCTAAATTTGCTGTCGGCTCATCCGCGAGAATGATCTTCGGATTGGTGACGAGCGCCCTTGCAATTGCAACGCGCTGCCTTTGACCGCCCGACAATTCATCCGGCCGGTGATTTATGAATTCTCTTAAGCCCACTTCATCAATCAGATTCATTATACGTTTATTTTTTTCTTCTTTTCCGGTCTGTGACTTATTAATGTGCAGCGGGAATTCTATGTTTTCGTAAACATTTAATACTGGTATAAGATTGAATGTCTGGAATATAAATCCTATCATGTTTGCCCTCAATTCTGCCAGAGCATTCCTGCTTAACCCGCTTATGGATTTGTTGTCTATAAAGACTTCCCCTCTATCCGGCTTATCAAGACAGCCTATAATATTCAGAAGCGTGCTTTTTCCGCTTCCGCTTGGCCCCATGATGCAGATCATTTCACCCTCATTAATGGAAAGGCTCACGCCCTGCAAAGCCTCAATCTGTGTCCTGCCCAGCAAATATTTTTTTACAATATCCTTTACAATTATCATAATCCCTCCGTATTAAAATGCTTCGAGAAGCCCGAAGTAGATGCTCGGCTCGTCAAAATCTTTATTCATGGCAAAATCCAGGCGAAGCGGGATGTGCTCGTCTTTGTCAAGTATGCATCTCAGGCCGAATCCAAATGCATATTTCATATCATTTCTTTCAAAGGCATCAATTTTGGATGCCACATTTCCTGCAGATCCGAATACATTTCCGGTAAGCCGCCAGAATAGCGGAAAGCGGTATTCAATCTGCGCCGCGGCATAGTTTTTATCGCGGAATTTTCCTTCCTCATATCCGCGCATAAGGAATTGTCCGCCCAGTCTGCCGAGTTTTTGCCATGGGACATCTCCCGATGAATGATAGAAGAATCCTTCAACGCCTATTGTGTGATCTCCGGTAATGTTAAAAAATTGTTTATAATCGAATTCGGTTTTCTCAAAATTGTATTCACTGCCGAATGATTTTTTGTAGGAGAGAAATTTAACTGATGCAAAAATGCCTTTTCTGGGATAGAATTCATGGTCACGGGTATCATAGTCGGCATAGAATCCAGGTCCTGATGCGATTGTTCCGTCGCTACCGTAATAGACTTCTCTTGCGAGAAGTCTGCCTTCTTTTCTGTCCGTGACTTTATAGTATGAATATTCGCCGTAAGGGCCGAAGTATAAATTTTTTACCAACCGGAAAAGAAATCCGGTTTCACAGGATATTGATTTCTGATTATATTCTTCTTTGTCTTTCTTTCTAACGTCGGGCCCTGTCCCGTAAAAATTATCAGGAAAGATTTTTGATTCAAGTTCACC
>CAZVDF010000022.1:39604-48264 GCA_964626055.1 uncultured Leptospirales bacterium
AACAAATCATTAAAACCTCCGTAAAAATAATATTCATCAAACAATCATTACTGAATGAAAATTAGCACTTTTAAGGAGTATTGTCTTATCGACTTATAAGTCTTAATGATTTTTATATTACTGACTTATAAGGAAGTAAACTCGGTGATGCAGAGGTTTGTGAGGAGCAGTTATTCGTTTTTATATTGAATTCTTTTTTGCAAAATCTGTGGGAGTAATACCGGTAAATTTTTTAAAGGCGGAATTAAATGCGGAAATAGAATTATATCCCGAATCGAAAGCCACGCGTGCGATATTTAATATTTCGTTATTATTAAGTATCAGATCCTTTGCATAGTCGATCCTCATCCGGTTTATAAATTCATAGAAATTCATACCTTTTTCGTTAATCAGCTGCGAAAGCTGGTAGGAATGAATACCTATCATTCCGGCAAGCGATGGAAGCGATATATCAGGATCGAGAAAAACATTTTCTTTCACGGCAGATGATAGTTTTAGTTCGTATTCTTTCAGCTTTTCCGGATCGATCGCCGTCTTCTCGTACTTTTTTTTCGGCTCTGTTTCAATATATTCAAGAATTTCCGGCTGCTTTATCCCGATATAACCGACTGCATAAATGATAACAGAAATTATCAGCCAGAAGACGCCGTAAGAGTCTTCGCCGTAATGGCTATATTCAATTATAAGAAGGCTTATCCAGGAAATAAAAGATACACCAATAAAAAATCTGAGCCATAAAACACGGGATTTATCAACAGAGGAAAAATATTCACGGATATTTTTCTTATAGGATACCAGTGCCAGAATTGATAAAACGCTGTATGTGATAACCTGGATTCCGATTGCAAAAGTAATAACAACGTCGACAATATCAATCCGGCCGGCATCGTGCGTCTTTGTGATCATATTAACGATAAATCCGGCAACAATCAGCAGAATCGAAATAAAATGAAAGATTTTCGGTATTCTTGCATTATATCCTGTGAAGTTTGCAATATAAAAATAAAAAACAGGGCCTATCGCTGCAAAGAAAGGGATAAGAAGAAACCTGTGCCAGTAATACTCCCTGAAAAAATTATGTACAATTATATTTGCAAGATTTCCGATTGAATACACCAGGATCAGCATGGAAAGAAATACAAGACATTTTCTGCCTTTAGTACGTGCATGAAAAATCGCAGCGGAAAGGATCAATCCCTGAATAATCCCTGCAATATTTATTATTTTTATAATCCCGAATACGTCCATTTCTCTTTAAGCGATAAATGTATTTTATATTTTTTTTCAGCAAATGTATTATCGAAAAAACACTGTGCAACTTCTTTTTGGAAGATTATATAAAAATAAACAGAGAGATGTTTATTTTTTATTATTCTTTTAAAAACAACGTATGGTATTCTTCTTCGCTCAAATGCTCTTTCAGCATTTTGCCGACGAAATCAAACATTTTATCCAGTTCCTCATCTGCCATTCTCTTTAAAATAATGCTCATTAGCCTGTCATCGGAAAATTTCTGCAGACAGACCTGCAGCATGTTTTCATTGGATTTCCGGTCCATTCCGTATCCCAAAAATCCGTCAAATTTTTCAACAAAATTGTGCGAATGCTTTGCCATAAATATATCCCTATTTATCGTTAATCACTTATATGAATCTATAATTTTGAGATGGCTTCTAAGAACTGTATTAATTTATTATTAATTGATTATAAAGCAATTAATAATAAAAAATAGAAAAAAATCAGATTACTTGTCAAATAAACAATAATTTTTAAAAAGATAGTTGCAATTTAAATTATCTTTAGTCCAATTAAACAAATAATAAATAATTAATTATGTCGCTTGTCTTATTGACCTTTAGTAATCGAGGTGCGTGATGGGTGTTACGTTGTCCGCTAAAGGTGTTGTTGCTGAAAATGGCAGGGTTTCTTCGGAAAAAGGATCCCTGAGCAACGCGTTGGCCGAAGCCCTTTCATCTGCGCCAAAAATAAAAAAAGCAGCGATCATAAACCTCATAAACCATATACATTTTACCGGCGGCACTATACAGGCGCATATCCGCAACAATGCTACCGGAAAAGAGCTTACAATAACAGCATTCCCCGAACCCTGCGTCAAAGATAATCTTACAGCAAGATGGCTTAAACATGACGGTTTCAAGCCGATGGACTATGCTCTGCTTAATATTCTGATAAATAACGGCAAATCAATAGTAGTAGCACAGGTTGAAACCGTCGGCGTAACCGAAGATCAGTTTATAGCGGCGCTGCCGGAAAAAGGACGCATCTGGAACAGAAGACAGATCAGGCGATTTCCAGCCGTTAATGAAATCAATGTAGAGATTACACAGGACAGCAACAGTATAAATGGAATTTTAAAGGAATTCAATAACTCCAGTTTCTGCGTCAGGCTGGATAGCGAATCTTCCCTTTCCTTTGACGGATTTGACAAAGGGGAATTATTTTTTATTCAGTTGTTTAAAGAGGAATTAATTTATTCCGGTCATTGCAGCTATATAAAAACTGTTATTAATGGGAATGACCGTTTAATTGTTTTTGCTCCGGAAAATACTGAAAAAAACCGGGGGAAAAGAGAGAACCGCAATCCAAGGGTCAGGCTTGTGCCGAGGCCAAAAATTGTCTTTAATCATCCCATTTTAGACAAATCCGTAGAATTTGACTTGATGGATATCTCCTCTTCAGGATTTTCTGTGCGGTTAAACATTGGTGAATCTCCTCTTATGCCTGGACTGTTCATAAAAGAATTATACATAGTAATTAATGGAACTATTAATATAAGTTGCACTGCTTCTGTCATATATCAGCTGAGGATAGACGAGAATAATATCAAGTACGGATTTTCTATTCCAGAGATGGAGATGGAAATGTTTAATCAGCTTTTTGCTATCATCTGCAATGCTGAGAATCCAAATGTGAACCTATCACCAAAATTAGATTTTGATTCATTATGGGAATTTTTCTTTAAATCCAGATTTATTTATCCAAAGAAATATAAATTAATGGAGTCAAACAGGGGTGAGATCAGGAATATATACAACAAATTATATCAGAATGGCAGAGAAATATTCGCATATATCACATATCAGGAGAATGGAAAAATTTATGGACATTGCTCCATAATTCGTGCTTATCAACGGTCCTGGCTCATTCAGCATCTTGCGGGCATCCCGTCTGAAAATACAAATAAAGTTGGAATCCACGTTGTTAACCAGGTTTTTAATTATGTTGATACTATGTTTAAACTTCCGTCAGCAAAGATGGATTATTTGATGTTTTACTATCGCCCAGAAAATAAATTTTCAGAATATTTTTTTGGCGGATTATATAAGGATACTAATAATCCAGAAATTATTTCACAGAATACTTTTGCCTTATTAACATGTCGGCTAAACTTAAACTCAAATTCTTTGCTGAAATATTTAATAGTTGAGGAAAGTAGCAGCAATGATCTGGAAACTATAGAATTATTATTTCATAAACAAACCAGAGGAGAACTTTTTATTAAAAGCCTTAAACTACACCTAAATTTTAATGAAGAGCCACTTGAAGAAACCTATAAAAAGATACAATTAAGTAGAATATGTAAAATTTATTCATTAAAAAAATATGATGAATTAATGGCACTTTTAATAGTGGATCAATCAGACATAGGAATTAATATGTCTGAATTATTGAATTGTATAAAAATAATTATTATAGATATGAATCTTTTATGGGAAGATCTGAATTGGGCAATTAATAAGCTTGGGGGAATATATAATAAAGAAAACATATCTGTGATGATTTATCCGACTGAATATCTAAAACTCAATAATATAAATACTGACAGATATTATACTCTATGGATAATCGATTCAAACTATGGTTATGAATATGTTAATTATCTGAAACAGAGGTCAAATCCCAGGCTGCCATCATTAGTTAATTACTCAAGTTGACTGACTTTTATTACACTATTACTTAATACTATCGATAGGATGATAGATTATGATCAATTTTCCGCCTCAAATATCCCATCCGTGGACTCTTCGGCGGTCGGCAACATCCATGTTGCCTTAAAATTGATCATAATCTATCATCCTATCGCAAATGTTTATAAAAAAGTCAGTCAAGATGAGTTAATTAGTAATACAATTTAATTTTATATGGTAGGCTTGAAGTTTATCCTTAACTATCATAATAATATTCTTCCCTTAGTCAGTTTTATTAAATAAGTAAAATCTCCGTTTTGATGGAGGTTCTATTTATTGCTTACTGTTTTAAACAGTTGTTTTTAAAGTTATAAGCACTGTTATTTAGATGGAGGTATGAAGTAATAAGTAATGAATGACCCTCACCTGTATAATATCCGAATTATAAATACTACTATTAGTTATATCAAAAACCATTATCCAGATGTTGATATCAACTCAATACTTGAATATGCGGAAATCCCTTTGCATGAATTGGAGGATTTGGGATACTGGTATACACAGAGGCAGGCAGATCTTTTTAATGAGATTATAGTAAAAAAGACAGGTAATCTAAATATAGCACGAGATGCAGGTCGGTTCGTCTCACAATCAGTTTCTTATAACACTATTCGTCAGTATATTTTGGGTTTTATTACAGTTGAAACAGCATACTCATCAATCGAGCGTATAACTACAAAACTAACGCGTGGCGGAACGATGAAAATGCATAAGCTCGGACATAATAAAGTGGAGGTTAATGCGCGTCCAGCTAAAGATGTTAACGAAAGGCCATATCAATGCAAGAACAGGCTCGGTATGCTTGAAGCAATACCAATGGTTTTTTTTAATAAATTTGCTGATATCGAACATCCATTATGCATACATAAAGGAGATGAGTATTGTAAATATATAATATCATGGGACGAGCCTGCATCTTTTAAATTAAAGCTGATACGTAATTACTTATCTATCTTCTTTATATTTTTATTTTCAGCTTCATTTTTATTCTTATCTTATTTTTATTCAATTACTATTTTTTTATTTTGTTTATGTCTTGTTCTTGGTCTATCAAACTATTATGAGCGCAGAAAACATAAAGAACTTTTACGCGCTTCTGAATTACAGGGAAATGCTGCCGGTCAGCTATTGGAAGAGATCAATAATCGCTTCAATAATGCTTCACTTGTTCAGGAAACTGGCCAAGCTATATCATCAATATTAGACTTGGAGAACCTACTTACATCCGTAATGCAAATTTTGGAAAGAAGAACAGATTTTGGAAGCGGAATTATTTTACTGGCAAACGATAATGCGACAAGACTTATTTACAAAACCGGTTATGGATATGATCAGGCAAAGGAACAAATATTAAAGAATACGGACTTCCATTTAGACAGGCCGGAATCAAAAGGTATATTTATAAAGACGTTTAAAGAGCAGAAACCTTTTCTTATTAATGATGTTAATGAAATAATTGCAGACATGTCTCCGCGCAGCAAAGAATTTACTGATTTAGTCAGTACAAAAAGTTTTATTACAGCGCCTATTGTATTTAAGGAAAAATCACTTGGAATCCTGGCTGTTGACAATGCCGGAAGTAAAAGGTCTTTTACGATGAGCGACATGAACCTGCTTTCCGGCATTGCCCAGCAGATAGCGATCAGTATAAACAACGCAAGATCGTTTATCCAATTACAGGCAAGCGAGGAAAAATACAGGGAGCTTGTTGAAAATGCCAACAGCATAATTATACGAATTGATATAGAAGGTAAGATCCTTTTCTTTAATGAATTCGCACAGAAATTTTTCGGTTATTCTGAAAAGGAATTATTAGGTAAAAATTTAATCGATGCTATAATAACCGATGACACTCAGTATGAAAACAAATTTCAAAAAATGCTTAACGAAATAGAAAAACATCCGGGAAAATACCTTAACATTCAGACCGAAAACATCATAAAGAATTTAAAGAAAGTCTGGATCGCCTGGACAAACAGGCCGATTTTTGACGGAGAGGGGAAGTTAAAGGAAATCCTTTGCGTGGGGAATGATATTACCGATCTGAAGATGGGCGAGGAGAAGATAGAGCATTTAAACGACCTGCTTCTCACTATTCTGAATATCGATCATCTTATCACTCACGAGAAGGATAAGGATAAACTGTTAAAAGGCATTTGTGACGAACTTGTTCAAACACAGGGTCATCACAGAGCATGGATAATTCTGTTAGATGAGAAAGGCAAGCTCAGCTGGGCATACGGATCCGGCTTTAAGGATGATTTCAGTATTTTTCTTGAGAAGTTCAGGAGCGAGGTATCGCTACACGGCAGCAAAAGGGCTCTATCTGAGCCGGACACGATCGTGATCGATAATCCAGACAATGAATGCGGCGAATGTGAATTTAAAAGTAAATACTGCAGAACAGGAAGGATGTTGAACAGGCTGGCGTTTGGGAACAAAATATACGGGATAATGTCAGTTGCGTTAAAATCTGATTTTATTTCTAATGCTGAAGAACCCCGGCTTTTAAAAGAGGTTGCTGATGAGATCGCTTTCGCCCTTTACAGTATCGAGCTTGAAAAGGAGCGTAAAAGCCTTCAGGAGCGTTTATTCCAGTCAGCCAAGCTGTCGGCTGTTGGCCAGCTTGCGGCGGGCGTGGCCCATGAATTTAACAACATTCTGCATGTAATACTCGGTCACTCGCAAATTTCACAGTCCGAGGATTCCATCGCGAATATTAGAGAATCATTGCAGCATATTGAAAAGGCAACGGAGCGGGGAAGCGGCATTGTCATGAGACTGTCGGAGTTCGCGACTCCCAAAGAACCTGATTTCGAGATACAGGATATTACGGATGTGATACAGGAGACCGTAAAACTCCAGCAAAGAAAGATACTTCTGGAAAATATCGATGTCAGGTTTGAATTCGGGGAACACTCGGATGTATTATTTGACAGGGACTTGATGGGGCAGGTTTTTTTGAATTTACTTATTAATTCCATTCATGCCATAAAGCCGAAGGGAAGAGGGGATATTGTCATATCCGTAAATAATATGAACACTCATCAGGAAATCAGGTTTTCCGATACTGGTACCGGGATAAGCAGTGAGACAATAAATAAAATTTTTGAACCATTTTTCTCAACCAAGGGCGCGTGGGCAAAGGATAATCTTGGTATAACCGGCACCGGTCTTGGTCTTTCGGTTACGCATTCAATTATTGAACAGCATAATGGCACAATATCGGTCGAGAGCGAGGAAGGTAAAGGAACTACGTTTATCATAAAATTGCCGATCCCTGAAGAAAAAGACATAAAGAAGACCGACAAACTCGTTGATAAGGTGAATAATGATAATAAATTATCAAAAGATCTTAAAATTTTGATCATTGACGATGAAGAAGAGATGTTAAATCTGATGAAGTTAATTTTAAAAAATAATGGATTTAAAAATTGTGTTACTGAAAAAAGCGCTGATCAGGCAGTGAGAATTTTTAATGAATTCGGACCCGATGTAGTATTTCTTGACATACTAATGCCAATTATCGATGGAATGCAGATATTTGAAGAATTGAAATTAATAAACCGGGAAATACCTGTTGTATTTATGACCGGAAAACAGGATGGGAAAGAGAATGATTATAAAAATATGGGCGTTTATGCTTTTTTAAAAAAGCCTTTTGCTATAGATAATATTTTCCGGATTCTTAATAAGATTGCCGAAGAAAAACATTAGGGAGAGTTGAATGGAAACAAATTTAAATTATGAAACGTTTGTAAATGATAACAGGGAATATTTGGAAACTTTCCACAATAAACGTGTTTTAGTAACATATGCGGGTGGGAAAGATGCCTCAGTAATACTACATTATTTCATAAAGGCAAAAGAAGAGTTCAATTTTGAATTCGAAACTCATGCTGTTATGTTTCCAAAACATGTATATACAAAAGAAGATGTCCATAAGTTAGATTCATACTGGAAAACACGCGGATTGCAAATAAACTGGCATACATTAGAGCAGAGTGATTCTGCTTTTGAAATAGCTAAGCAAAGCGAAAAAAATCCATGTGATGTATGTCATTCAGTAAAAAGAAAATATTTTATTGATACTTTAAATACAATGATCACCAACTGGCATTCACTTGTCATTATTGTTGGCTGGTCTCTCTGGGATATAGTTGGCTATTCCCTGGAATATTTATTTGGCAGCGTATACGCAGACAGAGAAGCTCTGTATCAGGGAAAATCCATTCAGAACAGATTTTTCCGAACAGCTCAGCGATTTTACCCGATGCTAAAAATGAAAGAAGGCTATAATATTTGTAAGCCATTAGTCAGGTATAATGACCAGGATATAATAAAAGTAATTAAAGAAAATCAAATACCGATTCTTACCACCGATTGCAAATTCAAGGACTTCAGGCCCAAACGGTTGTTTGCTGAAAGTTATATAAAAATGGATTTATATTTTAACTATGACAAGGTAATGAAATTTGCGCAGGAATCGCTTAAACTGCAGGATCCGTCCGCGTATACAAGTCGCGATAAAGAAGAATTCATAATGTCGATTTTTTAAAAATTACATAAAATAAAGAATTATAACGCGCGCCCGGAGGGATTCGAACCCCCGACCTGCGGATTCGAAGTCCGACGCTCTATCCGGCTGAGCTACAGGCGCATGAAGGATAA
>CAZVDF010000023.1:0-46894 GCA_964626055.1 uncultured Leptospirales bacterium
GATTAATTCAACGCGTGTATTTATCCTGAGGTTGAACGATTAATATAGGAGTGATATACGGATTAAGCGCCGTCCAGGGTGTGATGTTCGGCCTTTCGGAACCAGGAAACGGGATCGATAAAATATTCTTCAGTATCCTTAAGAGAGAGATAGTGCTCGTTTTCCATACCCGATAACAGATCGAAGAATCGTTTTTCCTGCGAGTTCTCCGCATTTTCGCGAAGCTCGGCATAGAATTTTGCCCCTTTCGCCTCAAAATCGATGGCAGTCCTGACAGCCTCCAGATCATCCGGATCCGCGCCGGCCATTTTATCGACCTTCTTGACGAGCTTTGCCAGGATATCCTTTACGACAGTATTTTTTACTCTCAACGGGACCGTTTCCGGCCATTTTTCCTCGTTAGCCCATTTCCGGTGCAGCTCTTTCAGCCGCTTATAGTGTTCCAATTCGTCATCGCCGATTTGTTTGAACATTTTTTTACCGAGAGGATTTTTCGTTCTTCTGGCATGCTTGAGATAAAAATTTCTTTCCATGGTCTCATTATTTAGTGCAACTTCCAGCGCGTTCAAACGTTCTTTATCGTTCATTATTATTCCTCCCTGCAAATGCCTCTTTCTTGATTCATCCGGCAGCAAACTCAGCTGATTATCCGTCACCCGGTACGGACAGATTTTTGCCTTTCCGGTCGTGGATATCGATATACCCGGCACGCATAATTGTGAGCGGCAATACGAATTTGTTAACGACAGGTTTCGGGACGCACTCTTTATAACTTTAACGGATATTTGCGGTTTGTCAAGATGAAAACAGATAAACTGCCGGCCTCCGGGACGACACAGCAGTAAATTTATTGTATTTTTCGTTGACTAATCATTCAAAAAATTGGATTATGGTTATAGGCGATAAGCTGTTTTACCCCGGCTTTCTTGAATCGGTATGGCTTTTAAAACGCGCTCCGGATCCATTTGACCGGATGTCATTTAAAAATTTTTTCAGGAGTAATACAACACGTATAAAACCATAGCATAATAATTCTGAATATGATATTCGTAACGAACGGCGAGTCTTTAAAGAATGGAAAGCCGTGCAAATAACGGCATTATTTCTTAATTGCGGCAGATTAATCAATTTTGACCCGGAATTACTTTATGATTATTTCTATGAGGTGCAATTAAACCGATATGTCTTTCTTTTTCCAGGCAGTCATACGACGGATCAGAATCACAAGCTTAATCTCCTGTAAGTCTTTGAGGATAACCTTTTATCCGGATTTGGTCGGTTATGGATTCTACAGGCGTAATTTCGTCTGGAGAAACACTTCTATCCCCCGTCTTTTTTATAAATTATTTTTCAATAATTCGGATAAAGGTCGCCGATTATTCTTAATCGGGATAAATGAATTCCGGAATTGGGGAATGTTTGTAAATATAACAATATAATAAAAGGAAACTTTTAAAATGCATAAATTAAATGAAGTCCGGCAAAGTGTGCTTAATGATCTTTTAGAAGATTCTTATTCGTTTTCAGATCGACATAAAAACGGGAGAGAGCAAGTTGCTCCGTTACGGCTGCATAAAATTTCTGAGGCAATTACCGGAACTGACGGCGTTCCGCATAAAACATTGCTAGGGAAAGCAAAAGCGGCTTTGTCGAGAGCCGATGTAACCGCTTTTAACACTTTCGTCTCGGCTCACGCCGCGCTAATGACGGGGCCGATCTCATTCGCAAGCAGTAAATTATACAGCAAATATGAGATCATGCAGGAGCTCTACCTGTCGCTTGAGACCCTGATAGGCCTGGTGTTCGTATATATATCCTGGCATACGTCCATTGCCGTTCACGAGCTGGGGCATTATCTCTCGGCAGGGAGATTGAGCGCTCTCAATGATGATATACAGTTAAAATATGCCGAATATGCAAAATTAAGTTTCTTCGGAAGGGCATTACATATTATAAGAGCTTTCCTGCAAATCCCATGGGGAAAATTTCCCGGCGTTGACAAGACCGACGGCAGGTTCATGTTCGCAAATTTTATCTCCAAGAATCCTTTCAACCTGGCAGTCAGCGCTGCGGGACCCCGCGCCAGCAAAATGCTGATGCTGGCCACTCTTCCGGTCTCGCTGGTGATCGGAGGTCTTTCGATCTTCTTCGATTCCATGGTTGCCTCCTATGTCGCACGTTTCTTATTTACCGTCGGAGCAGTTGCCGGTTTTAATATACCCGCGGATAATAAAGCATTGAGGAAATTCAAAGAAAGGGAAAAACTCGCCGCGCTTAAAGCGTCGGAAGCGGAAAAGCTTCTGCAGAAGGAAGACAACTGGTTCAATAAAGTAGCAGGCGTAAAGGACAAGATGATAAAGACGCGTATCCAGTGGGTTGATCTGGATAACCTGAGCAAGCTCAAGGCGCCGTGGGGATTCCGCAATTCCGGGATGGGCGGGCGCCATACGGAGAAGCAGTACCCGGAAAGCAATATTTCAATGCAGGAAGCTATGTTCATTCCTCTTTCGGCAGGATCATATGAAGAAGCCCAGGAAATGACTGTGGCGCTGCAGGGGCGTCTTCAGGAAATTATCCAGAAAGCCGACGGCTGCACCGCAAAAGGCATAGGCCTGGAAGGCGGAATAGCGGCAAATATTTCGAGAGAAGTAGAGGATAAGGTGCCGGAGCAGCGTCTCTGGAGAATGATGACGCAGGCGATTAAAGACCTCGGATACGCTCCGGGCAAAGACGTTGCCCTTGCACTGGACCCGGCAATGTCCGAACTGGAGATCGCGTATCGCGAAAAGATGGAGCTGCCGAACGCGGTCGGCCTATACCTTTTCTGGCGCGATGCAAGCCAGGTCATTATGACACGCGAAGAAGTTGTGCAGTTATATAAGGATGCCATGATGCAGGGTATTCCCATTCTTTCAATTGAAGACGGCGCGGCCGAGGACGATCATGAAGGCTGGAAGCTCATAATGAAGGAACTGGGCGATAAAGTCTTCGTCATAGGCGATGATTCGGTTACGACCCGCGACAGCGCGATTGAGAACGCGGCCGATTCAGATGAATTGAATTCATTTCTATGCAAAGCCAACCAGATAGGCACTCTTACAGAAACGATCAACGCTCTCCTGGTCGCGGCAGGCAAAGATATTCACGTGGTTGTTTCGCACCGCTCGCAATCGCCTAACGACCCCTTCGAGGCGGAGATTGCAATGGCTTTTAACTGTCTCGGCCTCAAGGCAGGAGGCGGCGCGAACACCGAGCGACTGGTTAAATACGGACAGATAATCAAGACAATAGCGGCGTATCTTAATAAATCGTACGAGGAAACGCATAAAACTCAATTGCCTGATACAAATCTCGAAGCCGAGGTCAATGAGATCATAGGCAGGCTCATGGTTACCGATGTTGTCGCCTATGAAGATAATACTAACTCCGGCAACCCGACTGTCCGCGTTGACGTTCATATCGGAGTTCCGAAGAGCAAATACAGCAATCTGTTTGTGTTCACCGGTTCCACGCCGCTGGGGACATCCGCCGGCACAGGCGAGGCTATCCACCTTGTCGACAGCACTATATCGTGCGACAATACAATAGTGCCGAAATATCCGGATTTTTTCAACAAGCAGGAGGACGGGACGTTCAATTTCAAAAAAGGCGTCGAACGCGCGCAGATACTGGAAACCAAAGATAAAGCGCTGACTGCTCTATTCGAGAACGCGGAACGTTATAAGGGAAAGGGATGCAAGACCGCGGTAAATAACGTCCTGGTTTTTCTGAAAGAAAAATTTGTCGGCATGAAGCTTACAGACCTGACCAGCATCAAAGGGATCGATAAAATTTTATTAAATGCGG
Organism: uncultured Leptospirales bacterium; assembly: GCA_964626055.1. Taxonomy (GTDB): domain Bacteria; phylum Spirochaetota; class UBA4802; order UBA4802; family JAFGDQ01; genus JAFGSG01. The sequence continues at coordinate 3,847 of CAZVDF010000023.1, forward strand.
AACTGAAATTATCACAGCAGCGCGGCGAAAGCAGGACCGGTGATACGCCTGCCCGCAAGATCGAGATCATGCAGCGCAAGGGCAATCTCGGCATGAACGCCATACTATCAATGAGCCTCGCAATGTCCCGCGTTGTTGCAAATATGAAAGGAAAGGACCTGTGGGAATTGATACGTGAAGAGGCCTGCGGGATGATGATCATTGCGGTCGATCGTATACTTACAAAGGAAAATATGCGGCGCATTGCCAGTCATCCGAAGGCGGTGGATATTATCACTCATAATAAACCGTTGCAGGATGTATACGGTAAAAAAGGCATGTTTACCGCAAAAGATATTGAGCATATGAAATTCGAGGACCTTGTTAAATTGATGCGAATCGCGGAGTTCTATTTAAAAGAGATCCGTAAAGAACACAGGGAAGGCTACGAGCTGTATTCTCTGATACGCGAGGTTTCCGGCATTTACAGCGGAAATTGACCGGATAAGGCCGACTGATCGGTAATTATATGGTTTCAGCGGCACTTCCGGCATCCTGTCGGTCGAGAATTTTTTTCGGAATACCTTCGCAGTCGGCATTTCATGTTTTCGAACGCTATTGTACCAGGTCTGGAAGGCGTCCTCTATGAAGGAGCGAAGCTGCCAATGCGTAAGATAGATAGCAGTTCGGATCCGATGAATGGGAAGGATCACGTATTTTTACCGCGGGAGAATTTCGACCTGGATCCTGCGCTGACAGGGGATAAGACAATTAATCTTCTGAAGGCCCGCTTCGCCGGCTGTACGGTGCCCGAGTTCGTTGTAGTAAAGTCTACCGCGTATAAACTGGAAAAGGATGAGCTCGGGAATGTGCTCCGCGAGGCTGTGCTTGGCCTCGAACGTCTGACAGGCAAAAAACTCGGCTCAACCGACAACCCGCTTATTTTTTCGATAAGAGAGATATGCTCCAGATATATCCCGGGGTATCTCCCTACCGGCCTTTGCATAGGTATGGTCAAAGAACAAATACCTTCGCTTACAAAGGAGATCGGAGAACAGTCCGCCGTTCATACCTATATTAAAACCCTCGAAGAATTATTGCGCGCGAATAATCTGGAGAAAGAGAACGAGATACAGCAATATATTTCGTTTTTAAAACGGAACCATCCGGTTTATGAATATCTCGATAACGAACAGACCAGGGAATATATACGCCTTCTTGAGCTTCAGATATCGGGCATCGATCCCCTTCTCTTATCGGATTCAATGCGTCAGGTTAACTACATTGTTGAACGTTTTTATGAAGATTTCAAGTTCCGCGAAGACTCGCTCTCCATTTCCGTCAAGGAAGAATATCCTAATCCGGCTCTCATCTTTCAAAGGATGGCATGGAGCATCGCGGGCTGGTACGGGCTGCTTAATACAAGGGATCCGGACACCGGCGAAGGCTTATCGCTTACGTTCAGGCAACGGATATTCGGCGACGAGATCATGACCGGCGGGGCTAAACCCCGTACTGTACATGCCGATACGCCGGAATTGATGGCTGAGACTTTCCCGGAGGTATTTCAGTTTATAACGCGGAATAAATTTAAACTTGAAGGGCTGTATCACGATGCGCTGACCCTTGAAGTCGTGTTCGACGGCCGGACATTGCATGTTCTGCAGGTGAATACCCTGGAAAAATCCCCTGAAGCGGCGTTCATTATCGTCTTTGATCTGATCAGAGAAGGCTTGCTGCCGGAACCCGATATAATGACAATTATAAAACCGATGCACGTCAAACGTCTCACCACTCCTCTAAGCTATAAAGCAAGCGGCACTCAGAAGCTTCTGGGGAGGGGGATCTCCGTTCTTCCGCGTACCATGGTAACAGGCAGGGTTTACTTCTCCAACGAATCTTTCAGGAAGGCGCTTGAAGCCGGGGAGACCGAGATCATCATCCTTAAGGAGTCTTTCAACACCGTCAGGGATAAGGATATCCTGCTGAAAGCCGCCGGAATCGCCGCGCTCGGGAATGCCGTAGTACATGCCCGACAGATAGCCCTGCGCGAAGTTACGCCATTCCTATACGACCTGCAGAAGAGCGGGCTTAAATTCCGCGAAGGAAAGCTGACAAACGGTATCGATACGGTTGAGGAAGGAGAATGGGTCAGCATTTCTTCGAAAGAATACAGCCTTTACAGGGGCAAAGCGGTACAGCAACGCTCCATGTTTTCCCAGCTGATGGAACGGTCTGAGGTTTCATTCAGATCGGAAAAAGAAGAGAATCTTTATCGCAGGCTGGCGGAAAATTACCGCAAATACCTTGATATAATGAGGACGATCAGAAGAGAACGTTTTGAAAGTTTTAACGATGCCTACAGGTATCTCACGCTGGCCGGTAAAGATGGACTTGAAAATGCAAAGGAAGCGATAGACTCATGGGCTGCGCGGAATATGGAACTATTGATCGAAGCGTTTTTAAATGTGAGTTACGGGGATCATTACAAAATCCGGGAAATTTTCACGATGCTTTCTTCGGAGCATCAGCGTGAATTTTACCTGGCGATGGCCGCCAGGCATATTGAAAATGTCGGATTCGGGACCCTTGGAGCGTTATTGCCAGAGCTCGATCCGGCTTTCTGGCGGTACTTCAGTAACAGACCCGGTGATATTATTTATTTGATCGGAGAGAGACTGTATCACTGCGCATACGAGGATATAAAGAGCGAACATGGCGACCGCGGGAGAGCTTTGCGGTCTTTTCTGCAGAATAAAGGGATTTCAATCGACCGGCTCGATATAACTGCGGAGTTTGTCAGGTCGGATAAGCGATTGCTGCCGCTGAAATACAGCGGTATCGATCTTAACCTGCTTAAACAAAAAGCATCGGGTAAAATAAAAGAGTATATCGAAATATTAGACAGTCTAAAGCGTTCAGATTTCAGCGAATGGGATGCGGATCGCATTGAGAAAGTCTTAAAGATCAGGATGGAAGGGGGCGGACGGCCGGATAATGCCCTTGCGGAGACAACGCACAGGGCAAATCATTATTTGTTCACCGGCGGGGAAAGCGGAAGCGCTGATCCTGATTTTATCGGCGATAAAGGGGTAAATCTGTATACCGCGTTAAAACTCGGCTGTCCCGTTCCGGAATTCATCATTCTGACTTCAGCGCTGCATGAAGCCGGGAGCAGTGAGCGGGAGCAGGCGGCCGGCGAAGCGCTGCAGACGCTCGGCAGCATGACTGGTCTAAAATTCGGCGATATAAAAAATCCGCTTATTATATCCGTACGCAGCGTATGCGCGAAATATATTCCCGGCTATTTGGAAACCGCATTATGCGTCGGGATTACGGCCGGGATGCTTCCGGAGCTTGGCAGGAAATATTCGTCCGAATCCGCGCGCAGTATTTATATAAAGAATCTTGAGACTTTATTAAGCATTCTTACTCCTGCCGCTCTGCCGGGTGCCGGGAGCCGAGTCCGGGAAAATAATTACGTGAAATTCCTCGAAAAGGAGATATCGAAAGCGGACGGTTCGGTTCTCGTTTCGGTAAACCGGCAGGTGGCAGTCGTGCTTGATCATCTGTACAGGGATTTTGCGTCGAAAGCCGATGTTCTCGCGGCAGCCACATCGAAGTCGGTTCCCAGAATGGCAGTCATACTCCAGCGGATGGTATTCAGCATAAACGGCTCCTATGGGGTCATTAACACGCGCAACCCGGAATCCGGCGAAGGTATGCATCTTTTCTATCATGAGAATATCTTCGGTGATGAGATCATGACAGGGAGCATAGTCCCGCATGAGAGCTTCTTCCGGACTTACGGGGAGCTTGAAATCAACCATCCTCTAATTGCCGGATTCCTGAACTCCTTCGGATTGCAGCTTGAGCGGCTTTTTAAAGACGGCCTGACCGTTGAATATGCCGTAGAGAACGGTAAATTCCATGTGCTGCAGATAAATCATCTTAACAAATCTCCTCAGGCCGCCGTGATAATTGCGTTCGACCTGCTCAAGGAAGGCATACTGACCCAGGAAGAAGTATGCGCGTATATTACGCCGCAGTATTTGAAACGCCTGGAATCACCCTCGTACTATGTTTCAGAGAACGCCGAACTCGTCCCGGTAGGGCGGGGCGTTTCCACGCTTCCGCGCCTGATGACTTCGGGTAAAGTCTTTTTCTCGAACGAAGCTGCTCTGGCCGCATACCGGCAGGGAGAGCGCGAGCTGGTGCTGATCAAGGAAGGTTTCAATCCGGCGACTGACCTGACCGCGCAGGAATGCTGTTCCGGATTATGCGCATTGGGTAATGCTGTCGTCCATACAAGGCAATGGGCATGGGCGAACAACATACCATGCCTGTTCGATCTGGAACGCGCCGGTCTCGGATTTAAGGATGGCGTATTGCACAGCCCGGATAATGTTGTAGTGCGTGAAGGGGACTGGGTAACGATATCTTCAAAAAAAGCGACATTATACCTCGGAAAAGCAGTTAAGAAACAGAACAGCCTGATGTCTCTATATGCGGGGAAAGCAGTTGAATTCGAATCACCGGATGATGAGAGGTATCTGACCAGGCTTCTCGCCTGCTACAGGGAATACAAGAGGCTTCTTGGAGAGATAAATATCGAACATATTAATGACCTTTTCGCGCTTCGTGATTACGTACGCAAACATGAACGTGAAAAAGATCAGACAAAAGTGAGGCAAATTGTCAACGGCTGGATCCGGGATCACCTGCAGAGCTTTGTACACGATGTATTGCATCTCGGTTTCGGAGATCATATCAATGTAAAACCTATATTCCAGGCAATGGATCGAGAACTATTGTATCTTTTCTATTCGGAAGCCGTGAAGCTGCGTTTGCCGAATCCGGGCTTTTCCGTTCTTGGATTCTTTCTGCCGTCCTATGACCGTGCATTCTGGGAATACTTTAAGGACGATCCGGGTGCCGTGGCTTATCTTGTCGGCGAACGTCTTTATTATCTTGCTTACTGCGACCTGCGCGGATGTTATGGCGACCGCGGCCGGCAGATCGAGCAGGCGCTGGAGAAGACAGGAGTGAGGCATGAGGATCTCGAGATAACAAAACATCTGGTCGTCAATGACGAGCATTTTATGACACTGCGGTTTTCCGGCGTTGACCTGGATAGGGTGCTTTCTGAAAGTACGGGGCAGACAGCCGGTGTAATCTCGCTTCTAAGGACGCTTCGCCCGCAGGATTTCGACGAATGGCAGCGCGCGCGCCTGGAACGCAATCTTAAAATATCACTGGATACAATGCGTATATATTCATAGCGCGCAGTCGCATTTTTTCTTATAGGTTTATGATATTTTACCGGAAGCCGTCTCAAAATTACAGATTCATATATCTGTTTTATTGTTGTCGCATGAGCAACGGAAATTAGTTTGACTTTTGCGGAAATTTCTTCCATAATTTTTTTATCCGCCGCCTATAATTCCAAAAATTTTAAACGTCATTGCTGACTGAATTACTGTAAGGCGCATTATTCAAACGTCCAAGTCGGGATGCGGATTTAAAGACTTAAAATTTTTATTTATAAGGAGGTACGCGTGAACTGGTTAAAAAAAGAAAGCTGGTCGCCTTATGCGGGAGGAGCGATCATCGGGCTTTTAAGCTGGATAGCTTTTCTCACAATAGCGCCGCTCGGCGCATCTACGTCGTACGTGCGGACTTCCGGCATGATCGAAAAATTCTTTGCCTCGGATTATGTCGGTAATCTGCCGTACTTCATAAAAGAAAAACCGGTGATCGACTGGCAATGGATGTTTGTTGTCGGCTGTCTTATCGGCGCATTTATTTCGGCAAAGTTCACCGGCAAGCTCGCGAATAGATTCGTCCCTGTCATGTGGGAGGAACGCTTCGGCCCGGGAAAGCTGCTACGCTGGCTGTTCGCGTTTGCAGGCGGAATCATACTTATGTTCGGCGCCCGTATGGCCGACGGTTGACCGCTCGGTCACGGGGTCAGTGGGACCCTGCAGCTCGCGGTAAGCAGCTGGATTACCGTGTTTTTTATGTTCTTAACGGGCATTATTTCAGCCCGTATACTATACGGGAAAGGAGGTAAATAATGGCTCCTTTTATAACATCTCCCGAACTCAAGCTTATAGCCGGTTTGCTGATAGGCATTGTTTTCGGTTTTACGATCCAAAAAAGCAGAATGACCAGGTACGAAACGATTGTGGGAATGTTAAGGCTTAAAGACTTCACAATGCTGAAAGTAATGCTATCCGCAATTGTTGTGGGCATGATCGGTATTTATTTTTTCAGGGATATAGGCATTCTCGCGCTTAATCCAAAATCCACGGTAATTCCCGCGAATATAATAGGAGGTCTGATTTTCGGCATTGGATTTGCCTTTGCCGGATACTGCCCCACGACAGGCATAGGCGCTGTCGCGGAAGGCAGGTACGATGCCCTATTGGGCGCTATTCCGGGAATGCTGGTCGGGGCTGGCATTTACGCGGAGGCTTACACTTCTTTCAAAGACTCGCTGCTGAAGTGGGGAGCGTACGGGAAAATTACATTTCCGGATATTCTTGGAATAAGCCCGCCTTTTCACTGGGTTCTCATAGCTATTGTCTGTGCCGGCATTGTTTTTTTCATGAGATTTCTGCATAAACGCGGGATGTAATTTACTCATAATTGCTGATTTTTACTAGAAGTCATCTCAAAATTATATTTTATTTCTTGATAAATAGGGATACATTAGAAAATTTTTGAGGACGCCTTTCAGACCTGATGCAGTAGCGTTCAAAAGCATGTAAAACTTACCAGGAAGGTATTCCGCAGAAAATTTTGTAATGTATCCCTATTTATCGTTAATCATTTATAATAATCCATAATTTTGAGATGACTTCTAGTAAGAATTGTATTAATTAGCGGATAAAGTGATCAAATGTGTATCAATTTTAAGGCAACAGGCTGTTCCCGGCCATTCATGGCCTTCACGGCATTCATCACATCCTGTGACTTAATGTTGCCGCCGCCGAAGAGTCCATGGATTGGGTATTTGAGGCGGAAAATTGATACACATTTGATCACTTTATCCGCTAGCGTTCATAATTAAATCATAATAGTCAATCAGCCGAGCAATTATGAAAATCCGTTGCATAAGATAATTGCCTTTGCGCAACTGGTTCAATTATCTTTTTTAGCGTCACCGGGCTATTCAATTATCGTTCCTTTGCCGGTTTTCTCATATTCGAGTTCGGAATAATTGACATACGCAACTCTACCCTTCGAATTCGGCAGAAAAGAATGCGCCCTGCACCAGTCAATAAATGTTCCCGGTTCGATATCAACCCGGAGAGCGATGTTCCCGGCATTTTTAATTTCTTTTAATTCTTTGTTCACGAGAGCATGCCATTTTTCATAGGAAACAGGCATATCTTTGGTATCGGTATATAAAGCAATCGCCCTGCGAAAAGTATCTTCATCTTTGTACCATGCGATCCCTATAATATCTTTCATCTTCATACCTCCTTTTGTATGTAAGGGAACTGTGAAATTATCATACGAAAAAATTTATTATGATTTCAATCATTTATCAACAAATAAAATTTAATTTTAAAATGACTTTATGAAAGTAATAATGAAAAATTTTTATATAAATCAATGACGCCGCGGATTGAAGATTTGAACACAAAGAAATATTAATAAAAAAAGGTTGAATTTTATTAAAATAATATTAATAAACAGGATTATAATACAATTAGTTATTCAGGAGGCTGTATGGCGGAATCGAACGAATTTGTATGCGCGAGCTGCGGCTTTACTTCGGCAGAAAGATTTGATAATGACGTATGCCCCGAATGCGGCCAGACTTTCTGGAAATGCTCGAAATGCGGTTATCTTGTGACTGCTCCCGCGCCTCCGGAGACCTGTCCTTCGTGCAGGGAGAAGTGCCTGTTTAACAACGTGACATGCTATACGCCGGAATGCGGCGGCCCGGGCAACATCGATCCCAGATTGTAGAACTTTAATTATAATTGTCGTATCATTTTTCTTCATAAATACTCCGAATATAAAGACAAATATGCCGAATGATTCCGGACAAAAGAACGCTTTCATGAGCATTGCCATTGAAGAGGCAAAGACGGCTTATGAAAGCGGCGAGATACCCGTTGGCGCTGTGATCGTTAAAGACGGAGCTGTGATAGCAAGGGCGCACAACTGCAACAGGGGGCTTCGCGACCCGGTGAAGCATGCGGAGATCATCTGCATAGAGGAAGCCAGCCGCGTGCTCAATAATGAACGCCTTTCTGGCTGCGAGCTCTATGTTACGAAAGAGCCGTGCGCGATGTGCGCGGGCGCCATTGTGCACGCGAGAATTAAGAGCGTGTTAATTGGCGCAGAAGATAAAAAATACGGCGCATGCGGCACTGTTCTTTCCGTCTGCGGCAACTCTTCCCTGAATCATGTGCCTAAAATTGAGTTCGGAATTTTAAGAGATGAATCATCGATTATCCTCAGGGATTTTTTCAGGAATAAGCGGGACAATAAAAAATAATGCACTATATTTAATTTATTGAATTTGTCTCCGGAAAATAAGATAATATTATACAGGCGTCATTTTCTGCAGAAGCAGGCCGGTAAAAACGCAATTATTGCTGGCTGTGAAAAAAATATTTCAATCGGCCTGTAAAGGCTGGGGACATATTCGGGCAGGATGAAATTCGCTGACTTACTGGGCTCTATAATGATTTTTATCCGTCTTTAAAATTTCAAAGAATAGACAAAGGAGGTATTAATTTATAGCAAGTTTATATTTTTCAAAGAATATTCTTTTAGAAGTATAATAAAAAAATTTTTAAAAATTTACAGGAGGCGCGTATGATGCATTTAATTTCGAATAAATTGGTAGAGTTCGTGGAAAAACACAGCGACGTTATTATTAAAGAATGGTTGAATCATATAAAAAATCATGAGATATCCAGTTTTACGACGGAAAATGTCGATTTTGTGCGTAAAAAAGCGGAATATATCCTTAAGCATTTGAATCAATGGGTAAGCTACGATACGACAAAACAGGAAATCGGAATGAAATGGGCAGATGAAGGCAAGGAATTTTTCAACAAGAGTGTACCGTTATGCGAGGTTTTCAGGACAATGGTGCTTCTCCGCAGGTTATTATGGCTATTCGTTGTAAACGAAAGCGGATTCGATTCCGCGTTTCAGCTCCATCAGATGAGGGAATTGAACGACAGGGTAATATTGTTTTTTGACAGGGTACAGTATTATCTTACCCGCGGCTATATGGAAGAGATGAACAAGAAGATGAAGGAATTGTGGAAACTGACTAATGATGACACTGAGAAAGTTTTATTCATGAATTCTTTTTACAATAAATAAAAAAACAATTTACATATTTTATCTGTCTTAAAAAAATATACGGTATGTTAATTAACAGACAAAAATTGCCGTATATTTTTTTATTATCCGTAATCTTTTTTATTTCCGCCGGCGCAGGTCATCTTCCCGCCGCATCCAATAAGCATAATTCGGCAATGACCGGGACGGAATCCGGTGAAATTGATGCAGGAGAACCTGAACTGGCTCAGGCTCCTGCAGAGAATAAAGCAGGAGATGCCGATTTAAAGAACAAATCCAGAGACGGCAAACGCACTCTTAAGCCTTTAATAATTAAGGGGACAAGGGAAAAAAAGAAAAAAGAAATCCAGAGCGTTTCCCGACAGACTATGACTGCGGAAGAGATAAAAGAAGTACCGGGTTCTTTCGGAGATTCAATAAGAGCGCTTACGAGCCTTCCGGGCATCATTAACACATATGGCGGTTTTTTTGGCCCCCTGGTAATACGCGGAGCAGACCCGATCTCGAACAATTATTTTATTGACGATATCCCAATTGATAACCCGCTTCATTTCGGCGGGCTGCATTCCATTATCAACACCAATCTCATCAGGGATGTGGATGTTTATTCTTCGTCATTCCCCGCAGAATTCGGCTCATCGACGGCTGCAGTTATAAATATAACTACTATCGATGAAGTAAATGAATTCGGCGGATATACGGACATCAGCCTGTTATCGGCATCGGCACTTATCAAGACTCCCATACTTACGGACGGCTCCGGCAATCTTATTACGGATACGCCTTCGCATCCCGAGAAAGAAGACGGGATCGACAACAGGGGGTATTTTATAGGCTCCGGGAGATACGGGTACATCGCTCTCGGCATTAAAGCAATGGAGCTTATAAGGGATGAGGAGATCCCCGTTTCGCCGGAGTACTGGGATTATCAGTTCAAGGGCAAATACAGGATCGACAGCGTAAATTCGGTTACAATGCTTCTTTTCGGGCACAGGGATTTCTTCAGAGTTCTCTTAAAGGAGAGCATGCTCGAAGAAGGCTCCGATCCTATGTTTACAGATATGAAATTTAAGTACGAAGTTACATCGCATAACCAGGCTTTGTATCTGGACTCGAAATTCTCAAATGATCTTTCAAACAGGCTTATATATTTCAGCAGCCTCCCGGATTTTTATTATTATTTTGATCTGCCGTCTGAAAATGCGCCGGATTGGGCAAAAGATTTTAAATACCATTCAAAGCCATGGGTATTCGGCCTGAGGGATAAAGCAAATTACAAATGGATGGACGGCCATTCGGAGCTGCGCGGCGCTGCTGAATATACTCTTTATTATTTTACAGCTAAAGGCAAAACGCTCTTGCCTCTGGGTTTGGACGATCCTGAAAATTTGGAATCCTACAGGGCTGATCCTATTCATGAAAAGATCAAAAATCATAAGATCGGCGGTTATCTGGAAAACAGGTTCACTTATTCCGGGCTAACGGTTCTTCCGGGCGTGCGTTCTGATTACCTCAACCGGGCAAGGACAGCTACACTCGATCCGCGTCTTATGACGAGTTATAAGTTTAATACGGATACGACGATTTCCGCGGCAGGAGGGCATTACAGTTATTTCGTGCAGACAAATCCTTTTATTTTTAATACGAATACCGATATATGTAAAATTGGCAAAGAGCTTAAACCCGAAAAAGCCTGGCATGCGGCTGTCGGAGCAGAACAGGAGTTCGATCTGTTTACGTTGAAGCTTGAGCTGTTCAAAAATTATTTTTATGATATGCCCGTGGCGTACCCTCATACGGAACCGGATGGGAAGGAACTGCCGGGATTGTCTTCCGGCAAGCAAAAGACTCACGGCTTTGAGATTATGATACGCAAGGATTTAAGAGAGAACATGGACGGTCCGTATGGATGGATGAGTTATACCTACACCCGTTCCAGGTTTAAGTCCGGATTGCCAACAAGTGAATACTACAAAGGAGAATATCAGGGCTATATCGGAGATAGTTATGGGAATAAATATATAACATCAGAGTTTGAACAGCGTCATTGTCTTAAATTGATTGCAGGATATAAGAATGGGAATCATACCGTGAGCGGTAAATTGCAGTATTACTCCGGATTTCCATATACGCCAATTGTAGGATTAAAAGAGGATACCCCAGAACATCCTAATCCGGATTCTTATGGCAGATATGTTCCAAAGAATGGCGAAAGAAATTCAAAGAGTTTTCCCCCTTACTGGCAGCTCGATATGCGATATACGCGAAGGATACCTCATGCATGGGGAAATATAAGCTGGTATGTAGAAATAATAAATATATTTGCGAATAAGCAATATGAATATAAATGGTACTGGGATCGAGGTTATTCTCAAGGCAGTAACCCTAAGGTAAGGAAAGAGAAGGAAGGCCTTACAATGCTGCCAAATTTCGGAGTTGAAGTAAAATTTTAACCATGATTAACATGATTAAAGGATTAACAAAATTTAACTTAATGGGATTAAATCTTTTTTCTGGCAGATTGTAGTTTAAATAATAAAGAGGAATTATATATGAAAAAACAATTCAAAATAATTATAATATTATTCTGCATTGCAAGTTTCGCGACATGCGCGACGACGCCTGTAAGCATTACATCTTCCAATACGCCTCTTAATGGTAAAAGAATCTCGGAAAATCTGGGTAAAGTCGAAGGCGAAGGTAATTTAAGCGTCGCCATCTTCGGGCTCTGGAGCATTCAGAGACCGGATATACAGAGCGCGATCGATGACGCGCTGTATAAAAAAAAGGCCGATGCCTTAATAAATATTAAATGCTACGAAAGCTGGCAGTATTATTTTTTCATTAGCTTCACAAGGGTAATAGTGGAAGGCGAAGCTGTAAAACTACAGGAACAGAGCATGTATGTTGAGCCGTATTAAAATAAAAATAATAAAGAGATGTTTTGCAAAGCGCATAAAAGCACTTTTGCTTGCTTTTTCTATTATGGCATTCTCGGCATGTCTCGGTATACGCACGCATGTAAAAGGACTTGAACCGAGCGCGCGTCCTTTGTTTACTGGCAGGTATGAAATAATTGAGCCTGTTGAGTTTTATATAAGCAGCTTTAAATTGTTCTGGATATTACGGGTTACTCCGGAATTAAAAATTCATGAAGTGATAGAAGAGACTGTTAATAATAAAGGCGGGGACAATTTAATTGAAATGCAGCTCTGGCATGAAAGGCAGTACTGGATACTCGGCACGATTGACATAGTTCATGTTAAAGGAAAGATAATCAGAACTGCGGACTGAAATCCCTCGGCCAGGTGCAAACGGGCATCCTGCCCGCACCCGACACTAAGGCACTCCTGCCTGTCGCCCGGCCTTCGGCCACCCTCTCCCGCAACGGCGGTAGAGGAGGTAATACAAATGGATTTTCCGGTTCCAGCGAGTGTGCTACGCAGGCATGTCAAAGAGATACTTTTTGCGGTGCCTGCTTTTGTAAAGCGCGACCTTGTCGTCGATTTTTTTCCTGTCGATAACTCTTATTATGTGATTTGAAATGTCTATATTCTTATCGGACAGAAAATCTCGTATCGATTCGTCAGCCAGTTCTGCGCTGCCTATCATCTTTTTTAGATCGAAAAGCGAAAGCGCAAAGATATACTCCTTTTGATTGATGTCCCACGACTTGTTCTTGGAGTTTATGTCGGAGATAAGAATCTGCAGGTATGAATAAAGCATTGCATTCGGGTCGTCCATGCCCAAAAGCGAGATCCTCTGATGAGCGTACCATATTCTTCTCGCGAAACTTTCGAATATTTTTAAAAGCAGCTTGTCCCCGACAGTATCCATGAACGTCTCTTCGGAGAGCCTCAGGATGTCGGCATCCTGGAAAACGATTGCGGAAGCATTACGGACTTTATCGTTTAAAATCGACATCTCTCCGAATATTTCCCCGTCCCGGAGAATACATAAGATGAATTCCAGGTTGTTTACGAGCTTGGAAATTTTTACCGCTCCCGTATTGATCACATAAAAATATTCCGCCGGCTCATTCTCAATGAAAACTACCTCTCCGGTTTTGAAATGCATGATATTTGAATCGTGTTCGCGAGGCTTATAATTCTGATTGATATCTTTAATTAGGTTTTTTGCCTGTTCTATGTTTTTAAGATTCAGATGAGGGCTGGATTCGGCCCATTTAACATATTTATAAAGACAATAGGCCGCAAGGTCGTTTTGCCCTGTTTCAGCATAGTGCCGACCGTCCTTGAAGAGTTCCTGGGGGCTGTCGCTGTCGGGCTGGCCTGTATATTTTTTGACAATATAATTATTGAGCAGCCTTAGCTGGTTCGAATACAGGGAGATTATCTTAATGCATATATTTTTATTTTCCCTGAGATATTTCCCCAGCATAGTGATGGGGATGCGGATAATTTCGCATTCATTGTCGGCTATGAGAGTATACCTGCAGGGGTTTTTCGTCAATCCCGATACAAGCCCGAAGGTATCGCCCGCGTTGTACTTGTTAAAATATTTGCCGTAGAACGGGACATCTGACTGGATGCTTATAGCACCGGATTTGAGGATATAGAAATAACCTTCATTGGCTGTGTCCTCAACCTGTATTGCCGCTCCCTGTGCGAATTGCATTGATTTTATTTCATTATCCATAGATGAATTTTTAAATTTATCCGATGATAATAATAGAAAAGAACGATGCCTGATCAGTGGAAAAGATAACACATTCAGGATTTAATGTCTATAATTATTTTGTACTATAAGGAAGGAAGATCGGAAACAAGCTCTTTATATGTGAAAAATATGATCAAAATTTTACTATTATTCATGTATTACCGATGCGTCGAAATACGATGAAGATTTAATGCGTTCCGTAATGCTGTTTTTAATAATTATTAACCATCCGCAATTCATTTTGACGATAATTAAATATGGCATTTCGATGCACAAAAGTTATTTGGTCCGGAGTGTCAACATATAAGGCGACATTTAAGATCGACAAATATTAACCATATATACAATAATAAGGATATAAAAAACGTTAATGCTTAAGAAGATACAACAAGGCTCAGTTATTTATCAAGTAATTGTAATTTTTTTCTCTTTAACTGCTTTTCTGTTTGCCGAAAGTACGGGAGACAACAGCCATGGCAGTGTCGTGGCAAGCGTAGGGATCGCGATAATTGCCGCGACAGTAATGGCGTTTATAGGACATGTCCTGAAGCAGCCGCTGCTTCTGACGTATATAGCCGCAGGCGTAGTGATCGGCCCGGGAATAGGATTTGGCTTTGTTAAAAACTTCAATGATATTGAAACAATATCGCATTTCGGCCTGATACTGCTGCTTTTTTTAATCGGCCTCGAAATCGATATTAAGAAGCTTAAATCGTCGGGCAAATCCCTTATGCTGAGCGGTCTCACGCAGTTCCCGATCAATACCCTTATCGGGATCGGTTTTTTGCTACTTATCGGATACTCATTTGAAAAAGGGAAATATGATCTTTTATATCTGGCAGCCTGCTGCAGCTTGAGCAGCACTGCGATTGTTGTTAAACTCCTTTACGGCAAATTCGAGCTCGATACTCTCGCGGGCCGTATTACTCTGGGCATTCTTGTCTTCCAGGACATCTGGGCTATTATACTACTTGGAATTCAGCCGAATCTGGACAATCCGGACATACTGCAGATACTGCTTTCTTTCGGAGAAGGATTCCTGCTTGTTGCAATCGCGATGCTTCTCAGCAAATACGTTCTGCCTAAAATCTTTAAATCGATCGCAAAAGTGCCTGAACTTATCCTGGTCTCCTCGCTCGGATGGTGTTTTTTGATATGCGGCGGCGCAGCTTTTTTCGATCTTTCACTGGAAATGGGGGCTTTAATTGCCGGCATATCGATATCAACATTTCCCTACAATCTTGATGTAATAGCCAAAGTCGTCAATATCCGTGATTTTTTTGTAACGCTTTTTTTTGTTTCGCTCGGGATGCAGATACCTAACCCGATGGATAATCCTTCAATTCTGATAACTGTTGCGATAATTACAGCCTTTCTTATTCTGTCAAGATTTGCGGCGATCTTTCCTCTGCTCTATTCGCTCAGGAACGGACTTCGCGTAAGTCTTCTGACCCCGGTAAATTTATCGCAGATAAGCGAATTCTCGCTAGTAATCGCCGCACTTGGTGTCTCAGCCGGGCATATAAGTCGGGAAACCATGAGCGTAATTATTTTCACTTTCGTAATTACTTCTATATTATCAACATATTTGATAAAATACAGTAATTCCATACAGAAAGCATTGGCGGCATTTTTGAAAATGATCGGTTTGAAAGAAATACAATCGGCGGATGAGGAAGACACGTCCTTCCCCGGCAGGGAAATAGCCCTCCTTGGCTTCTACAGGACAGCAAGCTCGCTGCTCCATGAAATACTTGAAATTCAGGACGCAAATCCCGGTATGCGCTTAAAAGAGAAGCTTATTGTTGTTGATTTTAATCCCGAAGTTCATGAATCCCTTCAAAGTCTCGGAGTGCAGGTAGTGTACGGCGACATAAGCCATATGGATACTCTGCATCATGCCGGAGTTCATGACGTAAAAGTCGTAATATCAACCATTCCCGACACGATACTGGTAGGCACAAATAATTTAAAAATTATAAAGCACATGAAAGAGATCTGCCCTCATGCTAAAGTAATAGTTAATGCGGAGAGCGTTGAACGCGCTCTTAATATGTATGCGGAAGGAGCAGATTATGTGTTTATCCCCAGGGTGCTTGCCGCGAAAAATCTGATAGGAATGATAGATCTTATATTGAACGGCCGGGAAAAAGAGTTAAACGACATTGCATACAGTGAAATCCGGATGCTGGAGAGCAGATACGAAGTTGTTCGATGAACATAATATTTGCCCGCGCCGTAAAAGAGTTCTGCATAAATTCAACATAGGTAAGTTTTTAGAGCCGGTGTTACTGCGAAGCAGGCAAGTTCAGCGCATATCCAGCAGATGAGCTTAAAGATATTACAACACTTCAAAGTCATGCGCCGCGCTGCCGCCCGCAAAGCCGTCCATTGTGATTATTGCTACGTCGGCTCTGTGGCGTCCCCTGTCGAGATCGCCCGGGATAGTAAGATAATTATAATTAGGTCCCGAGCCTTTAAAGATACCGTCGATAAACCATGAATAAATGACATCATCGTTTTTAACCGGTTTTGCAACGATCTTAAAACTCCCGCCGTGATTTATTGATCTTACGGTATCTTTCAGAACAATCCTTACCGCATCATTCATTTGCGGTATATATGTTAAATTTGCCCCCCCTTTACCGGCTGATGCTGCAATTTTGATAGATGCTGCAGCCGCCTTATTCGAAACTATCCTGATAATATCCGCCGCGCCTCCGCAGGGAACGCCGTTATTGAAGAGCTTCATGGTCAGTATGTAATATCCGAGATGCACCGATTTGTTTTCATAAAAGTTTTTTTTGCAGCTGATTGTAAAGTCGACAGAACCGGACGATCCTATGGATGGATCAAGACTTCCTTTTAATACGGCAGTTCCGGCCAGTAATGGATCACAGCCGATCGAGAGCTTCAGCCTGCCTACTTCATCATAAGGGCTCATGGTTATTTTGAAATCTGCATTTTCACCGGGTAAAATCGTTACGGATGCGTTGCTCGACCCGACGGGTATTTTATCAATATTAACGGCAGTAGCGGTTATAAGCCATTCTCCGGGGATCAGGTCATAAATATACAGATTTCCCCTGTTGTCGGTTCTATGAGAAGATCTTTCACCGTATGGTCCGTTCAGGAAGATTTCGAAAGATTGAATGAGATTATTAATTTCCGGCAATCTCGCCCCGATAAAAGCATTTTGTTTATCGCTTGTGTAGTTCAGCTTTAGAGATAAAGAGCCTTTTTTATATCCGCCGATATTACAGTAGATGCCCAGAGCTAAAATTCCGGCGATTATAATAGTTGAAAATAAATATTTTTTTTTCATAACTCCCCCATATTGTTCATAACCTGTCTTAAAATAGGCTATATTTTCGCAAAAATTATAAGTGTGTTTTAATATTTTTTAAAAATTCAGGGGGTTTTGACTTGACAAGAAAGTATCGGCTTAATAAATTAAGAATATAAATAATATACTATTTAGTATGTCAGTATGTCAAATCGGGATAACCCCCGACAGACGGCCTTAAGTTGCAGCTTAAGGCCGTTATTTTTTCAGCCTGAGTAAAATAATCATTATATGATATAAAAAGTATTTCAAATCGTCAACAGGTTGCATAATTTTTTTAAAAAAATATTATTATAAGACATATAAAAAATTATTCTGTTTAATTAGTTTAAATTTTATTCATTTTGTTGACGATCATTTTATTTTTTTGTATATTCATTTGGTGTGTTTATACCTCCCTTAATTATGAACATACTTTATTATTAAGCCAGCCTCCCCCAGGTTGGCTTTTTTGTTGACTTTCTTTCTGAAAAATGCTATAAAACGAATCGGAACAGTTAAATAACGATCTGTATATTGGATTATATATAAGGTTTCTTTAAAGATCAGCTTTAAAATAAGGAGGCTCTATATATGAAGATAGCCGAGATCCAGAGGAAAGCTCAAAGCATGGGCATCGATTACGGGAAATTGAAAAAAGATGACCTGATCCGCAATATCCAGTCAAGAGAGGGTTACGAGTCATGCTATAAAACAAAGCGGTCTTCCTGCGATCAATACGGATGCTGCTGGAGAGATGATTGCAAACCGAAATAATAAAAAAATTGATTACAATTGTTACAGCACACGGACGATAAGATTAAAAGAAAGATAAATTCATTAAGAGGTTGGCAAATTGGCTACGGCACAGGATATAATGATTAAAAATATTCTGACTTTGCACGAGAACTCTTCCGCGAAGGACGCGATTAAATTAATACTGGAGAACAGGATAAGCGGGATACCGGTTGTGCGGGATGATATGACTATAGCCGGTATAATTACGGAGAAGGATTTGCTGCAGCTTGTTTTTTACGATACTGCCGAAGAAGTATCGGTGGCCGATATAATGATCCGCGAGGTTGCCACCATGGACAAGGACACAAATCTGCTTGAGATCAGTGAATTTTTTTTGAATAACAACTATAAAAGTCTTCCAATCACATCCTCCAATAAATTAGTCGGGATAATCAGCAGAAAAGATATATTGAAGCATATTTTAAACAAATAGATCCCGTCACTTTACATTTTTATCCCAGAATCCGAATATTTCTTTGACCGTTGACTCGGTTGAAATATTGTTTATGGTAAGAAGAGAATCCTTTAAAGGCATTTTATAAATCCTGTCATAATAGTTCTCCATGATATCCTTTAAAAAGGCGTGATATTCATCCAGGTCTATCCATTCTTTATAATGCCCGATCTTCTCTTTTCCAAGTTTGTTCTCGAGAAACTGCAGTTGTTCTTTGACTTTTTCTTTCGCAGTCATTATGCTGTTTTGATTTTCGGGCAAAAAATAATCGTTTGCAAGCCTTTCAATTCTTCTTTCCATCGCGCATGTAAGACAGATATGGTTTTCTTTATGCAGGCCGTTCCATACCGCGGGAGGGATAATAAGCCCCCCGATCTTTATGCTCTCGCTTTCGGATAAAAATACAGGCAGCTTATTTTTACTGTCGATATGCGGAAGTATCTCCATGAAAATATTCGTTTCGAACTGCTGCTGGTTTTTTTTTGCTTCGTTTTTAAGGGTATAGCGTATTTCACCAAAGACAGAGGAGGCATGTCCGGCGCATTCTTCTAGATGAATTACGGGAAAATCGGGGTAATGTTTTTTTATATGTTCCAGAATTTCCGATTTACCGCAGCCCGTTACTCCGGACAGGCTTATTATGGGAATGGTTTTATTGTAAAGAATTTCGTGAACGATTTTCCTGAATCCTTTTTGCCCGCCCTGAAGCCGCACAGCCCGGATATCATTCTCTTCCAGAAGATTTGCGACGTATTTGCTTCGTACGCCTCCCCGCCAGCAATAGATTATAACTTTTTTCCCGTTCGAATACTTCAAAATGTCCGATATGTACTGGCGCTCTTTTTCTTTCGCAAAGTAGTAAGCAAGGGAAAGAGCTTTTTCACTGGAATGCTTGCTGTAAATCAGACCAACTTTATGGCGTTCCATATTATTAAGTATAGGGAGGTTGATTGAAAACGGTATCGGGTTTTCCGTAAATTCATTTTCGGAACGTACATCTACAAGGATATGGTCTTTTACCCCCTTTCTGATTTCTTTCAATATATGTAAAAGCTCGGACTGCAATAACTCTTCGGTATCCTTTATGAAATCTTTATAGTCTATATCTTCGAGGTTATAATTTTTTATTTCGTTTAATATATCTTCGAGTTCCTTTTTCTGCAAAGGATCTTTTATATTTTTCATGTTATTATAAATTGTTTTTAATTTAAAATCCCGGGAATAAGTTAAAAGCTATCTAAAAATATAATACCCCGCCGACACCGAAGGTGGCGGCCGGTACGTCACCTTCGGCCGGGGGCTTGCCCCGGGGAATCTTATTTAAATCACTAATTTTGCGATGAGTTCTTATGGTCTCGAATGACATTTGATTTTACAAGAATAATAATTTTTTAGCTTGCGATAAACTTAAAATTATATTATGTTTTTTTTACATTTAAAATCTATGGAGGCCGCCATGGTCAGAAGAATCGGGAAAGCTGCTGTGATAGGATCGGGTATTATGGGAGGAGGGATCGCGGCTCTCTGCGCGGGCGCCGGCGTCCAGACGCTTCTGCTTGATATTGTCCCTCCCGACCTGAGGAACGGAGATAAAGCTGATATAGAAGCGCGGAACGGAATTGTCAGATCCGGGCTCGAAGCAATGAAAACTGCCGATCCGGCAGCATTTATGGATATGAAAAACGACTTGAGACTGATTGAGATCGGCAATCTTGAAGATGACTTCGAAAAACTTAAGGAATGCGACATTATTATTGAAGCGGTAGTCGAAAATTTAAAAATAAAACGGCAGCTTTATTCCCGTCTTGAAAAAATCCGCAAAGAAACTGCAATAATCGCTTCAAATACATCCGGACTCCCGCTAAAAGCGATGTCGGAAGGCCTGGGCAGGGAATTCACGGATCATTTCGTTATCATGCATTTTTTTAATCCTCCCCGTTACATGAAACTGCTGGAAATAGTCAGGGGGCAGGCAAAAAAGACGGTTTATGAATTTGCGGCCGGATGGGCGGAAAAGACGCTGGGCAAGGGTATCGTGTTTGCCAATGATACCCCTAATTTTGTCGGCAACAGAATCGGCGCCGCCTTTATTGCGCAGGCGTTCAGGCTCTTGCTGACCGAAAATGTGGCGATAACCGACGCGGACTCCATGTTCGGACCCGCATTCGGATTTCCGAAAACCGGGATATTCGCTCTTTGCGATCTGGTGGGTATTGATACGATCGGGCATCTCGGAACGAATTCGTATAATTTGCTGACAAAGGACGAATTCAGGGAAATATACAAATTCCCGGATTTTATTGCCGAAATGCTGAGCAGGAAGATGCTTGGGAACAAGACAAAGGATACAGGCGGATTTTACAGGACCATCATCGATCCAAAAACTAAAAAAAAGACAAAACAGGTGCTGGATATTGCTACTTTCCAGTATAAAGATTTTGACAGCAAGTCGGCGCCTGAATCCGTTGCAAAGGCTTCTGCGTTAAAAAATCTGCAAGAAAGTCAGTCGGCAATTATTGAGTCTTCTTCATTCGCTTCGAAACTGATCGCTTTTCTTTTCGTCTATTGCGCGAACAGAGTGCCGGAAATTTCGGATACCATTACGGGCATAGACAATGCAATGAAATGGGGATACGGATGGGAAGCCGGCCCTTTCGAAATATGGGACAATTTCGGAATTAAAAAGTCGTTAAAGCTTATCAGGGACGCCGGATTTAAAGTGCCGAATAAGATCAATAAGATGATGGAAGGCGGGAATAAAACATTTTATAAGATCAGGAACGGGAAGAAGCAGTATTACGATTTTAAATCCAACCGGTATAAAGACACTCAATTGCCTGAAAATTGCATTTTCCTGGCTGATATAAAAACACGGCGCAGCAGCATTATTAAAACGAGCGGTTCCGCTTCGCTTATTGATCTGGGAGACGGAATATTCAACATAGAATATCATTCAAAATTAAATGCGATCAATAAGGAAATGATTCGTTTTATTCAGGAGGCAGCGGATTATACAGAGGACAACGGCGCCGGGCTTGTCATAGGCAACCAGGCAGCCGGCAGCGCAGCCGCGTTCTCAGCCGGAGCCGATCTCGCTTATATGCTCGGCCTGGCGGTTCAGAAAAAGTATTCGGAGATTGATGAATTCATAAAAGAAGCTCATGCAACTATAATGAGAGTAAAGTATTCGCCGTTCCCTGTAGTGGCGGCCCCATACGGGATGACGCTTGGCGGCGGCTGTGAAACATGCCTTGCGGCCGACAGGATCGTCGCTCATGCGGAGCTTTACATGGGGCTGATCGAGATAAGCGCCGGGCTTGTTCCGAGCGGCACGGGCATGATGCATCTCTGGCAGAGATATATGGAATCGATTCCGGCGGTGGTTAAAATAGCGGATTACGGTGCGTATTTTATCCCGGCTTACATGACAGTTGCGATGGCAAGGGTGTCGAAATCGGCGGCGGACGCGAGGAGAATGGGATTTATGAGGCCGGCCGACAGGATCGTTTTTAACAGGGATCACCTGATCGGAGAAGCCAGGAAAGAGGCGATCAGAATGAACGAGGACGGTTATAAGCCTCCCGTAAAGAAGAAAATACCGGTAATGGGGCAGGCGGCTCAGGGCCTGGTCTGGACTGTGCTGGCGGATATGAAATCCGGCGGATTCGTTTCTCCGCATATGGAATTCATCGCGAAAAAGATCGCTTACTGCATGTCGGGCGGGGAAGCCTTTCAGGGACAGCCGGTTTCCGAAGACTATCTCCTTAAGCTTGAGCGCGAAGCATTTGTGGAGCTCTGGAAAACGGAAAATACGGTAAAAATGGCGGAGCATATTTTAAAAACAGGGAAGCCGCTGTTGATCTAGAATATATTTTAGACATAGAGATCATTCCTGATATTTTAGGAAAGTGAATAGAAATTGTAAATTAGAATCAATAGTCAAAGTTCCTTAAGCCCCCTATTCCCCGGAAGGGGGCACTTATTCGGTTGGATTTACCAAAATTCCGGAAAGAGTTAAAAATTAAGTATCCGTAGAATGCGATGCGGAAATATCTATTATTGATTTTTTTAAGAGGCAGTTATGAGAGAAGCATTTATTGTGACTTCATTAAGAACTCCGGTATGCAGAAAAGGCAAGGGGGCGTTTGCCCAGACCAGGCCGGAGGATCTGCTGAGCAGCGTGCTTAACGGAATAATTGACCGCACGCCCGGGATCGAAAAAAAAGATGTCGAGGATATTCTTGTGGGCTGCTGCTTCCCTGAGGCGGAACAGGGATACAATATAGGAAGGGTAGCGGCTCAAATCTCAAAATTCCCGGACGAAACGAGCGGGGCGACATTGAACAGGTTCTGCGCTTCTTCGCTTGAATGTATAGCGATACAGGCAATGCGGATTTCGTCCGGGTGGGCAGATGTCGCCATCGGAGGCGGCATTGAATCAATGACCGTGGTTCCCATGGGCGGGAATCTGCCGCGTCCTCATCCGGATTTTGCAAAGGAAAGGCCGGAAACTTTTACTTCGATGGGAATAACCGCGGAGAATGTTGCGGTGAGATATAACATTGACAGAAAAAGCCAGGACGAATACAGCTATCATTCGCACATGAAAGCCGTTGAAGCGCAGAAGAGGGGAATGTTCAAAGAGATCGTCCCCGCGCCGTCGTACAGGTATGTCGAAGGGTCAGACGGCACTGTTAAACGCGAAATAAAAATGCAGGATTTTGACGATGGAGTGCGTCCCGGGTCTACGTTTGAAAGCCTCTCGAGGCTTAAGCCGGTATTTTCCGCAGGAGGATCCGTCACGGCAGGCAATTCCTCCCAGATGTCGGACGGCGCGGCGGCGACTCTTTTAATGAGCGAAGATGCGGTAAATAAATTCGGAGTAAAACCCGCAGCAAAATTAAAATATTATGTAGTAACCGGAGTAAAACCCGATGAAATGGGGGTCGGCCCGGCCTATGCGATCCCCAGGCTGTTAAAACTTGCCGGGCTCAGCATTGACGATATCGGACTTTTTGAGATCAATGAAGCGTTCGCATCGCAGGTTGTTTACAGTCTGCGAGAGCTCGGTCTTTACGAAAGAAAAGAACTCTGGGAGTCCGGAAGCGAAAAGCGAAAAATAAATGTCAACGGCGGCGCCATCGCGCTCGGGCATCCAATAGGCTGCACGGGAGCAAAGCTCGCATCCCAGCTTATCACCATGATGAGGGAAAAGGGAGCTAAATACGGGATTGAATCAATGTGCGTCGGCGGAGGCATGGGAGCCGCGGCTCTGTTTGAACTGGTTGACTAGGAGTGCGTCCTAAAGCCTATATATGGTATTGATATGGCTCTGCACGCATTATTGATAGCGATTTTACAAATTTTCCTATAATGACAGGTTTTGTGACGCGCTCCAAATAAAATTCTTGCATAAAATATGGCCTGGTTTCAATCTTGTAATTAATAGGTCTTTAGTAATTACAGGAGCTTTAATATGTCTAAGGTAGCCTATCTTTACGACGATATATATATGCAACATGACACCGGTTATGCCCATCCCGAATGTCCCGAAAGACTGGAATCCATTAATAAAAAACTAAAATCCCTTCCTTTCTATAATGATCTGGTAAAAATTGAGAAGAGAAAGGCGGACTATAAATATATTGAACTGATACACGACAGGCAGTATATAGAAAGGGTCAAAGAGGAGATTGAGTCCGGCAACCGCTTTCTTGATTCTATGGATACGGTAGTCAGCAGCATGTCCTTCGAAATTGCGCTCTTTGCCGCCGGAGGATGTCTAAATATGTGCGATGCGGTTATGAACAAAAAAGCGGATTACGGTTTTTGTGCGGTAAGGCCACCCGG
This sequence comes from uncultured Leptospirales bacterium, assembly GCA_964626055.1. GTDB lineage: Bacteria > Spirochaetota > UBA4802 > UBA4802 > JAFGDQ01 > JAFGSG01. The sequence continues at coordinate 28,272 of CAZVDF010000023.1, forward strand.
GCATCATGCCGAAAGGAATTATGCGGCCGGGTTCTGCATATTCAACAATATAGCAATATGCGCGAAGTATCTTCAGACGGAATATAAACTGGACAGGATTGCCATTGTAGACTGGGACGTACATCACGGGAACGGTACGCAGCATTCGTTTGAATCCGATCCGTTTGTTCTCTATATCAGCCTTCATCAATACCCGCATTATCCCGGAACCGGCGCTTACACGGAAAGAGGCACAGGAGAAGGCGAGGGCTTTACGATGAATTTCCCTATGGATGCAGGAAGCGGGGACAGGGAATACATGGAGACATTTAAAAATGACATTATCCCGGCGCTCGAGAAATTTAAGCCGCAGATTATTTTAATCTCGGCAGGATTTGACGCACACATTTCCGATCCCTTATCCTCCATACAGCTTTCATCGGAATCCTATTATAATTTTACAAAATTATTGAAGGGCGTTGCGAAGAAATATTCCGAGAACAGATTGATCGCGGTGCTGGAAGGCGGATATGACTTGAAAGCCCTTGCCGAAGGTGCGGCCGGGATGATGAATGCTTTCGCTGAGGATTAGAATTTTAAGGTAATTTAAGCGTTATTTCAAGGCGTAATACCTTGACGCTTGCATCGAGTATGTAAGCCTATCGATTTGCGGAGCAAATCGATAACGCCTTGAAACATAATACCCCGCCGACGCCGAAGGTGGCGGCCGGTACGTCAGTACCGGGGGCTTGCCCCGGGGAATTTTATTTCACCGGGCTGGCTAATTCTGAAGTTAAAGCCTCCGATCCGGAGAAAATGTCTCCGATAAGTCCTTCATCGAGCATTGAGATCAGGCTTCTTGTTTTCTTTTCCATTTCTCCGCCGGCATCTCCCTCTCTCTTCATCTCCTGCAGCTGGAAGTACTCGTCCGCAACATTCAATGCAGTCAGGATTGCTATCTGGGCGGTGTTCCCGCTTGACAGCGTTTTCCCGATCTCCTTCATTTTTTTATCAATAAATTCAGCCAGTTTTAAAACGTATTCCGGTTCCGCTTCCCCGACAATACTGTAATCATTGCCGTAAATATTGACTTTCACCCTGGATTCCATATATTCCCTCTTTCAGATCCGTGAAATAATTATTTCTTTTTCTTCTTGGGTTTCTCGTCTTCTTCAATAATCATAAAATCATCGTCTGGTTCGTTCCTGGCGGAAGAATCAACTTCTGAATCGTCGATGATCACCAGTTCGTCGTCGACATCGTCGATTACTATTTCATCTTCGTCGTCGTCCAGCAATACGATCTCGTCTTCATCTTCCTCGGAACTTTCCGATTTTACGACAATATCGTCATCTTTTTGCGTTTCGTCGTCGATTATGATTATATCTTCATCTTCTTCGGAGCTTCCAGCTTTTTCGCGCTCAATAGTGTCGACTGCCGCGTCATCGCTGAAGTCCTCAAGGGATTCTTCGTCGGATAAATCTTCTTCCATGGGAGCGCCGATTGAAGAGGGCTCCTCTTTTGCTTTCGCTTTCGGTTTTACGTCCGCAGCGCCCATGGAATCGCCGGCAGGTATCCCACCCTCTTTTACCGTCTCCAGTCTGGTTAAGAGTTCAATGATTTTCTTTTCGAGGATTTCTTCTTTTTCCCTTATCCCTTCCAGTTCTTTTTTCAGCCTTTCCAGTTCCTGCTCTTTTTCTTCAAGGCCCAGCTTCGCTTCTTCAGCCTGCGACTGGAGAGCTTCGTTGTCTGTTTCCAGTCTCGAATTTTCGGTCCTTAAGTCGCCTATTAATTGTAAGGCCTTTACTATCCTGCTTTCCAGTTCTTCCAATTGCTGCATTGATATCATTACGGTACCTCCCGGGGCATTTATTAGTTAAATCTTGTTTTCAAAATCTATTGAAACTCAGTCGGTCTATGGTGAATGAAAGTACATCGTCCACCATATACCACGACGGTTTACTATTTTGTTATTGTCATTACCGGTTATTTCGAAAACCGCTGTAAATTATATGAAACGTTATATTATTAGTTTCGGCTTAAATATAAACTCTGTTAATAATTAATTATAAGCCTGTTTAGTTTAAAATTGCAAGCTAAAATCGAAACCGAAGATATCTTTAATATAATTTTTTTCCCTTTTGGGATTAAATATATAATAAACGCCGAAAAAAGCGGATTCGGAAAAGAAATATCTTAGTCCGAAGGATAAGAGAACAGGATTTATCGCGGATCCTTCTATCGGAATATTTGCATTTTCGCCGGATTGTTTTTTATATACTCTGTGAGAAACATATAGTTCTATAAATGGGATAAGAGAAGTTTTCGGATAAAGAAGGTCGGTATTGAGCGCGACGGAACATATTGCGTAATCGTTTTTTAACCTGTCGCCCGACAAAAACGTATCTTTTGATCTGAAATTCAAGCCGAATAGTTTTTTATAAGTCTCTTTTTTCGTCGGATTAAAATAAAACCCGTCGTAAAATCCTTCGTTTTCGCCCTGCCTGAAAACGTAAAATAGATTGAAGTGAAGAAAAACCGATTCCTGCATGTCTATTTTCAGTACGGGCCCGATCTTTAATTCGTCCTTCCCCAGGGATAAATTTCTCCAGCGGATTTCTGCGTATGCATCCGGGCCTGTGGGGATCCTGAAAGAGAGCAATAAACCGGCGTGAAGAATTTTACTGTAATCGCCGATATAGAGCCAGATCTTTAAAAATGAATCGCCCAGAATATCGGAAGACTTCCTGAACAGTCCGTCATGCAGGTATTCCAGTGAATAAAAGGCGGATAAATCCCGCAGAAAACCGATGCCTATGGAGTAGTTTTCCTTCCTGTAATCCGAATCGAGCCTTACAATTTCCTCACGGAAAGACAGCGTCATTTCGCCTTCGGGAATTGTGTAAATTGTTTCGGTAAGAGGGAGGCCTGCATTTAAAGCGGGACAGAGATAAAATAAAACAAGCGCCGCAAGAGCGCTTATTTTATTCTTTTTATTGATATACATCTATTGATATACATCTGCCTTTTAAAGGATTTTATGCAGTCTTTTGTTTTACCGTTTCAACCAGTTTCTGGAAAGCGTTGAAGTCTCTTACCGCCATATCGGCAAGCATCTTTCTGTTGATAGAGATGCCGCTTTTCTGCATGCCGCTGATCAGTCTGCTGTAGGATATATCGCAGATCCTCGCTGCCGCGTTTATCCTGAGTATCCACAAAGCACGGAAGTCGCTTTTCCTGGCGCGTCTGTCGTTATATGAATTGGTAAGCGCTCTTCTTCTCGCGTCCTTTGCGGTCCTGATAAGCGACTTTCTGGCTCCGTAAAAACCTTTTGTATCCTTCAGTATTTTTTTTCTTTTTTGATTATGCGTTTTACCGCTCATTGCTCTTGGCATGATTTTCCTCGTTCGTATTCAAATAATATTAACTGGCGTACGGCATCAGTTTTTTTACCCTGTTCGCAACAGACTGTGGTTCAACACTGGCTTTGCGCAGGTGCCGTTTCCTTTTTGTAGTCTTGCCGGAAAGCAAATGGCTTTTACAGGCATTGGACCTTTTTACTTTGCCGTTTTTTGTCAGCTTGAATCTTTTTTTTGCTCCGCTGTTTGTCTTTAATTTATTCATTTTTTACCTCTTCTTTCCCGTCTTGTTCTGTTTGCTCTGCCGGTTGCGACGCGGCGGGTTTCTTTTTCTTATGCCCGTGCGCGACAGGTGAGACTACCATTGCGATAGCGCGTCCTTCGGGAGTTGCCTGCTGTTCAATCTGGATCAGCCCTTCCAGATCCGCAAGTACTCTTTCCAGGAGATTAAATCCGAGTTCATTATGTACTATTTCCCTGCCTTTGAATCTGATTGAAAATTTTACCTTGTCGCCCTTTTCCAGGAAGGATTTGGCCTGGTTTACTTTGGTTTCATAATCATGGCTCGCGATCGCCGGTCTCAGCTTTATTTCTTTTAAATGTATTACTTTCTGTTTTTTCTTGTTTTCTTTTGTTTTCTTTCTCTGATCAAACACATACCTGCTGTAATCAATTATCTTTACTACCGGCGGATCCTGATTCGGAGAAATTTCCACCAGATCAAGCGATTTTGAACGCGCTTTTTTAATTGCTTCATCCAGAGAAACAATTACGGATTCGCCCTCTTCACCTACAAGTCTTACTGTGCTGGATCTTATTTCTTCATTGATCCTTAATCCTTTGGTTTTTGTTTTAGTATCAGATTTGTTTATGGCTGACCTCCTCTAGTATAATTAGGATATCTGAAAATTATCAGGATATAAAATCAACTAAATTTCGATGAATTATATAAGTTTTTACTGAAAAATAAAGAATTTTTTCTTAAATTTTATTTTTTATTTCTTTATTTATAATATTCAGGAATTCCTCTGCTTTTAACGCAGCAGAATCCTTTTCCCCTCTTTTCCTTATGGAAATTGTGCCGTCTTCCGCTTCTTTTTTCCCTATTACGCCGATATACGGTACTTTCTGGTTTATGGCATCCCTGATCTTGTAACCTATGGTCTCTTCTCTCAGATCGGATTCCACCCGTATTCCTTCAAGCAAAAGATTTTTTTCAAGCTTATCGGTATACTCTTTTACATCTTCCCCTACGTTTATAAGCATAAGCTGTACAGGTGCCAGCCATACGGGGAATTTGCCTGCATAATGCTCAATGAGCACGCCTATAAATCTCTCTAAAGAGCCGAGCAGTGCCCGGTGTATCATATATGGCCTGTGTTTTTTGCCGTCGTTGTCAATATAGCTGATTTCAAAACGTTCGGGCAGATTAAAGTCGAATTGTATTGTCGAACACTGCCATTCGCGTCCCAGCGCATCCATTATTTTAATGTCGATCTTTGGGCCGTAGAATGCGCCGCCTCCTTCATCTATTTTATAGCCGATCCCGGCGCGTTTGACGGACTCTTCAAGAGCGCGTGTCGCGTCCTTCCATGAGGCTTCGTCTCCGACGGATTTTTCTTTGGGCTTTGTTGCAAGATAGAGCTTAAATTGTTCGAATCCGAAAGAGCGCAGCATGTATATGCAGAACGCGAGCACCCTGTCTATTTCTTCCGGCATCTGGTCCGGCCTGCAGATGATGTGGGCGTCATCCTGGGTAAAACCGCGCACGCGCAGCAGGCCGTGAAGCACTCCGCTGCGTTCATATCTGTAAACAGTGCCGAGTTCGGCCCATCGTAACGGGAGGTCCCTGTAAGAGTAGCCTTTGCTTTTGAATATCATTAAATGGAAAGGGCAGTTCATCGGTTTTATGAAATAATCCTGTCCCTCAATATCCATGGGCGAATACATGTTCTCATTATAAAAGTCCAGGTGTCCGCTTGTCTGCCATAGCTGGGATTTGCCTATGTGAGGCGTCGAAATCATGTCGTATTCGTTCCTGTAATGTTCTTCACGCCAGAAGTCTTCAATTGTATTTTTTAAGCGCGCTCCCTTCGGGTGCCAGAGAACAAGGCCGGCTCCTGTTTCTTCATGTATGGAAAATAGATCGAGCTCTTTTCCGAGCTTTCTGTGGTCGCGCTTTTTCGCTTCCTCTATCATCAGGAGATGGGACTTAAGGGCTTTGGAGTCCGGGAACGCTATGCCGTATATTCTCTGCAGCATTTTGTTCTTTTCACTGCCCCGCCAGTAGGCACCTGCTATTGAGAGAAGCTTGAATGCTTTTATATAGGATGTTCTGGGAACATGAGGGCCTCTGCAAAGGTCGACATACTCTCCCTGCTGGTATATCGTTGTTCTATCATCCTTTATTTCTTTTAGGATCTCCGCTTTGTAAGTCTCGTTTCTGGATTCGAACAGCCTGATCGCTTCATCTCTGCTTGCTTCTTTTCGAATGATTTCGTAATCCTCTTTCACGATCAGCTGCATTTCTGCCTCGATCTTCAGGAGATCCTCGGGCATGAAAGTTTTATCGATATCGAAATCGTAATAAAATCCGTCGTCCGTTGCGGGGCCGATCGCCGGCTTTGCCTGCGGGAAAATTCTTTTAACAGCCTGAGCCATAAGATGCGACGCCGAATGCCAGAATACATCCCGTCCTTCGGGCGAATCGAACGTAAACAGGCCCAGCTCTGAGTTCGAACTGACTTTATATGAAAGGTCGACCATTGCGCCGTTGACCTTCGCGCAAAGAGCGGCTTTCTGCAAACCTTTCCCGATGTTGCCGGCTATCTCGTAAATTGAGTTTCCTTTTTGAACAGACAGGATGGATGAGTCCGGCAGGGTAATCTTAATCTCTTCTTTCAAAACAATCACCTGAATTTAGCATATCTCCTGAGAGAATTATATTTTGCGTCATGGCCTGCGGGCTTAAACTAACAAGGTACTTGAGGACTTATTAAAAAGTTATAGTCCGGATTCTGCGGCAAATACTTGATGTTATTAACCTGAAGTTGCAGTTCATGAAAACATATGGGCGATATTGGACTTGAACCAACGACCTTCTGCGTGTCGAGCAGACGCTCTAGCCAGCTGAGCTAATCGCCCGTCTTTTTGTACTGATTATAGGGCAAACAATTTTGCTTAACCGGCTATATCATTGTCAATCAATTTTTTAATGGTTATTCCGCACGGGTAAAAACTATTTATTTATTACAGCATATTTATTGACCTTATTTTTGTCCTTCTGTATAATGAGACACATGAAAGAAAATGAAAGCATTATTGCCTCAAAAGACGTTCAGGAAATAGCGATTGAAGAGATAAACGGAAATTTAGCCGATATCATAGCGGTCAATGTCGCAATCTGGCGCAGGAACATAGACGGCGAGATGGTAGTTGTCCCTGTCAAAGAATTGGAGAAATACCTCAGAGAGGAAGACGCGGTTAAATACAGGTTTTTTATTGAGAGCAATTGGAGGGAAAGAATAAAAGAGTTCAGTGAGCCTGAGAAGAAAAGACAGCCGGCGGCTGATGAACCCGCCGTTATGAAAGAAGTCGAGAAATTCGGGAGGGTCGGGGAACAGCTGGGTTTTTTCCGAAAGATGTCGGTTGTCGAACGTGAAGAAGTACTTGATGAATGCATAAGCAAGCTGAGTGAAAGCGACGGCGGCAAAAAACTGGATATCGCGTATATAATCAGGTTAGTGGAAGTGATCAGCAATACATTCTACGCGAATAATGCCGATATCGAGGAAATTATTTCGACTTCCGATCAGAAGCAAAACATTTACGGGGTGCTTGTAAAAACGGACTGGATAGTGAAAATATTAATAGGTTTCTTCAGCCGGGAGAATTATCCCTATGCGGATCTTAAGCTCATAGATAAAATATCCACCGGTTCCAAAACGATAGACCATATAAATAAGGTCTTCCTGCGGTTTTTATCCTTCTGTATTTTTTTCAATGAATATATCGGCAAGGGCCTGTTCACCAAGAATATCCGGGGAGCGTTTAAGGAAAAATATCACAGGTATTATAAAAAGCGTTTTCCTGATATGGATGTTACGATTGAGAGGATTTTTAAAGATGGGATAAGGCGTATCGATAAAGATAAAGAAATGCAGGCTTACGTACTGGGCGCCCTCTTATTCGACATAGGGAAGATACACGACATCGATTATCACGACGGCGGCGAACCTTATAACGAAGAGATGGTCAAAAGGCACTCTCTTTTCGGTTTCAACATGATAACAAAGGCAAAGCAGTATCCGTTTGAAGTAACGGCAATGTCCGTTTTTCATCATGAATATTTCGGAGGAAAAGGCAGCTATAATTTCACAAAGCCGCTGCTCGCGAAATTTTCCGGGAAAAAAGCGGATGAGGAAGATCTTAAATATTTCATCAGCTTCGGCAAGGATGATTTTATCAACGGAATTTCGCTGTCTTTTTTCCCGTGCAAGGTGATCGAAATTGTCGATATTTTCGATGCGCTTGCCTGTAAAAAGAACATGCCCGCGGCCGAAGCTCTTAAATTAATGAAGAAGGAATTTATTATTAAAAGCCTTAAGATCGATCCGATCATTTATAAAATTTTTCTCGAATATAGCGTAAATTGCAACCTTATTGAGGAAAAGGAAATGATTGCGATAGATTCGATTATTTTTTAAACAAAAAATTATTGATCGGGTTTCTTCATTAAAAGATTGCGCAGTTGGAGTATCCGGCAGGAATTCAGAGCAGAATACCAATGCTGCCCGACCAGGACTTGAACCTGGAGACTTCTGATCCAGAGTCAGACGTGTTGCCAATTACACCATCGGGCAGTGATATTCGGATTATGAGAAATCAGGCATCTGCTTGTCAAGTACAATGTAATGAATTTTAACTCAAAATTATCCGTCTCTATTAACTATTTGTAAAATAATCCGGTTTATTATATTGATATATTCCTGTATCGAAACTGACAGGCAATAATGCAAACCTGTCCGTTAATTACAGGTTCCGGGAGCTGCTGCAGGACTTCTAATTTTGAATTGACAATTTGCGCCCGATGGATATTATGCCCTTTTCAAAAGAATTACTCTTTATTTTTGCATCATCTGAAATTTCATAAAAATGACAAAACCTCTCATAATACAAAGCGACAACACTGTTCTTCTCGAGGTGGACAATCCCGATTTTGAAGCGGCAAGGGATTCCATTTCCCCGTTCTCGGAACTTGAGAAGAGCCCGGAACATATACATACCTACCGCATATCTCCACTGTCTTTATGGAACGCCGCGGCCGCCGGCATTGAGACCAGGAAGATTGTGGATATTCTGCATAAATATTCCCGCTACGAGATCCCGCCGAGCGTCATTACGGCGATAAAAGAGCAGATGAAGAGGTACGGCCTTTTAAAGCTTGTCGTTGAAGACGGCAGGCTGCATCTGATCTCGAAAGATACTATTTTAATAAACGAGATCGTGCATGAGAGAAAGATGGAAGCGTTCATAGAGAAACGCATAGATGATTCCACGCTGCTCGTTAAATCGAATCTTCGCGGCCACATAAAGCAAGCGCTCATTAAAAAGGGATTCCCCGTGGAGGACCTCGCAGGATATGAAGACGGCGATCCTTGTCCGATCAGACTCCGCGAAGAGGTTCTGTTGAATAATCAGCCTTTTGCGATACGCGACTATCAGCAGAGCGCAATTGACAGTTTTTACAGGGGCGGGGGCAGGGAAGGCGGAAGCGGCGTGGTAGTGCTTCCGTGCGGCGCGGGAAAAACAATTGTGGGCATCGGCATAATGGCCCTTCTGAAGACGCAGACGCTTATTCTTGTCACGAATACCGTTGCGCTGAGACAGTGGAAAGAAGAGCTTCTCGATAAAACATTTCTGGACGCGGATGTAATAGGAGAGTTCTCCGGAGCAAAAAAGGAAATAAAGCCCGTCACGATCGCGACGTACAATATTCTGACTTACAGAAAAAACAAGAAGGAGGATTTTCTGCATTTCGGGCTGTTCGGCTCCATGAACTGGGGCCTGATCATTTACGATGAAGTGCATCTGCTGCCTGCGCCCGTTTTCAGAATGACATCCGAGATCCAGTCAAAGAGGCGCCTCGGCCTCACGGCTACGCTTATAAGGGAAGACGGGATGGAGACCGATGTGTTCAGTCTCATCGGGCCCAAGAAATACGATATCCCGTGGAAGACGCTTGAGAAATCGTGCTGGATAGCGACGGCTCTGTGCACCGAAGTAAGAGTCTCGCTGGATGAAGATGCAAGATTCAGGTATTCCGTGGCAAAGGACAGGGAAAAATTCAGGCTTGCGTCAGAAAATGAAAGGAAGTTCGGCCTTGTGAAAAAAATAATTGAGTTTCACAGGGACGCCAGCATACTCGTCATCGGCCAGTACCTTGATCAGCTGAAAGCATTGAACGAAATTTTCAAATATCCGATCATCACAGGCAGCACTCCGGTCAGCGAGCGGGAAGAGCTGTATTCCAGGTTCAGAAAAGGCGAAATAAAAAAGCTCGTTGTTTCCAAGGTCGCAAATTTTTCTGTTGATCTTCCGGACGCCAATGTCGCGATACAGATTTCCGGCACGTTCGGCTCGCGGCAGGAGGAAGCCCAGAGGCTCGGCAGGATACTTCGCCCCAAGACAGGAGAGAACAGGGCTTACTTCTACACTATCATCTCATCCAACACGGTTGAAGAAAGATTCGCGCACAACAGGCATCTTTTCCTGACAGAAGAGGGATACGAGTACACCATCCTTAATGAAGAAATGTTTAACGAAAGATACTGAGCCTTCTACCCCCTCCCATGCGAAGCCTACCCTTGGGATTTAGGGGGCACCGGTTGTGAAGTTTAGAAGGTGAATGAATTTCAGGTTTTATTCCAGGGTGGTACCCCCTCCGGGGGATAGGGGGGCTAGAGCATATTATGAAATTATCCGGCAAACTTTTATCTTTAATTCACGCCGTATTTTTTATTTTCTTTCCCTTCCGGACATTTTCTGATGCCTATGACTGCAAACTCATCCTTCTTACATCCGACAGGGGAATAGTAGTTTCGGAAAACGGCGGAAGAAGCTGGACCCCGCTTAACGCTGGATTGCCGGGCGGCATTATACCGCAGAACATACAGTGCAACCGGTCAGGCGATCTGTATCTTACGACGCGTTCCTCGGGTATTTTCCGTTTCGAGGCGGCCAAAGCCCGATGGGAAGACCTGAACACGGATCTGTTTTTATCACCCCTCTCTTTGCAGAAAGAATACAGAAAAATTTCCGCTTTTACTGTAAGCAATGACGGCCGGGAAATAGCCGTTGCAACAAAACACGCCGTATTCCGGAAGAAAAAAGACAAGCCATGGGAGAGAGTTCGGGAGTATCGATCGGAGAATTATTGCAGTGCTCTCGCATTTAATATAGACGCGCTTTTTGCAGGCACGTCGTACAACGGAATATTCAGGATGCAGAATTCGCGGCGCCAGCGAGCGTTGAATATTTCATCCGGACTTCCGCGGGAGCAGTATTCCGATAAATATTTTTTTTACGAGGAGATCGCCGGGGTAGCTTCCGGCGGCGGGAATACGGATATTTTGTACGCAGCATTGAATTTCGGCGGCGGAGTTTATATCTCGCTTAACGGCGGGGTTTTGTGGAAATCGCTTAAGTTTCCTGTTCAGAAGAACAAGTTTTACGGCATATACGATATTAAAGCGGAAGGCGAAACGGTTTATGTCTCCTCTGAAGCCGGTATATTTAAAATGGATGGAAATTCCGGATGGCATTCAGTCCAGGTTGAAGATATGCTTCGGAAACTCGGTTCCAGGAAAGAAAATCTTTCAGTGCTGATTGTCGATAAAGCGGGGAGCATACCCGCATTGTTTTACCGGTTGAACGATTTCCGCAGGAAGAAGGATTACGAACTTGCGCGCAGGGCCGGGGCAAAGAAAGCTATTTATTCGAACGCTTATTCCCTTAATAAGAATTTACGGCCGTATATCGAAACAATAAAAAAATCCGGCCTTAATTCTGTCGTCATAGACATAAAGGATGACTGGGGGGATATCTGCTTCGCTTCCGTTAACAGGACAGCACTGGAAATAAATGCCGTTAAAAAGTATTTTGATATAAAAAATATAATAGCGGCTTTCAGGAAAAACGGCATTTATACTATCGCCAGGATCGTCGTGTTCAAGGATAAGCGGATCTACAATTCATACGGTCACAAATACGCAATCCGGGATAAAGTAAGCGCGGGTCCGTGGAAGGGGAATCCGCGCGAATTCTGGAACGATCCGTTTTCCGACTTCGTAAGAAATTACAATATTGAGATAGCGGAAGAAGCCGAACGGGCCGGGTTCGACGAGATTCAGTTCGATTACATACGATTTCCTTCGGACGGGCCGATCGAAAGATGCGATTACAGATTTAAGAAAAGCGACGCATTCAAATCCGAGATACTTGCCTGTTTTCTTGAAGAAGCAAAAAACAGGATCCGGATTCCGATATCCGTGGATATTTACGGATTTAACGCCTGGTTCCGTATGGGTAACAGGATAGGACAGGATGCGGAATTATTCGCGGAAATTGCGGATGTTGTATGTCCCATGGTTTATCCTTCGCATTACGGGAAGAACTTTTTTGCGAATATCCCGGCGGGCGCAAAACCTTACAGGATAGTTCTTGAAAGCGTGAACAGAGCGGGAATCATTACATTGAATAACGCGGTTGTGCGTCCTTATTTACAGGCTTTTAATCTGCTTTCGCCGACATGGGGACCGGAATATATCAAAAGCCAGATAAAAGCCGCACTTGACGGAGGATGCAGCGGTTACTCGTTCTGGAATGCAGGCGGCATTTACGATATGGTAAAGGAAGCTGCCGGGAGAGCTGAATAAACCAAGAGTTATTTTAAAATTATGTTTTATTTGTTGATAAATCGGGATACATTACAAAATTTTTGAGGACGCCTTTCAGACCTGATGCAATATCTTTCAGAAGCGTAAAAACTAACCAGGAAGGTCTGATTCCGCAGAAAATTCTGTAATGTATCCCGATTTATCGTTGATCACTTATATGAATCTATTATTTTAAGATGAGTTTTAATAATCCGGATACTTATGCCGTATCGATTCAATGAGTTCGAGCGAGTCAAAGAAAATGTCCACAAGCTCCGGATCGAATTTTTTACCGGAAAGGCTTTTGATCTCCTTTAATACATCATCGACCTTCCATGCGTCTTTATAAACCCGTTTCGAAGACAGGGCGTCATATACGTCCGCCAGCGCCGTTATTCTGCCGTATATGGGGATATCTTCGCCTTTCAAAGGTTCCGGTTTTACGCCGTTGTTTTTGTCCGGCTGATCGTCCGCATTCATTACGGTTTTTCCGGGATATCCCGTGCCGTCCCAGTTCTCGTGATGCGTGAGCGCGATAACGGACGCGATCTCGTCAAAGTCGGATTGAATATCTCCCAGAAGCTGCGCGCCTTTTACCGTATGGGTTTTCATCAATTCGTATTCTTCTTCCGTCAGGGGCCCGGGTTTTTTCAGTATCAGGTCGGAAACGGCTACTTTGCCGACATCGTGCAGCATCGCCGCCATTCTTACAATATCTCTTTTACGCTCGATCTCCTCTCTGGGGATATTTCTCTGGAGAGCCCATCTTTCGTAAATTTCCACAGCGTAGGAGGCCACGCGGTTTACGTGCTGGCCGGTTTCTTTCGGATCGCGGAGTTCCGCCATGCTGATCATGCGAAGCAGCAGGGCGCGCGTCATCTGAGCTCTCTGAAGGACAAGGCTTGCGGTATTTGCGAAATGAAGCACGAAAGGTTCGTCGGACTTGCGGAACGGGACGATATTGTTATTCAGGTTTTTCGCGTTTATCATCTGAAGAACGCCGATTATTTTCCCGCGGTTATTTTTCATGGGAACCGTTAATACGGATTTTGTTCTGTAATTGGTCCTGCGGTCGTAAGTCGAGTCAAAGTGATAAGGGGCGTTCTTTTTCCTGGAATATACGTTCGGGATATTTAGTATTTCGCCTGTATGCGCGACATAGCCGGAAATTGAATTAGTGTCAATATCAACGCTGTAAGAGGCATACGGGAGCTTCTGACCCGGGAGCAGTTCGCCCTGCTTTGTATCGTTTTGCGAATATCTGAATTCGAGCTTATTGCCTCTGCATATATAGATTGAGCCTGCGTCCGCATTGACCACTTTTCTCGCTTCAAGAAGTATTCTTTGCAGGAGTATATCCATATCCTGAATGCTGTTGAGCTCCGTACCAAGGCGTATTATTTCATTCAGGCGTTGCGTTTCACGATTCATAGTAATAGCATTAAGTAATTAACTCATCTTGGCTGACTTTTTTATAAACATCTGATCATCCTATCGATAGTATTAAGAAATAGTGTAATAAAAGTCAGTCAACTTGAGTAATTAATATTTGATAATTTTATCGCAAATGTCCGTAATTAAATTTTTAAAAGTCAGCCATGATATGTAAAATAATATATTAATAGAAACACCGGTGCGTGGCTGTTATTAGTTTCGGCATTAATGGACGGGATATGTTAGAAGAAAATTTGCAGGGAGTTATTCGATATAAGCGACCCTGTTCCTTCCGGTCTTTTTTGCCTTATACAGCGACGCATCGGCTTTTTCCTTGAAAGCTTCGAATTCCGTTGCCGTATCCGGGAATGAGCTTATGCCTATGCTTATCGTAAAACCGGTGTTCTTGCCGTCCAGAAATTTTGAAAAGTCGTGGCTCTCTACGCTGCTTCTCATCTGTTCGGCTATGATCAATGCTTTTTTCAAATCGGTCTCAGGAAGAAGAACCGAATATTCATCTCCTCCGTATCTGGCGATTATTCCGTGCCTGCTTATTATATTTTTTATAAGGTTTACGACTTCAAACAGGATTTTATTGCCTGTTTCATGGCCGTATTTTTCATTAATATTTCTGAAGTTGTCCAGATCCAGCATCAAAAATGAAAGCGGTTTATTGTTGCTTTTGGAAATGTAAAAGAAATTTTCCAGAGCGTCATCCAGAAAAGCCCTGTTGTAAAGTCCGGTCAGTTCATCTGTAATTACGCGCCTGCTTGCATTTTCCCCCCATTGAACGACATCTGCAAGAAACTTGCTCGAATTCCTGAGCCGGTTGATTGTCATGCTTAAAAGCTGAAAGATAAATTTCATTGCAATTTGCGACTCGTTTTCAATAAGCTCCTGCATTTTTTTCCCGGAAATTGCCGCCAGAGTGCTTTCTTCGGCGGCATAGAAAGTATCAAAGCTGACTTTATGTCCGAAGAGCGACATTTCACCGAAAAAACTTCCGCTTTCATATTCATCGCGCTTTTTGTTGATGTCACCGGGGAGGTTTAAAGTGTTCACTACTTTCCCGTCTGCAACTATCATGAGTTCTTTCATGCCGTCTGCCGGGGCTGCAATGATTTCATCTTTTTTGAATTTTCTGTATGAAAAATATTTTTCGATTTTCAGAATTTCATCGCTGCTGAATGATTTAAAAATAGGTAGATTTCTCAGAATTTCCTGCATATTATGTTATATCACCACGCGGTTGCCGCCTGCTTCCCAGGCGGAATACATTTTTTTGTGCGCCGTTTGAACGAGCGTTTTGCTGTTATCGGTATCATCAGGGTATAAACATATGCCGATACTGACGCTGATTTTAATACTTTTTGGAATTTTAAATTTCGTCAGATCTATCAATTTAAAAGTTTTACTTATCTCTTTCGCTCTCTCTATGGAATTCTTTTTGTCCGTATTCAATAATATGGCGGCGAATTCGTTTCCCCTGTATCGTACGCCGATATCGTTTTCTTTTAGTTCGGATTGCAGAAAAATTGCCATCAGGTTTAAGACGGTATCGCCCGTCTCATGCCCGTATTTATCGTTTATTATTTTAAAATTATCCGGCTTAATCATAAGAAGAGCCGCGCTTTTTTCGAGTTTCGGCAGAAGATTCACGAAATCCTCGTTCAGGTAAGTCTGATTATACAGACCTGTCATTTTATCGCATAAAAGCTGCTTATGGAGGTCGTGAAGCCAGTGACTTTTTTCCTGAAGCAGGCTGTTGACTTTCCATATGCGCTCCGAAATAATGCCGAGAAGCCTGTACAGCATGCTGGCTGAAATATACGGATGACTCAAAAAAATTTCTTCGGTCTTGTATTTTTTTGCCGGGAAACGGAGCAGAACGCTGTCTTCCTCGGCGAAAGCCGAAGCGCTTCTCCTGATCTTCCCCAGGAAATCAAGTTCGCCGAAAGATTCATCGGGTATGATCTGCGCGATCTGAACGTCGTTCTCGCTCCCAACGCCCACGATGCCCACTCGTCCTTTGCTGACTACATACAGATCTTCCGCGTCCGATCCCTGCTCGAAAATAAAATCTCCTTTTGAGAGAAGAACAAACTCGCTGTATCTGGCGATGATATCCAGCTCGTATTCCCTCAGCTGAGAAAAGACGTCTATTTTTCTCAGCAGTTCGACTTTTTCTTCATGAACTGCCATGAGCTAATTTATATATGAATATTTTTTTATTGTCGTGAAATATAAAATGTCTGCAGTAAAACAGGTATTTCATCATTATATGATATAATTTTTTATGCTGCACAACAAGTCAAATATTTTAAAATGTAAATTTAAATATTATTCCAAAGCATTCTGAACTCTATTGAAAACGCTTTTCGGAACTGATGCAGCGCTATTTAATAGCGCAAAAGCCGACAGGGGATGTATCCCGCAGAAAATTATCGACCGGCGGGACGTAATTGAAAAAATTGTTTTTAATAAGAAAGATAATTGACACTGCCGGCAGGCTTACTTTTGATTTAATTATATGAGTTACTGGAAATAATATCCGTACTCCCGTATTATTTTTTTTTGAGGTTGTTGAATGGATAAGAAATTATACGAAGAAGCCGTCAGCCTTCTTGAGCAAAGAAAAGATTTCGTTCTTGCGACTATAGTAACAAGAGACGGATCAACTCCGCGCGGTTCAGGCGCAAAAATGATTATCCGCAGCGACGGCAGCATATTCGGCACTGTCGGAGGCGGCGCGCTTGAAGGCTCGGTAATAAGCAAAGCGTCCGGTATCTTTAAAGAGAAAAAAGCCCGCGTTGAAGAATATCACCTCAACTTAAAGGATCTTGACTCCCTTGGCATGGTATGCGGCGGGGATATGGAGGTATTGATAGATTATATAGATCCATCCATTCCTGAATATCTGGAAATGTACAGGACAATAGTCGACCTCTACAGGCGGAAAACCGCATCATATCTTGTTACGTTTATTCCTTCAGATGAGAAAGAGTATACTGTTAAAAAGCAGTTTATTATGTTTGAAGACGGATCGATTCCGGGCTGCTCTACGGCGCGGAGGGATGATTTTAAATCATTTATTTCCAAAGGCGTAAGCTACAAGGTTGTTCATTACAAAGACAACAAAAGAGCAATTCTTGAATCTGTAACCATACCTCACAGGGTTTACATATTCGGAGCCGGGCATATAGGCGATAAACTGGGCTGGGTTTTGAATTTTGTTGATTTTCCGGTTACCGTGCTGGACGACCGTCCCGAATTTGCCAATAAAGAACGTTTCCCGTATGCTGATGTTCGCGTTATTGAGAGCTTCGAAAAATCCTTCGAAGCGCTGGAAATTGACCGCTACAGCTTTATCGTGATCGTAACCCGAGGCCATATCCATGACGGCACTGTGCTGGGTCTTGCGTTAAAGACGGATGCGGGCTATATAGGCATGATAGGAAGCAGAAAAAAGAGGGATAGTATTTACAAGAGATTGCTTAATAACGGATATACTAAAGACGATCTTGAACGAGTTCATGCCCCTATAGGTATCCCAATAGGAGACGAGACCCCGGAAGAGATCGCTGTCAGCATTGCTGCTCAATTAATTAAAGTCCGCTCGGAGATGGAATAATGGCAGAAGCCGGGTTCGCGGCTATTATTCCCGCCGCGGGATTTTCTTCGCGCATGGGAGTGTTCAAGCCGCTGCTCCCTTCGGGGGATCGCCTTGTAATAGAAAGAACCGTCGATTGTTTTATACAGGCCGGCATCAGGGACATAAGAGCGGTCGTCGGCTATAAAAGTGAATTGCTTGCGCCCGTACTGAGGCGCCTTGATGCGCAAATAATCATAAACAGCAGATTTGAAGAGGGCATGTACACGTCGATTCAGGCCGGCGTTCGGACCCTCGACGAGTCGATTATGGCGTTCTTTATTATTCCGGCTGACTGCGCCTTCGTTCTTCCCGGTACGGTAAGGAGCTTATTGTCGGCATATAAAGCCGAACCGGTCAGCGTAATTTACCCGACTTACGGTAACAGGAGAGGACACCCTGCGCTTGTAAGCGGCAGGCTTCGCGAGCTTATTATAAACAGTAATCCGGACGGCGGATTGAAGACATTGCTCGAAGAACACGCGGGCTATTATAGAGAAATCCCTGTTGATGATCCCGGTATTTGCATAGACATGGATACGGTGGGTGATTATCAGGATGTTTCCGGCATAGCATGCCGCTTCCCTTCCGAAGAGGAATGTTTTAACCTGTTAAAGAATGCGAAAATAAATGAGCGCGTACTGCTCCATTCGAAAGAAGTGGCGCGCATTGCGGTCGCGATCGCGGAGAGCATGAACGCGTACGCGGGATGCCTGCTGAATCCGGGACTTGTAATGGCTGCCGGGCTGCTGCACGACATAGCGCGGGAACGCCCGGAGCACGCGAAAGCAGGGGCTGAAATGATTTCCGGGCTCGGCTATAAAGCCGTTGCCGATATCGTAGCTCTTCATATGGATATTGACGGCAGATCCGCCGAAGCCCTCGGCGAAGCCGCAATCGTATTTCTCGCCGACAAAATGGTTAAGGAGAACAAAGCAGTCCCGCTGGAAGAGCGGCTTTCAGAATCGCTTGCCAAGTTTGAAGGCAATCCTGAAGCACTGGAAAATGTTAAAGATAGATTCAATAAAGCGATATTAATAAAAAAGGAAATCGAAGAGATCATTAAACAAAAAGTTGAAGGGATCATATAGAAAGTCATTAAAGAGAGTTTATATTACAAATTATCTCAAAAGCAGGTTTTATATTTCGGCAATTTGTAATGTATTTCAAATTGCAATCAGTTATTCAAATAAATTTATATCTTTAAAATAAGGCTCATTCCGGAATTTTGGGAAAGGTGAATAAAAAAGAGAATATGTAATTGTC
>CAZVDF010000024.1:0-46383 GCA_964626055.1 uncultured Leptospirales bacterium
TCTGATCATTCTATCGCAGATGTTTATAAAAAAGTCAGTCAAGATGAGTTAATTATTATCCCCGCGGAAACAGGAAACTGTAATTTTGCATTAAATTCAGGTTTTTAAACCGATCTAATCAAAAAATATGTATAAAAATATAAATTTACACATATTTTGTCCTATTTTATATTTTGATAGACATTTATTTTAATAAATATTTTACTATGGCTGGCTGACTTTTATTACATTATTTTTTTTAACACTATCGATAGAATTATCACTTAATTTAGAGTATCATTTTCCTAAATTTACCGGAGGATTATATGGAAGTAAAAGACGCGATTTTAAATAGAAGAAGCATAAGAAAATTTACGGATTATTCCGTAACAGACGAAGAAATTAAAGAAATAATTGAAGCTGCAAGATGGGCTCCTTCCTGGGCAAATACCCAGTCGTGGACTTTTGTGATCATAAAAGATAAAAATACGATAAAACAAATATCGGATACATTCTCGAAAATGAATCCGGCGAAACATGCCGCCGAAAGCGCTTCAGCTCTAATTGCGGTCTGTGCTAAGAAAGGACTTGCCGGGTGCAGGAACGGTGCCGAGTTAACTTGTCTGAATAGCTGGTTTATGTTTGATGCGGGTCTCGCTGTCCAGAACATGTGTCTGCGGGCACACGATCTCGGACTTGGCACCGTGATAGTGGGTTTGCTCGATCACCAAACATGTAAGAGAATTATTGAACTGCCGAAGGATCACGAATTGGTCGTAATAATACCGATAGGGAAATCAGAAGAAAAGGAGAAAACAGCGCCTCCGAGAAAAAAAATTGAGACAATGGCTCACCTTGACAGCTACGGGAAACAGTTTATTAAATAATTAAACCGTTTTCCTGGAAACTATAATACCCTTTTTGCGAAATTATAATATGATCAAGTATATTGATCCCCAGAATTTTTCCTGCATGGGTCAGCTGCTCCTGTATCTCCAGATCGCTCTTACTGGGATTAAGCTCTCCGGAAGGATGATTGTGCGCAAAGACAACCGATGCCGCCCTGTCGGTGATGACATCTGCGAATACTTCCCTTGGATGTACCTGGCAATTATTCAGAAGCCCGACGGTAACAAGCCTCTTCTCTATCACTTCATTTGCGCCGTTAAGCGAAATACACACGAAATATTCCTGCTGTTTGTTTACTATATCCGAAAGCAGCGGGAGAATATGTTTAGGCTCAGTAACGGTAGTCCTGTCTTTTAAAATATATCTTCTCGCGAGTTCAAATCCGGATAAGATCTGGCACGCCTTTGCAAGACCTACCCCGTCGACTTCAATCAAGTCTTCCAGCAACAGGATGCCCTTTTTACCGGCTATGACCTTTGCGATCTTTGCAGCAATTGTCATCACATCCCGTTCTTTATTGCCGCTCCCGAGAATAACAGCGATCAATTCGGCTTCAGAAAGCGACTTCACCCCGCGTTCCCTGATCTTCTCCCGCGGGCGGGAAAAATCCGGCATATCTTTTATGGTTTTTCTCATTTTATAAAAATCCATATCTCAAAATATTTTTGCATTAATCCGAAGATACAAAATAATGAACCTGATTAAGAAGGTCTTCAATCCGGTTTTCCCTATTGCACTCCTCCGCTGCGTCTTAAAAATGCCGGGATCTCCAGATCTTCAAGCGTATAATCCTTTGCTCTCTTTTTCTCATAGTCCAGAGAAAAAGTGTGCATATTCGGAATTCGTTTTTCCGTTCTTTCTTCCCTGCCGGCATCTCTGCCTTCAATAAGGGTCAGCGATGTACCTGTTTTAGTATCTATCTCCTTGACAGGTTTTTTATTGAGTATATTTTTCTTCTTATCGAATCCGGTTGCGATCACGGTAACACGCATCCTGTCGTCAAGAGCCGCGTCAATTGTCGTACCGAAGATGATATTTGCTTCGGTATCCACCTGGCGCGTAATGATGTCTGTAACCTCGTTTACTTCATGAAGAGAAAGGTCATTTCCGCCGGCTATATTGATCAGTACTGCTTTTGCGCCCTCGATGCTTATTTCTTCCAGAAGCGGGCTGTTGATGGCCATCTGCGTGGCCTCTATGGCTTTGTTCTCGCCTGAGCCAATACCGACGCCCATGAGCGCATCGCCGGTCTCTTTCATAACAGTCCTTACATCCGCGAAGTCCACATTGACAATGCCCGTCACCATGATCAGGTCCGCTATTCCCTGAACGCCCTGTCTTAATATATCATCCGCCAGTTTGAAAGCCTCTTCGATCGGCGTCTTTCTATCGATAATTTTCAGCAGTAAATCGTTCGGTACGGTAATAAGAGTATCCACTTTCGCTTTCAGATTGGCAATCCCTTCCAGCGCCCTGTCCATCCTTCTCTTCCCTTCCACGCGGAACGGCTTTGTTACGACGCCTACTACAAGGGAATTCTGCTCCTTGGCGACTTCCGCTACAATGGGCGCGGCTCCTGTTCCGGTCCCACCGCCCATACCGGCGGTTATAAAGACCATATCCGCCCCCTTTAATGCTTTTGCAATTTTATCCCTGTCCTCGTTGGCTGCGTCTTTCCCGACCTGGGGATCGGCTCCTGCGCCCAGACCTCTTGTAAGTTTATTCCCTATCTGAATTTTTACCGGCGACAGAGAATCCTTTAACTGTTGTGCATCGGTATTTACCACTATGAAATCCACGCCTTCCATCCCTGTGGAAATCATTCTGTTTACCGCGTTGTTTCCCGCTCCTCCGACTCCTATTACCTTAATTGTCGTTGTTAAATCTTTTTCTTCTTCCAGTCTGAACATAACTGCCCCCTTTTATTATTTTTTTATAACCGAACCTCTGTTGAAGATATTAATACGTTTAAATCTGTATCCAGCTACTCCAGCGCCGAAAGCGCTGAAGTTCTAAATTTTTAAATGAAAAACCTGAACTTAAAGAACAACACATTATGTCTCATTTGAAATTACTTTCGCCTCATAATTATTTTAAAATGAGAGCGTCTTCCAACCCCGCCCACCAGCCCCCTCTCCCACGGTGAGAGGGGGAGATTTTCCCCCATCTCCTATCCGGTGAGGCGACAGGCAAGGATGCCTCAGTGTCGGGCACGAGCAGGAGGCTCGTTTGTGCACGACTTTTTATAAATACTCCTCAAACCATCTTTTTAATCTTTTCCCGAAACCGGATATACTGTTTTCTTTCCCGGTCCTTATTCTTCCCTTTTGAAATTCCCTCATCTTTAATCCGTACATGAGCAATCCTACCCCGCTTGTATACTGCGGAGTGGCGACCACTTCCTTTAAACCGGCGGCAGTTTTGCTGACGCCTATCCTCACCGGCATATTGAATACTCTTTCAGCAGCCTCAATGCAGCCTTCTATCATGCTGCCGCCGCCCGTAAGCACGACCCCTGCGGCAAGAACGTCTTTCTTACCGCTCTTTAGAAGCTCGCGGTCGACCATTTCCATTATCTCCATCATTCTCGGCTCGATTATCTGCGCCAGCTCCTGCTTAAAAATTCTGCGCGGCGCCCTGCCCCCGACGGACGGAACCTCGATGGAAACCGAGGCATCGACGATATCCGCGGCAGCGCATCCGTCTTTCTTCTTTATCATTTCCGCGGACTCCAGAGGTGTCCTCAGGCCTATTGAAATATCGTTCGTAACATGTATGCCGCCGATCGCAAGCGATGTCGAGTAAGCCACGCCTCCTTCGAAAAACACTATTATGTCAGTCGTGCCCCCTCCTATATCTATGAGAACAACGCCCAATTCTTTTTCATCCTGGTTCAGTACCGCTTCCGAGCAGGCAAGAGGCGATGAGATCACATCCGTGCATTGAAAGCCGGATTTCGCGATCGACTTGATGAGGTTCTGTATGTTGCTGGATGCGGCGGTAATGATATGAACCTCCGCTTCGAGCCTAACTCCGTTCATGCCGATCGGGTCTTTTATGCCCGTCTGGTCGTCTACTGAAAATTCCTTTGAAAGCACATGAAGAATTTCCCTGTCTGCCGGTACAACTATCGCCTGTGCCGCGTCTATTACCCTTCTCACCTCGCTGGGCGTAATAGTTCTGTTGCGGTTCGATATTGCCACAACGCCTCTTGAATTCTCGCCTTTAAGGTGCTGTCCGGTTATGCCTGCATAAACTTCGGATATTTCGCATCCGGCCATCAACTCTGCTTCCTCGACAGCTTTGACTATCGAAGCGGAAGTATTGTCTATATTAACCACAACACCGTTCTTTAATCCCCTGGACGGGGATACCCCGACACCGGCAATCTCAATTTGATTATTTTCATTGATAAAACCGATAACGGCGCAAGTTTTCGTAGTACCTATATCAAGACCAACTGCTACATCATCCATATCGATTCTCCTCCGGTTCTCACTCCAGTATACCCGCATCGTTAAGTATAGTAAAAGTGTGAGGATAATATCTTATCCTGTCAAAATAACCGGCTGCATAATTCATCTTTTTGAAGCTGTCCTTATCCGGTTTAATTTTAAAAATTGTTCTCCTGCCATAAAGCGATACTTTTAAATGATCAGAATCGGTATAATTAATTTCATTAATTTCTTTCATAACACTCAGGCCGCTGTTATTCAAATTCCGCAAAAAGACCAGAAAATGCCTGAGCCCGGAAGATATCTTCTTATTTTTAATTTCCTCTTTTGATACTATTATTATCGGCATTTTTTGCGAATGAATCCTGCCAGTGGAAATCAAATAAAAATCTTTATCAAGTTCGGCGAGCAGATTCTTTTCCCCGTACCTTATACACAGCGGGAACACAGGCTCATTTTCTTCGATACTGACAAGAAGATTGCCGTATTTCTCGGATAATTTATATGATCTCACAATAGGCATATCGTTTAAAACTCTTTCCAGCGAGTCGATATCGATGACAATATTTCTGTCTTTAATGCTGTGATCGGTCATATCAATGATCTCATATTTGGAAAGATAATTCAGATTTTTAAACTCGATCGATTTATACATCCTAATATCTTTTTTCGCGAACGCAGTCGCGAAGGACATTCCCAAAAAGATTACGATGAAAAATATCTTTCTCATTTCCTCAGTGCCTCCAGTATCAAAGGCCCTGCCTTATAAATATCCCCGGCGCCGAGCGTAAGGACGATATCTCCTTTTTTCACTTTCTTCATGATCAATGACGGGATATCTTCAAGACATGAAGCGATCTCAACTTTCTTCCCGTCGTGTTTTTCAATTGAATCCCTGATAAGGCCTGATGAAACGCCCTCAATGGGCTCCTCCCCGGCCGGGTATATCTCGGTGAGCATTACTATATCCGCATTGCCGAACGCCGAGCCGAAATCATCCCATAAAAGCTGCGTCCTTGTGTATCTGTGAGGCTGGAACAGTACAATCATTCTTCTGCCCATGTTCTTAATTGCCTGGAGAGTGGCCTTTATCTCCGTAGGATGATGACCGTAATCGTCAAATATCGTTATGCCTTTTTCTTCGCCTATTTTTTGTATTCTTCTGCCGACTCCTTTAAATTCCCTGAGCCCGTCCCGTATGTCTCTGAATTCAAGTCCGAGCTCCAGCGCTACGGTTATTACGGCCAGCGAATTAAGAACATTGTGATTGCCCAGAAGTCCGATCTCAGCCTCCCCGAGCAGGTCATTCCTGTAATGGCAGTTAAATACGGTTCTATCCGGAAAACATTTTACATCAGCCGCCCGGAAATCCGCATTTTCCGAAAATCCGTATGTTACGAACGGTCTTTCAACTTTTGGGAGCAGTTCCGCAACAGCCTGATCATCCCTGCAAAGAACCGAGTACCCGTAAAACGGAACATTGTTCACGTATTTAAGGAAAGCATCCTTTAATCCTTCAAAATATTTGTAATAATCCATGTGATCCGCGTCAATATTGGTAACGACCGCGATCGTGGGAAGCAGCCTTAAAAAAGAGCCGTCGGATTCATCTGCTTCGAATACAATATATTCACCCTGCCCCGTCCTTGCATTCGAATCGAAATTCAGCACCTTGCCGCCTATGATAGCCGTCGGGTTCATTCCGCCTCTGTAAAGGATATAGGAAAGCATCGATGAAGTGGTTGTCTTCCCGTGAGTGCCCGCGATCCCGATCCCGTGCTTTAACCTTACGAGTTCAGCCAGCATTTCGGATCTGTGTATTATCGGGATGCGTCTTTTTCTTGCTTCAATTATTTCCGGATTGTTCGGATTGATCGCAGTTGATGTTACCACTACATTATAATCGTTTACGTTCGACGCGTTATGTCCTATGAATATTTTAGCTCCGAGCGAAGCCAGTCTCTTTGTTATTTCCGACTCTTTAATGTCCGATCCGGAGACTTTATAGCCCAGATTTATGAGTATTTCGGCTATTCCGCTCATGCCTATCCCGCCGATCCCAAGAAAGTGCATTTTATCTGATTTTCTGAACAAAACTAACTCCTGAACAATTAATTATTTTTCATCTCTTTTATAACTGACTCGGCAATATCCTTTGCCGCATTTATTTTTGCGAGCAATTTAGCTCTCTCCGACATCCTGGCGAGCTGGTTCGGATTGCCCAGCAAATCCACTATTATGCCGCCAAGCCTTTCCGGATCAGCGTCGTCTTTTCTGATTTTCACCGCAGCCCCGGCCAGTTCAAATGCATCCGCATTCTTCTCCTGATGATTGTCAGCCGCATGCGGATACGGTATAAGCACCGACGGCAAACCGACTGACGCGAATTCAAGAACTCCTCCCGCTCCCGACCTGCTTATCGCAAGATTGCTCGCTCTGTACGCAAGGCCGACTTCGTCGATAAACGGCGACAGGTATATAGAACCGTTTGCCCCGAGCCTGTCCAGCTCTTCTTTGACCTTTTTATAGGAAAAATCCCCGGTGATCCAGATCACGCCTGTGTCTTTAAGTTCCGTTGAATACATTTTAATAATCTGCAAAAAGAGTTCGTTTATCTGCAGAGCTCCCTGGCTTCCTCCTATGATAAGGATCACTTTTTTGCAATGGTTTAAGTGAAAATACTTTCTTGCCTGTTCCCTGTCTGCCTTTGTGAAAATCACTTTTCTTAACGGATTGCCTGCGAATAAGACCCTGGATTTTAATCCATCTTTTAAATAATCCTCTGTTAAGCTGAAACTCGTAAAGATCTTCCTCGCTTGGCCGGCAAAAAGAAGGGTAACCTTTCCAGGGACACTGTTCTGCTCGCATAGAAATATCGGCATTTTTAAAAAACCGGCTGCGGCGAGAGCCGGGGCGGAAACATATCCTCCCATTCCGATTACGGAATCGATACGCAATTTTTTAATAAGCACTGCCGCCTTAATCGCGGCTTTTAAAAAATTAATTACAAAAAACGGCATTTTAAAAATGTTCTTTGTGAACGGCGGAGCGCCGTATATGTGAATATCGCTTTTAATAATTTTGGAAAGCGGAGAAAAATTCACGTCTTTTTTCCCTAGCAGTAAAGACACTTTTATTTTTTTTCCCCTAAACTCTTCATATAAAGATATACCCGGAAAAATGTGCCCGCCTGTTCCGCCTCCTGTTATTAATATTGAAAAATTATCCATTTGAACGTTCACCTTCCCTGATGTTAAAAACGCCGGCGTTGTCCCTTTGTTTGGAAATATTGAGCAATATCCCCATCGATATCATGCTCGATAAGAACGACGAACCGCCGTAGCTCACGAGCGGCAGCGGAATGCCCTTTGTCGGCAATACGCCGCAAACAACACCAATGTTAATGAATGCCTGAACGGTTATCAGTATTGTGAGGCCGATAGCAAGCAGCGAACCGAATTCGTCGCGCGCGCTTAATGAAATTAACATCCCCCGCCAGAACAAAATACAATACAATACAACTATCAGAATCGTTCCGAAAAATCCGCTTTCTTCCGCGATTACAGCAAAAATAAAATCCGTATGCGGCTCAGGCAGCCTTTTTATTTTCTGGGTTCCGAATCCCAGACCCACGCCCAGCAATCCACCTTTCTTAAACGCAATATAAGACTGGATAATATGATATCCCGCGCCGAATCTTTCCTTCCACGGATTAAGATACGCAAGAATCCTGTCCTTCCTGTACTGCACTTGGTAAATAAGCAGATAGAACATAGGTATGCTTATCAGAGAAAGATAAAGAATAGAAAAAAACGGGAAACCGAAAACGAATAAAATTACGCCTGACACTACCAGCAGATCGATCGCAGTGCCGAAATCCGGCTGAAGCATAATAAGCAAAAAGATCGCAAACACAATTATCATAGGGATTAATAGCTGCATTATAGTATTTGTCTTTTCGTTTCTTTCGGTTGAAAAAACTTTAACGAGATAAATTACGATGAAAACTTTAACAAACTCCGCAGGCTGTATGGTAAACTCGCCGATCCTGAACCATCTTACGGAACCCTTTGTCCCGTGGCCGATTCCCGGAATAAGCAAAAGG
The DNA here is from genome assembly GCA_964626055.1 of uncultured Leptospirales bacterium. Taxonomy (GTDB): domain Bacteria; phylum Spirochaetota; class UBA4802; order UBA4802; family JAFGDQ01; genus JAFGSG01. The sequence continues at coordinate 8,449 of CAZVDF010000024.1, forward strand.
ACAAGCACCAGAAAAGAAATCAGAAGCAATATCTTTGTAAACCTGGTATAAATGTGATAATCAATGCTCTGAAAAATAAAAAGCGCCGCAAATCCTGCGCATACCCAGGCAACCTGCCGCTTAAGAAAATAAAATGAGTCCCCGAAAGTGTTGAGAGCATATACCGCGCTCGCGCTGTATATCATCGCTATTCCGATTCCAGCCAGAATGAATACTGTGATGAACAGTATTATATCAATCTCTCCGTTTTTGTTATTAGATTGATATTTATAATCCAAGACTGCTCTCCTTAATGTTTAATATCTTTTTTTTACCCGTCCGGCCCCCTAAATCCCCCTAGAGGGGGACTTAAAGCTTAATAAAGCCCCCTTTAGGGGGTTTGGGGGCTGAATCAGCAATCCATGCCTCTTTCAATTTACTTTCAATCCAAAACGCCATTAAGTCTAAATAAAAAATTTCTTAACTAATTCTTCGCGAATTTTAATACGGCTTCCCTGAATTTTTCCCCGCGCTCTTCGAAACTGCTGAACATATCGAAAGATGCGCACGCGGGCGATAATAGTATCACATCATCCGCACTGCTTGCTTTCACCGCTCTCCGGACGGCGTCGTTCATTGAACCGGCGATCTCGCTCGGGATATTGCTGTAATACTTTTTAAAATCATTCGCGGATTCGCCGATCAATACCAGATGCTTCACTTTCTCTTCGATCTTCCGCGAAAGACGAGAATAATCGTCGCCTTTTGTTCTGCCGCCCATGATCAAAATGCTTCCGGACGGAATGCTGTTCAGCGCCATTTCTACAGCTCCAACCGTAGTGGCCTTTGAATCATTTATAAATGTCCGCCTGTTGAATAACCCGATCATTTCCATTCTGTGGGCAAGGCCTTTAAACGAATAGCAGGCTGCGGCAATACGTTCGTTCTCGAATTCAAGTCCCGTCTTTTTTAAAATTGAGAATGTCATCAGCAAAGCCGCCATTGTATTTTCGATATTATGCATTCCTAAAATCCGCAGCCGTGGAGTGTCCAGAACAATGCCGGGGCTATCTCCTTCTTGAATCACTATCTTGCCATCAAGAAAAAATGCATCCGCGTTCTTATTTACCAAAGAAAACGAAAGCTTCCGTGCTTTTATTCTTTCAAGGCTTTTCCCGAGCATTTCATCTTCATTTTTATAAATATAATAATCATCCGGGCTCTGGTTAATCGTTATTTTTAACTTCGCTTCAAGATAGTCCGCCATACTGTCGTAGCGGTCGAGATGGTCGGGCGTCACGTTAAGAATTGCCGACACATCCGGCTTCAGTTTGTCAATAGACTCGAGCTGAAAAGAAGAAAGCTCGATTACAGATACGGATCGCTCGTCCGTATCCCCGGCAAAAGAGATAAACGGCGTTCCGAGGTTTCCGCCTGTAAAGGTTTTAATTCCCAGCCCGCTCAGAATATGCCCGACAAGGCTTGTTGTCGTTGACTTGCCGTCGGTGCCGGTAATTGCGACCATTCTTCCTTTCATATACCTGTAAGCCAGTTCGACTTCCGCTATCACAGGAATATTTTTTTTATACGCTTCCTGAATTAAAGGTATGGTCCTCGGCACACCCGGGCTTAAAACAACCGAGTCGAAGCCTTCATTTAATATTGAAGGATCCTGGTTGCCCGCAAAAACCTTTACATCCCCTGCCAATTCCTTGATTACGCTCTTTAAATCTTCCTCCGATTTATTGTCCGAAGCAAAGACCCGGCAGCCTTTTTTCGAAAGAAAATTGCACACGGCAAGCCCCGATCTTTTCCCGAGGCCTACAACCAGTATTTTACTTTCTTTTGTTAAACCGTTCACCAATTTCATCCCGTTAAAATAATTTATGCTATTACCTCACCCCCTTTTCCCCTCTCCCCAAGTGAGAGGGGGTATTCTCACCCTTCTCCCTGTGGGAGAAGGAGGCTGGGCGAAAGGCACGGATGCCTTAGTGTCGGGTGCGGGCAGGAGGCTCGTCTGCATCCGACAGAGGGCATTTATAATATCTTAAGGGAACTCAGTCCCAAAATCATGAAAATAATACAGAGTATCCACATCCTGACAACGACCTTCTGCTCCGGCCAGCCTTCGAGCTCAAAGTGATGATGAAGCGGCGCCATTTTAAAAATTCTCTTTTTTGTAAATTTATAATATATAACCTGAATTATAACCGAAACGGTCTCAAGCACCCAAACGCCGCCTACGATAAATAAAAATATTTCCTTCTTTATCATCACCGCAATAATTCCGATCACTCCTCCGAGAGCAAGCGAACCTGTATCGCCCATAAAAACGGATGCCGGATTGCTGTTAAACCACAAAAATCCGATCGAAGCGCCGACAATTGCGGAAACAAAGACCGTAAGCTCCGCGCTGTCGGGAATATACGGTATCCTTAAATAATTGGCGATCTTCACATGCCCTGTCAGGTATGCCATGATCGCGATGCTTATGGCGGCAATCATTATTGATCCGATAGCAAGCCCGTCAAGGCCGTCGGTAAGATTGACTGCGTTTGAGCTTGCGACAATCACAAATGAAGCGAAGACGATCCAGAAAAGACCCAGGTTGGCAACTGCTTCGTTAAAGAACGGGACAAAAAGCTTTGTCGAATAAGCCTGACTCGATGGAAAAAAATAGATCAGCACTGAAACCGAGAGCGCGATAACTATCTGGAAGATCAGCTTCAGCCTTGCCGGCATTCCGTTCTTTTTTTTAAGGACGGATTTCATATAGTCGTCGATGAATCCTATAATACCAAGTAAAATCATTGCGCAAATAAGAATGATCAGGTAACGGTTTGAAAAGTTACCCCAGATCAAAATCGATACAAGAACAGCGCCGAGTATGATCACCCCCCCCATTGTGGGAGTGCCGGCTTTTGTTTTATGGGTCTGAGGCCCCAGCTTATAAATTTCCTCCTTGAACTTCAGATCCATAAGCCACCTGATCGCCGCTTTCCCGAAAAGCAGAACGATCAGAAGCGCGGTAACCGCAGCATAAGCGGATCTGAATGAAATGTACTGAAACAATCTCAGGAAAGAGAGATACTCGTTTAACGGCGCTAAAAAATGATATAACATAGATTTTAGTGGATTATAGCCTCCACTACCTCCTCCATCTTCATTGATCTCGATCCTTTTACAAGCATCACGTCATCGTGAGTTAAAATTTTTCTTATATGTTCAATCAGAGCGGACTTTGTCTTAAAGTGCAGCGCCCTGTCGTTCTTTAATCCGCTTTCTATCGCTCCAAGCGTTATACTTTCGGCCATTTCACCCCATGTAAAAAGCATATCCACGCCCGTCAATGCAGCCTGTTCTCCGAGCTCTCTGTGAAAACTCTCCGAGGAACCGCCAAGCTCTTTCATGTCGGAAAGGACCGCGATCCTCCTTTTATCCGGAAAAATCTCCGCGAGCGATTTAAGCGCGTACCCCGCTGAGAGCGGATTTGAATTATACGTATCATTAATAACCGTAAAATCTTTACCCGAAACGATCTGGCTTCGCATATCAATGTTTTGAAAATCCATTAAAGCGTCCTTTATGATATCCGGTTCAACGCCGAGTTCAAGAGCGGCTGTCGTCGCTGCAAGAGCATTGTAAATGTTATGAATGCCGTAAAGCGGAACAGCGTATTCGTCATCGCGGTATTTGAATCTTAAGGAATCCGCGGATAGCGTATATGAATCGGGTTTTACACCGGCATTTCCCGTAATACCGAAAGTCTTTACATCCATTCTTTTGTCAGACGCTATTTTTTTCAGCAGCTCAAAATACCGGGTGTCGCTGTTAAGAATAACCGGCGAACCCGCCGCCATCCCGTTCATTATCTCGGATTTCGCATAAGCGACTTTTTCAACAGTTCCCAGAAATTCAAGATGGCCCTCGCCTACATTAGTGATCAGCGCCATGTCCGGTTTTGTTATTCCCGAGAGCCTGTCTATCTCTCCCGCATGGTTCATCCCCATCTCGATGACCGCCCACCTGTGCTCTTCTCTTAATCCGAAAAGAGTGTAAGGCACGCCTATTTCATTATTGTAATTTTTCTCGTTCTTCAAGGTCTCATGCTTCCTGTTCAATATGCTCCATAATAATTCTTTTGTCGTAGTTTTCCCGTTGGTCCCCGTAATCCCGATCACTTTTGCCTTTACAGAGCTTCTGTGATGCGAAGCTAAGGCCCCGTAAGCCCTGAGAGTATCCCCGCAAAGAATTGCTCCCGCCTGGTAGGCGCGGGCAAGCTTGTCGTGTTCATCGCTCGTTGTAAGGAAACCCGCTATGCTCCCGTTTTTAACAAGCCCGTCGATGAACCGGTGCCCGTCGAATCTTTCCCCGATGATCGGCACGAAAAGACTGTCCCTGCCGATCTCCCTCGAATCCGTTGTAATCGAATGTATTACCCTGTCGCGCTCGCCGCATAAAAGAACTCCGCCGGTCCATTCGGCTATACTCCCCAGCGTTGCCGTGAATTCCGCTATCAACTGATCTCCCGCTCTTCAACATATTTTCTCGCGATCTCATGATCGTCAAAATGCGTCTTCTTTCCTTTTACTATCTGGTAATCCTCATGTCCTTTACCTGCCAGTATAACAAGGTCGTTCTTCTTTGCCATCGCTACCGCTTTCTTTATTGCCTGCTCCCTGTCTGTGATGATCTCAAAATTGCTTTCGCTTAAACCGGTTGTTATATCACTGATTATCTCCCCGGGATCTTCATCTCGCGGGTTGTCGCTTGTAAATATCACCCAGTCGCTGTTTTTCACAGCAGTCTTTCCCATAAGAGGCCGTTTGGTCCTGTCGCGGTTCCCGCCGCAGCCTATCAGTGTAATTATCCGTTTCGGCTTAAGCTCTTTCGCGGAGGCAAGCAGCTTTTGCACGCCGTCGTCCGTGTGCGCATAATCAACGATCACATGAAAACCGATCTTTGATCTTATTGAATCGAACCTGCCGGGTATCGCCTTTAAAGACGTCAGTCCTTTCTGTATAACGTCTGCCGGCACGCCCATCCTGTGACATACGGCAAAAGCGCACAGCGAATTGTAGACCTGGAAGCTTCCAAGAATATTCAGATCGATCTTTATTCCGCCTTCGGGCTTCTCAAGCATGTAGGATACTCCCCCGAGCGAACTTGAGATGCTGTTCTCCGCAGGTTTATAGTCCGACTTCCCGCTTACGCCGAATCCCAGAACCGGGTAGCTGAATCCGGCGCTCTCAAATATTCTTCTTCCGTATTCATCATCTATATTCACGATACCGGCTTTATTATTTTTACCGCTCTTTTCCAGCAATTGAAAAATTTTCTTTTTTGAATCGAAATAATCTTCAAATGATTTATGAAAATCCAGATGATCCCTCGTCAGGTTTGTGAATGCCGCAATATTGAAATCAATATCTTCAACCCTGAATAACTTCAGGGCATGCGAAGAGACTTCCATTATGATCACGTTAACGCCGTCGGATACCATGCCGGCGAATAAGTTCTGCAGATCCCTTGATTCCGGAGTCGTATTCGGAGCGCTTATTATTTTGTCCTTCCATCTGTAATTCACCGTTCCTGCAACACCCGGGATATATCCGCCCTCTTTTAAGACGGACTCCATCATATAGGTTATGGATGTCTTCCCGTTTGTGCCCGTGACTCCGATAACAGGCACTCTGCGGGTCGGATTTCCGAAAAGCTCCGCAGAAAATGCGGAGAGCGCGCGCCTTGTGTCGGGCGCGGACAGAACAACCGTACCGTTGTTTTTTATATCATCAAATTCGCCTGCTTTTGAGTCGGAGACCACTACAGCGCCGGCGCCCCTGGCGACGGCGTCCTTTATATATAAATGCCCGTCGGTTACAAAACCAGGCACGGCCACGAATAAAGACATGCTGTTTGCTTTTCTGGAATCATATTCCACGGCAGCTATCTCTTTATTGGTATTTCCGGAAAGGACTTTAATTCCGCATTTTACGCTATCGATTAAAGTTCCGAGCTGCATTGATTTTTTTAATGTTTCAGCCATTATACTCAATTATTATTTTAAATTAAAGCTCTTTCCGGATTGCTGGGAATTCCCCATGTATGCCTCACGCTAAAATCAGTTATTGTGTTTATATTTTAAAACTGTTTTTCTCTTTCATAATCATTGCTTTTCTGGCCCCCTTATCCTCCTCCCCCCTGGGACAAAGAGGGCACTATCTTGGAAAAAAACTTGATATTCATCTTCTAGCCTTCACAACCGGTGCCCCCTCCGGGGGATAGGGGGCCGTGAGCATTCATAATATATGTATTTTGCATTTTTTACTCCATATCTATTGTAACGAAATCGTAAGGCGTCAGCTCCCGCATTCCTCTTTCAACGGCAAATTTCTCAACCAGGTCAATTCTCCTGAATCTCTCGATTTCGTATTTCAATTTATCATTCCTGTTCTGGAGCTGTCTCTCTTCGTTCAATGCCTTCCGGTATTCTATCTTGATCTTCATCACTTCAACATTCTGCCATACATATAAAATAAAGAAAAGAATTACCGATAACGCTATAATGAAAAATCTGATAAAAAGCCTCCCTACACTTTTCTGCACACCCTGAGCTTCGCGCTTCTGGAACGCCGGTTATCCGCGAGTTCCTCATCCGACGGGCGTACGGGTTTTTTCGTAACCACTTCCACAAGCGGTTTCCCGCTGCATATGCATTGCTGCGGCTGGAATTCGCATACGCACCCTTTCGACATCCGACGGAACCGGTCTTTTACTATCCTGTCCTCCAGCGAATGGAACGATATGGCGATTATCACTCCGCCGCGCGCTAAAAATCCAGGCGCTTCTTTCAGAGATATGCCTATCGCGTTCAGCTCATCGTTCACTTCTATTCTCAATGCCTGGAAAACCCTCGTAGCCGGATGGATGTTCTTTGCCCTGAACCTTGCCGGTATAGCGCCTTTGACTGTTTCCGCAAGCTCGCCGGATGTTTCAATCGGTTTCCGCTCCCGCCTTTCGCAGATAACTTTCGCGATACGTTTTGCCCAGCGCTCTTCTCCGTATTCAAGGAATATCCTGTTTAAGTCCTTTTCCGAATAATTATTAACAATATAATACGCGTTCAGATCCGCATGCCGGTCAAGTCTCATATCAAGCGGCTCATCGAGAGTAAATCCAAAACCCCGTCCTCCTTTTTCAAAGTGATACGACGAAATCCCGAAGTCGTATAGAAAACCGCTTAATTTATCTTCCCGTCCGATCAGATAATCCGCAATATTTGCAAAATTATCGTTTATAAATTCCACGCGGTCCGAATATCCCTCCAATCTTCTCTTTGCCGTTCCAAGAATTTCCGCATCTCTTTCGAATGCTATCACCTTCAAATCCCTGTTTGTCGAAAGTAGCAACTCGCTATGGCCTCCCTCGCCGAGAGTGCAGTCAACAAAAATATTCCCCCCTGCGCTTTTCGCCTCGGACGCGAAACTTAAAACTTCCCTCCACATGACCGGCTTATGTACTACCTTTCCGTCTTCGACATTATGTCTCATAATCCCGTACGATGCCGCCATCCGCAATTTAATTAAAAACAAACCCGGGATTATATGCCCGGGATCAAAAGCTCAGATCTTTTGCAAATGTATTCAGTGTTTCTTTATCAGGTTTATGCGTGTCGTATATATTTGCGCTCCAGATCTCGATTTTGTCATATACTCCCAGAATTGTCACATCGCCGTTGATCTCGGCATATTCCAGCAGATTGGCGGGAATAACAATTCTCCCCTGTTTATCAAGATCGCATTCGGCCGCGCCGCCAAGCAAAAAACGCATTTTCATCCTGTTTTTTTGCTCGCCCTGCGAAAGAACCACCAGCTTGTTCTGAACAAAATCTTTCCATTCGGATTCACGGAAAGCTATTATACATTTATCGAAACTGGGTGCAATTATTAATTTGGTGATAACGGCATCATCTCCGAAGGCTTTACGGAGACGCGCGGGTATGGCTACCCTGCCCTTCTCATCTAAACTGGGATGATATTCGCCCATAAACATAGATAAGCTGCCTCATTGCCCCATTTATTGGAAATATTCAACATTATTCACCACGATTCCCCACTGTTATTACAATGTGACATAATTGTCAAGTAAAAAACTGTTTTTATAAACAAATAATAAATTACTTGAACTTTAATTTGATATTTCAATAATTGATCCATTAATTAAAGCATACAAGGAGAGGAGTATGAAAAAGAATATAAAAACTATAATTTTTAGTTTGTTTTCGGCTTTCATGATCTTTTTCTTTACAAACGTGGCTTCCGCCCAGGGTTCAAGTAGTGAAAGTCAGCAGGTTCAGTCTAATAATCCGCGCTCTTTTGCGGTTGGGATTACGACTCTCAAGGAGCACGGATTCGGAGGCATGATGAGAGCAAGATGGAACCATTTCGCCATCGACGGCTCCGTGGGATCTTTGCCCTGGCTGGTCATGTACGAAAGCGCGGACGGGACTACGACTAATTATGATTTTGACATGTCGCTGCATACGGATCTAAGCTGTGTAATATTTATAAACGGCGATCAGGGCCGCTTCCAAAACGGCATACGGCTTGGCGGACTTTATGACTCTATAGGCGGTAAAGGCGTTATATTCGGATGGACCGGCGAATTGACATTCAACACTTTTGCGCTCTGTTTTGGCGTTGGACTTCAATATTACCCGGATTTAATTGAAAAAATAAATGATCATTTTCCCGATACAAGAAATGCCGATCTGGATTCTTCCTATAAATATCAGTGGTATCTGGGTATTAACCTGGTATGGTATCTTTTCTAGGAACCGTAAAAAAACATTAGCATAATTCCCAGAATCATACTATTTTTCTACCGACAATTTGGACGTCTTTAATCCGATCCCAGTATTTTCATAACTGCGTCCGTTACCATTCCGGGCGTTATGCTTTTCATGCACTCAAAGTGCTTTTCCCTGCATCTATCGGCTCCGTGCCTCCCGCACGGCCTGCATTTTACTCGGTTGTTCTCAAGCACGACTGAGCCATCCGAGAGCGGACCGAAGCCGAACAACAGAGTCGTTGCGCCGAATATCGCGACTGCGGGCGTGTTCACGGCGGACGCGAGATGAAGCGGCGCGGAGTCATTTGTCACAAGCGCGCGGGACTGGCCGATAGCAATTGCGGACTCAGGTAAAGAAAGCTCTCCCGCAAGATTAAGCGTGTTCCCGTATTCCAGAGATCTGCAAAGATCGATATCCTCTTTTCCGCCTATCAGTATTACTTTTACTTTGCGCTTATCGAGAGCATGGATAAGCTCACGGAAATATTCCGCAGGCCATCTCTTTGTAGTCCATACCGAACCGGGAGCGACAGAAACGATCTTTTCTCCGGAATTAAACGTTTCTTCTATTATATTTTTCACTTTTTTATATTCTTTTTTTGAAAAGAAAAGCTCCGGTCTTTCAAGTTTAAGCTCTTTATGAACCTTGTCGAGAGCCGCGCTTAAAAGCTCAATGTTCCTTTGAATTTCGTGAATGCCGAATCTGTATTCCGCCCGCCTGTTATATAAAAAAGAACAAACAGATGCTTTGAATCCGGCTCTTGTTTTTGCGCCGCTTAAATACCCGATCACGGAAGCTTTAGCAAATCTGTGAAGCGAGATATACACCGAATCCTGTTTATCTACAATATTTCGTATTTCCTTCGCTTTCCTTATAAGTCCCGCCAGACCCTTATCGCGGGATCTTTTATCATAAATAACGATCCTTTGTATGCGTTTATCGCCGCGCAACAGCGATTCTCCGACCGGAGTTGTCACAATAATTATCCTGCTTCCGGGAACGTTATTTTTAATTGCGCCGATTAATGACGTTGATAAAATTATGTCGCCTAAGAACGCCGTCTGATAAATAATATAATACATGTTCAATTTTGCCTTGTAAAATATATACAGCTATATGACTATATCCGGATTTACAAGAATTATTTTTCCCCGGATGTCTTCCACGGAGAAAGGCCATAGATAAAAATACTATAAACCTGGCTCAGATCAGCCTGATAAATAAAAAGATAAATTCCAGTATGGAATTGCCGGAGCTTTTAACGGCAATTCTCGATACAGCAAAGGATATTGTGAATGCGGAAGGCTCCTCCCTGCTTCTGTCCGATCCGAAATCCGGGGACCTCATCTTTAATATAGTGACAGGCGGGAAAAAAGAGATAATGGGAGAAAAAGTTCCGAAGGGATTCGGCATTGCCGGCACCGTTGCCGGCACCGGAAGACCGCTGATCGTAAATGATGTTAAGAACGATCCAAGGCATTTTTCAGAAATCGATAAAAAATTCAGCTTCAGCACAAGGAGCATTCTGTGCGTACCCATGGAAATGCAGGGAAAACTTCTCGGGGTGCTCGAAGCCGTGAACGCGGTCGGCCGGGACGGCTTTTCGGACTGGGATCGGGATCTTCTATCATATATAGCGGAACAGGCGGCTATCGCGATCTTTAACAGAATGCTTTACGATGATCTTACCAGCAGAGTAAAAGAGCTGAGCGCACTTTACGATATTTCGCAGTCGATATCCTTCAGCGATCCCGACGAGAAAATATTCAATAAAATAATTATATCGCTTGCCGAATCGCTGGAAGTTGAAAAAGCTTCAATTCTTTTTTATGACAAATCCAGGCAAAAATTCATTCTGACGGCATCTTACGGCCTGCCGGAAAATTTCACGGATAAAAAAGAAATAAACAGGGGCAACAGCATTCTTGACTTTGTGAAAGAGAACGGGAACACATTGATTGTTTCTGATATTCACAAAGAAATCACATTCCCTTGCGAAAAAAGGGAACGATTTTACAATACGGGAGCTTTTATATCCGCGCCCATAAGGCTGAAAAATGAAATCATCGGGGTGCTGAATCTCGCGGATAAAAAAAACGGTCTCGATTTCAATTCGTTCGATCACCAGGTGATTTCTACGATAGGCACAAGCATAGCAGGGATTTATCAGGAATTCATTTATCAAAAGAAGATCAAAACACAAAAAAGATTATCGCAGGAGATAAATATCGCCGCGGAAATCCAGAGAAAAATCCTTCCCGATATTCCATCGGAAGTCGCAGGCCACAGGATCGCGGCATTCAATAAACCCGCAAAGGAAATCGGAGGCGATTTCTACGATTTCTTCACGTTCGACGACGGCAAATACTCGGTACTTGTGGCCGACGTCTCGGGTAAAGGAATACCTGCCGCCCTTTTTATGGGTACGGCGAGAAACGTACTCAGGGCCGAAACCAGGTTCAATAATCAGCCGGGCCGTCTTTTAACCGCTGCCAATGAGTATATTTACCAGGATTCGGAACACGGCATGTTCGTAACCGTGTTCTATATGCTGATCGATCCGCATAATAATTTATTATATTACGGAAATGCGGGCCATAACGATCAGATTTTAATAAAAGCAAAAACCGGTCATATCGAAAAATTGAACGCAGAAGGGAAAGCTCTTGGACTGAAAGTTAATTCCAGATATAAAGAAAGAGCCGTAGCCTATGAAAAAGGAGACGCCCTGCTGCTGTTTACGGATGGAGTACTGGAATACCTTGGAACCGGCGATATCGGGAATGGAGAGAAAATACTGATTCAAAAAGCAATTGACAGTCTTAACTGCCATCCGTCTGAATTAATCGGCGTTTTCAGGGAAGAACTGGAGAATATCGATCGGGATGAAGAAGTGATCGACGACTTCACAATCCTTTTCGTTAAATTTTGATCGGATCTGTTCCATAACAATGAAATTTTTAAAATTAAATAAAATACAAACCGTTTTTATATTATTCGGGATAATAATACTTATCCTGCTTTTCAGAAGCTTCGGCGCGGAAAAATTTTTAAACGATTTAAAGCTTCTCGGATGGCGCTTTTCGATCGTGGTTTCTCTTTTTCTTTTTAATAATATCATATTATCCTACGCATGGAAAGTGCTTATTAATCATCCTGTGACGGGAAGAATATTCCGCAGGCTTGTGCTCGCGAGGATAGCCGGAGACTCCACGGGCTCGATAAATGCGCTTGGAGCAGTTGCGGGCGATCCGTTAAAAGCGCTCTTTGTGCGCGATAACATACCATTGCAGACAGCGTTCGCTTCTATCGTGCTCGACAGAACCGTGCACTCGTTATCCAACATACTTCTGATAATGACGGGCATTATCTTCAGCTTTTTTGTTTTGGATCTTCCCGGAGCAATTATGACGGGATTTCTGACGGCAATTATCATATTCTGCATAATAATTATACTGATCTTAAGAAAGCAGAAAGACGGATTCATCGAATTCGTAATAAAAAAGCTCCCCGAAAAATTATCTTCAAGATTCATGAATAAAGAAAGATTGATAAATATAAGGAAGATCGATAAAGAGATCAGCGCAATTCTGACCGGAAAAAAAAATTTAAGAAGATTTTTCAAGTCTCTTGTCGTACGCTATATTTCAGTGCTCGCTACCGGAACGCTTGAAGTATATTTAATAATTAAATTTACCGGAATCGATATCACGATTACAAATTCAATGTTCGCATATATATTCACGCTTTTCCTTACAAGCGTAGTGTTTTTTATGCCTGCAAATATCGGCACAAGCGAAGCTTCCTTTTCGCTCGCGCTTAAATTTCTGGGATACGATCCCGCGCTCGGATTGACCGTCGGGATCATACAGAGGCTCAGAAAATTCATCTGGTCCGGCATCGGCATGCTCATTCTGTTTTACGGAAGCGTTAAAAAAAAGGAAGGCACAAAATAATTATGAGCCAGTCAAAAATATTCAAATTGAAAGCGGGTAAAATAGCCAGGGCGGGTTTAGTTTATGCATGGAAATATTTTCTCGGGAAGCCGCTTGTATTCAACCTCAATCTAAACGTCACGAATATATGCAATCAGCAGTGCCCTATGTGCAATGCGGTAATCACAGGCAGGAAAGGCGGAGTAAGCGTGACTGTTGATGAATGCATTAAAATATACGAAAGACTGAAGCCTTACTCAATCGCCTCTCTGACGGTATCCGGCGGGGAGCCTTCGCTTGTAAAAGATATTCCGCAGATACTGAATTTTTTCGCAGATAAGTTCCCTTTCGGGGTAAATGTAAATTCAAACCTTTACGCAAACGAAAAAATAATTTTACCGTTCGCCGAGGCCGCTCTTAAAAATAACATAAGAATAGGAACTTCATTCGACGGTTTCGGAAAAACTGCCGATAAACTCCGCGGCGCAAAAAATGTCTCCGAAAAAGTATTAAAAAACATCGAGCTTGTTACGCAGCTGAAAAAAAAGCTGAGATCCGGTTCCACGCTCAATATGAATACGGTTATCTGCGACCAGAACCTGGAACAGATTCCGAAGATACTGGAAATTTCCGAGGAATACGGATGGACCCACACACTGGCTCCATGGAACTGCTTTTTCTACCAGGACGAAAACAATCCGGATCTGCAGACCCTCCATTACAGCAAGGAACTTGAAGACGTAATTGCCCTTGCCGCGACGAAGAAAAACATAGCATGCTCAAGGGAATTTCTGTTAAACATTCCAAGATTCGTAAAGGATGAAACGGATAAATACTGCCCGTATTTGACGGGGATATTTAAGACTTATAAAATATTCGTTGATCCCAACGGAGATCTCTCTCTTTGCAGCAGGGAGCCGATCGGAAATATTCATGAATCCCGGCTCGAAGACATTCTGCTGACCGACGGATACTTGAAAGATATTAATGGTTATAAAAAATGCCATAAATGCTGGATGGCCTGTTTTGTGGAAGTTCTGCTGGCTATGCCCAAATTCTATCAGAAAAGGATAGTCAACAGATATTAATACCCTCTCCCGTTGTTAAAAGGGAGAGGGTGGCCGCTCCTCAACGCGGCCGGGTGAGGGTTTATCTTTTCGGTTTAACGGACTCCTTGTCAAAACCGCCTTTTATCTTATTTATACCTTCTTTATGCTTCATCATTATATCATCATATGCTTTTTTATAAGCTGCTTTTACCGCTGCGATCGCCTCAAAATTCCTCTTCTGCTGATCCATGACCCTGTTGGATTCGGTCTTGACTTTAAGAAATTTATCATACATGCCTTTTTTATCGTTCTGAAAACGTGTAAGAATCCCTTCTATCGAATTATTGGCAGCGCTGTTCAAATATAAGTCATCCCTGACATCGTTCTCGAGGCTCTCTAAATCCTTATTTGCCTTTTCCAGTTTGTCTTTCCCGCCTTTTATTGCCGAGCTTCTTTTCCTATCCATGTTGCTGATATTTTTGGATGAACTTTCGCTTCGTTTCTGGAAATTTTTTACATACTCGCTGAAAGCGTCCGCTTTCTCCCCGGGATTATTTTCAAGATCGCTTTCATTGTCTTTCATCCATTTCCCTAGATCACCGCCCTCAGCCCGGGAAGGACTTTTCGCAACGCCAATCTCCGCATTCTGTTTCTCCCTGATTTCGGCCCGGCCGTATGGATTAAGCACTTCGAGACTGCCTTCGGTCATCTGAACCTTGGAATCCGCGCTTTCGCCGACTGCAACGTCGAATTCGGTTCCTCTAATTGCGCATACGGTTGTAGGCGTATATACTTTTCGAACTGAATCCTTCTGAAGCTTGGCAAATTTCGCATTTATAATGCCCGACGTCACCGAAACGGCTTCCGATCCCTGTTCGTTTTTGTTCCCGATTGTGACACTGCTGTTTTCTTTGACTTTAACGACTGTCCCGTCATCATAGGAAATATCGGCGAATGCTCCCCTGCCTGTTTTAATAACATCACCTGAATTAAGCTCCATTTGAAATCCGGCGGGAGCGGCTTTGCCTCCTTTAACAACTTTTACATCGCCTGCCATAAAAGAAATTTTTGCAGCAAATACATTAGCTGCGGATAAAATAAGCACCGCTATGACAGACAATAAACGTCCTGATGTATGCAGGATCCCCGTTGTCTTATCTTCCATTTAAACGCCTCCGAATTTATTAAATTTTTACAAATTATTGCTGCATTATCCGATCTGCCGTTAAGAATATCAATCAAAAATATAATCAAGTCATTAAACATAAAAACAGCAATTGAATACGCAGGTTATACGGAATTATTATCTCTTAAAATAATTATACAAAAAGATGCGCCCCGACAATTATATTTTAAAATATTTCATAAAAATACTTGAAAAACGCTCATTTTTTTTGACACAATGCAATAACTGTATTATAATTGTATGATAAAAACGAACAAAAAAATTAATAATTATGCCAAAAGAATCAAAAATATCAATAAAGCGAAATAAAAGGGCAAATTTTCCGCCTGAAGAAAGCAATGTAATTAAGATTCCGGGGATAAAAAAATCCAAAAATTTCAGACGTAAAGAAAAATCAGAAGAAGACACGATCGGCAAATTAAAACTTGTCATCGAGATTAATTCATACATCACGAAATCCCTTGAAGGCGAGGAAGTCCAGCAAAGGATCTTGCACCAGGTGAAGCGTCTTCTGCACTGCGAGTCGAGCAGCATTCTTCTTGTAGACAGGGAACTGAACAGGCTGAAATTCGCGTATCTCAGCAAGGATGAAGAAGGCAAACAGCTTATGAACCTGAATCTCAGGCTGGGCGAAGGTATCGCCGGAACCGTATGGAGCGACGGCAACCCGATTATTATAAACGACGCTCAAAACGATCCGCGCTTTACGGATAAAGTCGATAAAAAAGCCAATACACAGACGCATTCCCTGATCGCCGTCCCTCTTACATACAAAGGTGAAATAATAGGCGTAATTGAAGCTATTAATAAATTAAGCGACGATTTCAACGCTTTCGATATGGAAATGCTGCAGTATATTTCCACTCAATCCGCCATTGCCATTAAAAACGCGGAACTCTACGACATGGCGAACAAGGACGGCATGACCAAGCTTTTCACAAAAAAATATTTCAGGGAAAGGCTGAACGAAGAATGGAACAGGTCCGACAGGTACAATCATCCCCTGTCGCTGGTCATTTTCGATATCGATAATTTTAAGAATTTCAACAATACATACGGCCATCAGGCAGGCGACAGGGTGTTAATGGAACTGGGCAAGATCATCATTTCGAGCTCAAGATCCATCGATATGCCGTGCCGTTACGGAGGCGAAGAATTCACGATTATACTGCCTGAAACAACCAGGGAAGAAGCCCTTATAGTACTTGAAAGGATAAGACAGAAAGCGGAGCAGTTAAATATTGAATATAACAATATATTCATTAATTTTACGATCTCGGGCGGGCTTGCGAGCATACCGGAGCTGTCGCCTAAAAATGTCGAAGAGTTCATTGAAATGGCGGATAAAGCCCTGTATTTTTCGAAGAAGAACGGCCGCAACCAGGTAAATTTTTTCAACGCCGATGTTATCCGTCAGTTCTGATAATTTCCTTTTCGAAATTTCCTTCAACATCTTCTAAATTTCCGTTTACCGCCCTGGGATGATGATCCTTAAAGGCTTTTACCAGATCTTCAAAAGGAAGATCCGCATAACTTCCGTGGTCATTTACATAATCCATAAACCTGTTGCCCTTTATATCGAACTGCTGAAAAATAGAATCGTTCTTCCCGTCGAATTCAAGCGGCTCAACCCCGCTTACTCTGCATATTTTGGCGGTAAAGGCAGGGGTTGCCTTCACCCATTTATTCTCAATAAAAAGTTCGGTATAAGCATGATAAAAAAATACTTCCGATTCCATGACCTCGATAAGACGCCTGCTTGTAAGATGGTTCCTGACATCCGCAAAATGCAGCCGGCTCGGGATCCCGGCTGCGCGGGCCGCTGCCGCGAGCAGGATTGCTTTCGACACGCAAAAACCGTATTTTCTTTTCAGGGTCGAGCTTGCCTTCAGGCCTTTTCTGCTTATGTCGATTCTGTAAGGATCATACCTGATACCGTCTCTTACGGCATAATAAAGTTTCACCGCTTTGTCGATGTATGTCCGTTCGCTTCCGGCGATTGATTCCGCATAAGCCATCACTTCCTGAGAATCGCTGTCGATAAATTCGGTGGGTTTAAGATACATGCGAAAATCGTTTTGCATATCAGTCATAAAAATTTTTATTTGAAAAATACTTGAACCTATCTTGAAATAAATTATGCGCCTTGATAATATTTACATGCAATTAAAATATTTACAATATAATTATCAATGAGTTCTTTCGGAATGTCAAAAAAGAAAATATTTTTTTTCATTGCCCTGCATTTATCATCTCTCCTTTTCTGCGCAGGCAGGCCGTATTTCATGTATTATCCCGAAAAAAAATTAAAAGGAACACCGGCAGACATCGGTCTCAAATTTGAATCGGTGCGTCTGAAAACAAAAGATTCGGTCACGATCGCGGGATGGTGGATCCCTTCGGATTATGAAAGAGGCGTCATTCTATATTCGCACGGGAACTCCGGAAATATCTCCGACTGCCTGGACATGATCGGAATTTTCAACAGGCTGAACACAAGCATTTTTATTTATGACTATCGCGGATACGGAGACAGCGGAGGGGAACCCTCGGAAGAAGGCACATATCTGGATGCGGAAGCATGCTGGCTTTATCTGACTGAAAAGCGCGGAATTGCGCGCGAAAAAATAATCGTATTCGGCAGGTCTCTCGGGGGATCCATTTCCGCATGGCTTGCGGATGCCCGTACGCCGGGCATGCTCATAATCGAATCGTCATTCATGTCACTGGCAGACGTTTCAGGCGACCGCTATTCGTGGTTTCCGGGAAAACTTGCTTTCGGCGACAGTTACAACACCGCCTCTCATCTAAAAAATATTAAGTGCCCCGTGCTTATTATTCACAGCAGGGATGACGAAATATCTCCTTACACCCAGGGCGAAAAATTGTTTAAGTCGGCAAATGAGCCCAGGGAATTGCTGGTCATATCCGGAAGCCACAACGCAGGTTTTCCGGAGTCCCTTGTTAAATACGAATCCGGAATAAATTCATTCATTACCAGATATTTAAAATAATTAATAGTGCGCCGTAAAATTTGTCCGGAAAAGTTCTTGTAATATGCGGTGCTCCGGTTATTAAGGTTAAAAACACTATATAACCAGTTGATCCGGCTTTGTTTTATTGATTGAATTGCAGGCACTCGTGATAAGATGGTCAAATATTAGTTAATATAAAAAAATGGAATATTTTGAAATTATCTCAAAATTATCAATTTACTCAAGTTGACTTACTATTATTACACTATTTCTTAATACTATCTATAGAATGATCAGATTATGATCATTCTATCGCAGATGTTTATAAAAAAGTCAGTCAAGATGAGAATTCATACAGGTGATTAACGATAAAGGGGCTGTCTCAAAACAAAGCCTTTTTAATATGTAATATCGAAATTCGATTATATTAGTAAAATTTTCTGCGGAACTCGGCCTTCGGCCTCAGACAGTCCTCGAAAATTTTACTAATATAATCGAATTTCTTAGAATTACGACATTTTGGAACAACCCCATATCAGAAAAAATATATTTTTGAGATGACTTCTAATAAATTTTTAGAATTATAATATCAAATGAAAAACTGGACCCCTTCTAGCTGGCGTAAGAAGCCGATTGAGCAGCAGCCCGAATATCCGGATGCGGTTAAACTGCGCATTATTGAATCGCAGCTCGGAAAGTTCCCTCCGCTGGTATTCGCGGATGAAGTTCAGGAGCTGAGCAGACATCTGGCTAAAGTTGCGGAGGGACAGGCATTTCTCCTGCAGGGAGGGGACTGCGCCGAGAGCTTTGAAGATTTCAGCGCCACGAATCTTCAGGATACATGTAAAGTGCTTTTGCAAATGGCGGTTGTCCTGACATACGCCGGCAGCTGCCAGGTTGTAAAAGTCGGACGCCTGGCCGGGCAGTTCGCCAAACCCAGAACCAGCAGAACGGAAATCATAGACGGGCTGGAACTCACAAGCTATTTCGGCGATATGGTAAACGACATCGCGTTCAATAAGGAAGCGCGCATGCCCGATCCGAACCGCCTTATACAGGCGTATAATCAGTCGGCCACGACACTGAATCTCCTCAGGGCGTTTACGAAAGGCGGCCTCGCGGACCTGCACCAAGTGCATCAGTGGAATCTCGAATTCGTCAAAGGCAGCCCTCTCGGCGAAAAATATCAAAATCTTGCGGACCGCATCGGAGAGGCTCTTGCCTTTATGGAAGCCTGCGGGGTGACTTTCAGGGATACGCCGAGTATACGCGAGACTACGCTTTACACCTCTCACGAAGCCCTGCTTTTGAACTACGAAGAAGCCTTAACGCGGCAGGACAGTATAACAGGCGACTGGTACGATTATTCCGCGCATATGCTATGGATAGGAGACAGAACGCGCCATCCGGGCAACGCGCATATAGAGTTCGCGAGAGGAATAAAAAATCCCATAGGCATAAAAGCCGGACCGACAATGGATCCCGAGGAACTTATGCGGATCATAGATCTCATCAATCCCGATAACGAAGCCGGCCGTCTGACCGTTATAGTAAGGATAGGTGATCTTATTGCGAAAAAACTTCCTCCTCTTGTTAAACGCGTAAAGCGCGAAGGCCGGAAGATCGTCTGGTGCACTGATCCGATGCACAGCAATACCGTAAAGACAAACCAGGGCATTAAAACCAGATCATTTGACATGATTCTCAAGGAAGTGAAAAATTTCTTTGAGATACTTTACGCGGAGGGAACATACGCGGGCGGCATTCACTGCGAAATGACGGGGCAGAACGTGACCGAGTGCATCGGAGGCGCCGAAGCAATTACGGAGAGCAAATTGACCGAAAAGTATTTCACCCGGTGCGATCCGCGGTTGAACGCCAACCAGGCGCTGGAGCTCGCTTTCCTTATTTCCGATTTTTTAAAAAACGCCCGCAGCAAAAAGAATAAATCGAAGTGAGATCAAATATGATTAAAAAATTATCACTAATTATTTTATTATGGATATTCTCCCTGAAAGCGCGGGCGGATGTATTTATTTCGGAAAATGATTTAAGACCGTTCGCAAATAAAATAATGGAGACATTAGTAAAGGGAGAACTTAAAAAAGCCTTTAATACGATCAAACCCTATATAACCACATCGGAAGCCGAACTTCAGGCGGCAGCTCAAAATTCCGAGACGCAGCGTTCTCAACTGGCGGAAAGATACGGAGCTCCGCTGGGTTATGAATTTATAGGACAGAAAAAAATCGGCGAATCGCTTATCAGAATAATATATATTGAAAAACTGGAAAAACAGGCCATCATATGGGCTTTCTATTTTTATAAATCAAAAAGCGGGTGGGTAATAAACAGTTTTGTATGGGATGACCAGGTTAGCCTGATTTACCAGATTAATAACTGATCAAGAGTGCGTCCCAAAACCTGTTTAAAACAGCAGACAATCTATGGTCATATCGATACTGCCCATAATTTCCCGGGATTGTCTCAGGCTGAATGCCGAATATTTTTTACATTGCGAAAAGAGCCGCGCCGATAGCGCCCGTAAACTGGGGGTATTCGGGAACGCGGATCTTTCTTCCAATAATCTCTTCTGTCATATTAACCAGATAGCCGTTGTGCGCGACCACTCCGCCGGTCATAACCACATTATCCGTAAGCGAGTCCATCTCCAGAACTCTTTTTATGACCGAGTAAAAAAGCCCTTTAACTATATCCGGCACTTTTTTCCCATGCCTTATGTTCTCAAGAACTTCTGTTGCGGAAAAGACGGTGCAAAAGCTGCCGAGCTTAACCATCTCAGTGGACTGGCCTGCAAGATCGTTCATTTCCTCCAGAGGGATATTAAGGCGCATCGACATTTCTTCAAGGAACGCTCCGGTACCGGCGGCGCATTTCCGGTTCATTTTAAAATTCGACCGTCTGCCGTCGCTGTCGATCTTTATTATCTTGTTGTCCTGTCCGCCGATATCGATCACAGTGATGGCTTCTGGAAAATAATAATAGCACCCTGACGCATGGCAGGCGATCTCTGTCCTTGTGTCGTCCGAGAATGACACGTTCTTCCTGCCGTAGCCCGTAGATATTGTTTTCGCAATATCGCTTCTGGACGCGTTTGCCATTTTAAGAGCGGTCTCCAGGCACAGATCGGCCGTATTCCCGAAGTCTGTCCCGGAATGCATCACAGCGCGTCCGGTTACTTTTTTATCTGTATCAAGCACCGCGACTTTGGTCCGGGAAGAACCGATGTCTACCCCGACGAATACTTGTTTGGATGTCATCTTATTCTCTCTCAAAATAGTTTATTCTTTTAGTGGACCTGAGCCGTACCATTAAGAGTACGGCTCATATTTTACAAACCTTCAAACATTCCCTTTTTATCCGCGTCTTTCTGCGAACGCTTTATAAGCAGCCTTGCCATCTGCTCCGTTAGCTCGAAGGTCATATAATTGTGATTGCTGAGCACCCACTCCGACTTCTCATTAGCAACCGCGTTCGGATCTTCGCCCTTTTCTGTCCTTTCAAGCATTTCATTATGGTATCCTTCCGTTGCTTTCAAGGATTTTTTTATAAACGACCTTGAATCTCCGGAAACGACGCCAAAATGACTTAAGGCTACCCTGTTGCCTTTAAACTGTGCAAGCTTATGCATACTGGCGCAATACTGTTCTAAAGATAAAAAATATTCCGGCCAGAAATCATCTATCTTCGGAAAGTATAATCCTGCGCCGTCGCCTACCACGAGAGTGCCTTCAGACTCTTCAAAAAGAGCGATCTGGCACGGAGAATGTCCGGCTATATTCAGGACTTTCCAGCTCACGCCCGAGCCGAGATCCAGTTTATCGCCATCGTTAATGAATGTATCGACATTGAAGACGTAATTATCCAGCACGGGCGGGAGATCATTTATCTCGCCTATGGATTTCAATCTCCCCGCAATAAAATTATCCATCTTGATGAACTCTTTTATTACAGCCTCGTTTTGTAAAGCTTCGGAGACTTTCCGATTGGCGCACAACTTAAAATGCCCCCACTCCCCCGCGAGATGCGGAACAAGCCCGATATGGTCGGCATGCGAATGAGTAAGGGTTATGTATTTTATCTTTTGAGGATCGACGCCAAGTTCCTTTAATTGTTCTTTGACAAGATTTAATTCTCCGCCCGTACCTCCTTCGATAAGCATTGCCTCCTTCCCGAGCGATAGATATACGGGGAAAAAGGGAGTGCCGAGCTGAAAAAAGTGCTCTGTATGTTTAATCGGTTTTATTTTTAATAAAGTTGCTTCCATTTTTTTCTTATCCTTTGAGCCCGTCTCAGCAGGAACCGAATAATACGGATGATGCGACCGGATAATATTTTCGGAGCCTGCGAGTTACAGTATGCCCGAAATGCAGGCTCAGGCAGTGCGCCGGAAAAGTTGCCGGCGCGTATATCTCCCAGCCCCGTAAAAAATTTATTTTTTACGGGGTAATTGAAAAATTATTATCCAGTCTCTCTGTGAATAATCCGCTAAAACAGGCGCTTATTTTTTTTTATTTGTTTTCTGCCAGCTGCTCAATAAACGCTTCGACATTTGTTTTCATCTGCTCGTCCGAAACGCATCTCAGATCGTTCAGATCTCCGTAAATAGTAAGGCTCGGCAAACCGGTTACCTCTTCCAGTCTTTTGGCCATGCCGTAGCGGCAGTTAGTATTGTGCGGGCATGTTTTTGCGTCATGGAATATCAAACCGTCGACATCATACAAATCAACTTTTTGTTTGATGTATTCCTCTTTATACTCGTCCGAGCGGGGATTAAAGAGTTCGGTATACGCCCTTGCCATGCTTTTAAAAGGTTCAGCCGGATCCAGAGCCGTAAATATCCATGAGCTGCAATACGTGGATGCGAGCACATTTGTATTTAAACCTGCAAACAATTCCGAATGTGCTCTGAGTCTTCCCCATACAGGCATGCCATCCCAGTAAAGCCTGAATTTCTCATTATCGATGGCGCCTTCATTATTTTTTACTTTTTCCTTCATCTCTTTCAGCAGCTGTTCATAAATATCCACAGCAGCCTGTGTTCCCCTTGCAACAACGGCAGGTCCCATAAGCGTACATCCGTCAAAGAATGTCAGCGGCGAGGGCTTGGCCGATGCGACTTCGAGAACATCCCTCCAGAGATCGGAACATCTGCGCGAAAGCGCTACCGCTTCGCGCAATTTATCTATATCAAATTTATTGCCCGACACCTGCTCCAGCGTCGGCACCAGGCCTTCCATTTGTTTTGCCATTGAATCGACAAGTACGTCCGTTACAATCTTAACGGTAATATTGCCGTTTACTCCTACTATCGGCTTCTTATAATATCTTGCAAACCATGCGAACCAGTCCTGTACGTCCCTGCACTGATTGGTGTTGAATACAAGGACGTCCGGTTTCGGTATGCCGGTTATGCCGGGATATGCTTTTGACAATGGAGTTACTCCCTGAAGGAATGCTCCGATATCGGCAGTCATATAAGAGCAGACTTCGGGAGAATAACCGAGAGATGTCGCATAAGGGATATAATCCGTGGACATACGCGTGCTTCCAAGCATTGCCGAATGCGTTTCCGGGAAATACACAAGAAAGCCCATTGCCCTCAGAAGCTCTGCAGGACCTACGCTTGTGCACCACGCGATCTTCCTGTCGCCGGATTTTACTGCGCTATCGAGCTCGTAATAATAATCGGCCATAAACTTGCCCATTGCTTCGGTGGTTTTGAACTTTTTTCTTGAGACTTTCTTTTCTTCACTCATTTTGACCTCTCGTTTTTTGTAATAGTTTTTTCTTCCAACCCCACCCCAGCCCCCAAAAGGAGAGGTGGAGAAGGCGATGAGATATAATTACATATTATCTTTCCATATTTTAAAGACCCCTATAAACAAAAAAGCCGTGGGATTTTGCCCACGGCTTTAATTCATTATGTAAATTTTATCAACCCATGAGCAACCCTTATCCGTTAGGATAATAGTAATAAAAAAAATAATAGGAGTATGCCATGAATTGATTGTTGATCATTTTCCGCTTTGCTTGAATGCTTATAATAGTTTTTACAATCTGTAATACAGCATAAAAAAATCTCGGTTTTTGTCAAGGAATTTTTTTATGATAAATTATGAACTTCATTTAAAAAATATTTTATCCAGCGCTTGAATTTGACATTATGAGTGCGTCCCAAAACCGCTGGTGCAGTTTTAGATAGTATGTCAGCTAAATTAATTAATGCCATGATATATCATTATTGATTTACAATTGATTGTAATACATTACAATCAATCAATAAAATGCAATTTTCAGAACTCTTCTAAAAAATAACTTGAAAAAAATTAAAGCAGCTTATCTTTATATTGTAATTTGAATAATTCATTCGCGTACCTTAGGTGAAAAACATGAGCCAGACAGAACGGCTTGTTTACATTACTCAATGCCTTAAGGAAAACGGCCGCCTTGATAAAAAGCGCGTTTGCGAAAAATTTGAAGTTAACGGAAGGACCGTCAACAGGGACATCGAATACCTTCGCGACAGATGCGACTGCAATATAGAATACGACAGGAGTACCGGTACATACACGGCTCAAAGGCCGGTTGATATTTTTTCCCCCGGAAGACATCTTCTTTTCTTTGCTTATGTTAAGGGCATGGCAAAATCGCTTTCACTTATGCCTCTTGTAACTGAAGATATAACGAACAAACTGCATAAAATACTCGATAAATCCCATCTTCAATTGGCCAACGCCGTCGTTTATCAATTCCCCACAACTGAAACATTCGACAGCTCTGTTCTTGACGAACTCCTGCAGTCATTCAAGGAACGCGTTGCCTGCGATATTAACTACATCAAGCCAGGAAACCCGAAGGGGAAAAGGCGAATCGAGCCTCTGCGCTTTATCAACTACGACGGTCAGTGGTATGTTCTGGCTTATTGCCGCGCTTCGGGAGAAAAGAGGCAGTTTAATCTTTCAAGGATACTCAACGCCGCGAGGACTTCCTCCGCGTATATATCCGCCGTCGACGACATTGAACTGGACAGGATCATAGCATCCGGATTCGGCATTATGAGAACCGCTTTTGCGGAATCCGAGCCTTTGCCTGTAACGATTAAATTTACGGGTAAAAGCGCTGCTATTGTTGCCAACCAGGAATGGCACGCCAAGCAGAAAATGGAGACTCTGCCCTCACCCGATGGGACAAGTCTTCTGCTTACCGTACCGGTTGAATCTTATGAAGAAATTCTGCGGCGTGTCCTTTTCTACGGGCCGGAGGCCGAGGCTGTTTCCCCGCCCGATTTCCGTGATCTCTGGCTTACTAAAATCCGCGAAACATATAAAAAATTCTGCGAAAAGTAAAAATTTTTTAACAGGGACATTCTGTGTCCCTGTGACACTATATAATAAATTTATAAATCTATAATTATCAAATAGCAATTTAATACAATGCAAGGAGGAAAGTAATGCCGGATCAGAAAGGCAACCTTTATGTTCATGAAGCTGTCGCTTTACGGAATGAGTATGACAGCCATGTAAACATGCTAAAGAAGCTGCTGGCGGACCAGAATGATAAAAGTGGTGGATTTATTTCCAGGAAAGATGATGAAATAAAACAGCCGGTGGAGGATTTCAGCCATGCAGAATTTGAAGACACTTTAAAAAAAGTACAAACAAAACGGCTTAAGCTGAACCATGAAATACAGGGGAGTAATTTTGCTGTGAAATTTAATTTTGAGGGAAGCAGTATCAGCATTACTGAAGCGCTTGAAATAAGGAAAAGCATTAAGTCGGATATAGAGGCATTATATTCAAAAGCAGTTGATTCTGCTTACAATACAATTATCCATAAAGAAGGACGGGATATAATAGATAAACCGAGGCACTCGTTCATGAAAATATATACCGAATATCTTGATACACTGAAAAAGCTGAGAAGACTTGAGGGCGGGATACATAACGCAAATCATAATAATACTGTAAATTTCAAGGACGAATGAAGGAAAACATAAAATATACGGGATTTTGAATGAAGAAAAAAAGTAAAGCCGCGGATTTCATAGATTGATGCAGATTGGGGATAAAAAGTTATAAAATTTGTTTAAAAACAACGGAATGACGGAGACAGGGGAGCAAGAGCCAAACTTTCGTGAGAAAGGTTAGCCCGAAGCCCGGTGGCGCAAACCGGGAGCGGTTACGCTGTTTATCCGCTTTATAAATGAACGGCAAAGGTGCTGGAACCTCCTTAATATTACACCTTACGACTGACCACCTTACCTTTTACGGATTTACTGTTTATCGCTTACATTAGGGCTTCGCGTCTCCGGGAATTATTTTTGAAAGGGGAAAAGATGAAAGACTATCCGCAGATTTCGCAGATTGACGCAGATTATAAAAAGCAAGATAATGAAACTTTTGCAATCATTGGTTCCGCAATGAATGTCCATAAGGAATTTGGACATGGATTTCTTGAGGCTGTTTATCAGGAAGCGCTGGAGTATGAGTTTAAATTAAACAACATTCCCTTTGAAAAAGAGAAATATTTGCAGGTTTATTATAAAGGTTCTGTTTTAAAATGTCATTATCAGGCTGATTTTGTTTGTTTTGACTCTGTGATCGTTGAATTAAAGGCAATTCAACAATTGACTAATGCAAACGAGGCACAGGTAATTAATTACCTGAAGGCATCAGGACTGAATAGGGCATTGCTTATTAATTTCGGCGCCAGTAGTCTTCAATACAAAAGGCTTGTTTTTAATCTGCAGGAAAAATAATAGCCGCAGATTTCGCAGATTTTAAAAAAAAGATAAGGATTGGAAATGAATACTGTTATAAATGAAATTTAATACTTGAGTTATTACTCAACTTGCCGGGAAAAATTTTAAGTTGTTTCAGGAAAATGAAATGATGAAAAAACTGAAAAATCAGGTTTTGTTAGGAATAAAATCATTACTTGTCTTTAATCTGCGAAAATCGGCGTAATCTGCGGATAAAAAGAAAAGCCGCAGATTTCGCAGATTGACGCAGATTCGGAATAGAAAGAGAGAAAAATTGTTTCTAATCTGCGGATAAAAATGGAGAAAGTATGTCTTACTGGAATTACAGAATAATTAAAAAAATTAAGAACAAAGAAGCCTTTTATCAAATTCACGAGGTTTATTACAGTAATAAAAACGAAATTGAAGCATGGACAGAAAGCCCTGTTTTGCCTTTCGGGGAAACGGCTTCCGAGTTGAGAGGCGACATCTTTTATTTTATGTCTGCTTTTAAACATCCGGTGCTTACTATGGTAAAACAAGGCAAAAAAGAAAAATTGGTCCCAGACGAAGAAGACACAGAGATCAATCCCGGACATTATTTTGAGCTTATGGATAGGGCATCGGTTGCACTGGGGCACTTTGAGGATTTCGTTGCTTCGCATCCGGTTGTAAGGAAGGATGAGAAGCTGAAGAAAAAGGCACAGAAGACTGTCGATGCGTTGTATGGGTTTTACAGCAAGGCCGCAGGAGTGTGGGAGAAGGAAGAGAAGAAGGAAAATACAATTATCACATGAATAGCTGAAATATAATAAGCTTTAAGAGATATTTATTTTTAAGGAGGCAAATAATGGATAAAAATTACCGAGTCCAGTTAGAAATCGCTGGCTATTATGCTATGTTCACACGCCCTGATACTGGGTCTGCTTTTGTGTCATATCCTGCTCCTACATGGTCGGCATGTAAAGGGATTTTAGAATCTGTCGCCAGAATTAAGACGGCTTATATTCACCCAACTAAGGCCGAAATATGCTCTCCAATAAAATTTCACAGATATATGACTAATTATGGAGGCCCATTGCGAAAACCGGATCAGAAAAAGAAGGGAGCATCCTATCAGCTTGGGGCATATGTATTAGTCGATGTTTGTTACCGCATTTATGGGACAGTTAAAGAGCTAATGCCATCACCGAATAAAGGGATTAATCATTTACATTATCTGCAAGACTTGTTCTTACGAAGGCTCGAAACCGGACGTTTATACGAAACTCCATGTTTAGGGTGGAGAGAATTTGTTCCTTATTATTTTGGACCATTTAAAAAAGAAACTAAGGTTGAAGAATCAATCAATGAGTTCATACCTTCTATGTTATTCTCTCCATTTGATAAAAATACTGAAGGAAATTCACTCACGGAAAATGGCTCCAATGCGGCTCGATATTGCAGGGATGTCTGGATTAAAAAGGGGGAATTGAATTATGTTGAATGAACTGTATCAACTCTCTGAAAGTTTGAACCATTGCGGACTACAAGTAGAAAAAGCACATCCATGGATTGAAGATAAAATAAAAAAAGGCAAAGGGATTAGAGTTGTTTTAAATAAAAACAGTACTATAAGTAATATTGAGTACCTGGACCCGGAACGGGTAAGTAATTTATGGAAAATATCAAGCGATAATCAAAATAATTTTCCAATCATCAACCTTACTGGCCCTTTATTTAAAGTAAGTATAACTGACGATCTTATCCTTTTACTTAATGGTAAAGCTGATAAAGAAAAACAATTTAAGATACTTAAAAAAGCAATAGTGAGCGCAAAATTTAGTCCAAGTGATAAAATTTTTAAAAGTTTCATAAGAAGTCTTGTCGAATTTCCGAAAAAATTGATGATCGAAAGTGAAGAACCAGACAATAAATTTTCTGCTTTCGAAGAACTAATCTTAATTTGTTCAGCATTCTCTGTTAAAGAAAAAGTATCGGAATTTCTTAAATCTTTATCCCAAATCCTTTTAGATTCATACACTGATGGTAAATTTACAGACATATCGATTATTATTAGCCTGCTATGTGGAAAATGGGATGAGAGAAAAAAAGAAATAACAGAAACAAGTAATACAATATTTTTTGATATTAAATATGGAAATAAAGACAATAGGTATGAAATAAGTTCATCAGAGTTGAGACATTATTATAATAGATACCTCCTCCAACGAGATGAAGCAAATAATAAAAACAACAACATTTCTTCTATACAGTGTATTTTAACCGGGAGAACCGGTAAACAAGCAATAAAAATGCCTGATCCAAATTTACCTGTACTTGGACCAACTTATTTAATGTCAATGAATTCGGATGCTCCATGCAATATTCGTTATAATAAAACTGACAGTAATGTTTTCCCAATAACCGAGGAGACAAAAAATAAACTAAATGATGCTATTATATTTATAACTAAAAACGAAAGGAAATACAAAACATGGGTTCAAGTGCCTAGCGGTGAAAAAGGAAAGAGTGATCTACTTGTAGTGTACCTTGAAAAAATGCCGGAGGATTCTTTTGGAATAACAAAAATACTAGGTCCTGGATCTGAAAGCGGGGATTTCGAAGCCATTGCTTCTTCTGCATGCGAGACACTAAAACTGAAATTACCGGAAAAAAGAGATTCTTTCATACGTATATTATTGATCAGATCAGTAAGTAAAGGGCAAAAAGCTATTCGTTTTTCTGATATGGTCACAGTTGATAATCTCTATGAAGCAGTTGAAAAATGGATAGAATATTCAAGAAACATTCCTTCTTTTTTTACCTATCTTGATTTAAAAGGAAAATGGGAAAAAGTTTATCCTTTGCCTCCATATCCTCTTTCAATCTTTTCAAAAATGCAATTTCAATGGCTGAATAACGGATTAAGGCAAAAAGAATTACAGGGATGTAAATTAAGCGAGATTTATGATCTTTTCTTTTACCGGGAAAAACAACTCGCCTTATACCTATTAGGAATGAGCCTTCAACAATCAGCTTCATTTTTAATACGATTTGCACAGGCAGAATTACACAATAAATTAAATCCATGGGGAAAAGCATTTTATAACTACAAGAAAGATGCGTCAGTTCTTATTTCTTTTCTTGGGATCGTTTTAGCAATAAATGAAATTAAAAAGGAGGATTACATGAAACAAAGCGGTTATTATGTCGGAAGACTTTTCAACTTTGCTGATATTCTTCACAGAGAGTATTGCATCCATGTTCGCAATAAAGGAGACGGAACAAAGAGTCTGCCTCCGCAACTATTGGGCAATGCTCTAATGCGAAATGCAATGGATAATCCAGAGCAAGCAATATCTCGTCTACAGGAAAGATTGATGGTGTATAAAGCATGGGCAGATAAAGTACACGGAGAACAATATGGAATTGCAAAGTGGGCTTTAAATCAAATGGGACAGGTAAGTGAATCCTTAGCAAAGCTTGAAATCCCAACTAAGACAGATGATTTTCTAAAGGCTCAAATTCTTCTCGGCTATTTAGCACGTGAAGAAAAAAATATAGATAATACACAAGGAGATAATAAATGAATAAAGAAAAATTGAATCGTACAACAGGACTATTAATAGTTGAAGTAATCAATTCTAATCCTAACGGTGATCCGGACAGAGAAAGTGATCCACGTCGAAGACCGGATGAACGCGGTGAAATTTCGCCTGTTTCCTTTAAAAGAAAACTTCGTGATTTAGTCGAAGAAAGAGGACCCGTTTGGGAAGAAATTTCTGAAAAGTTAAATATCAAAGATAAGAAGAATAATTTCGAAATTCTTGAACATCGCGGGCGCGACCGCAAAGAGATTGAAAACGAACTGAAGAATGACTCTTTTAAAAATAAATATTGGGATGCCCGATTATTCGGTAATACGTTTTTAGAAGAGGGTTCTTCAACAAGTATTAAAACTGGAGCGGTGCAGTTCGGTATGGGTGTATCAATTGCTCCAATAATAATTGAACGTCAAACAACAACAAACAAAGCTGGCGTAGAAGCAGAAAAAGATCGTGGTATGGCTCCTCTGGCGTATCGCGTAGTTCAGCATGGAATTTACTGTATGCCTTTTTTTGTTAATCCGAGTGCTGCAAAACAATCCGGTTGTACTCAAACGGATATTGATCTAATGTTAAAGCTTATACCTTATGCATATTCTCATACTGCATCTTATATAAGGCCAATGGTTGAAATCCGGCACGCCTGGTACATGGAACACAAATCTCCTCTTGGCAGTTGTTCTGATTTTGCTTTAATTGAAGCGTTGACTCCTGTAAAAGAACTAAACCCAGAGAAAGCGTCACAATCAAGAAAGGAATATAATGACCCTGTGGAATTGCCAAAGGATTTACATGAAAAATTAAACGATTTTCGTGATCTGATGGAAGAGATATAAAACATGGATTATTTTGCACATAGTGCGCGTGATGATATACCTGCACAGCCTTATTCATGTCATATAAATGAAGTAATTAGGCGGACAAAGGAAAATGTCGCTGCAATGATCGAATATTTTTCCGGCGAAAAAGATTCTTTAAAAAAATCTGTCATTGCAGCAGCAAATTTCCATGATCTCGGTAAACTTACAGGAAAAAATCAAAAAATACTATCTTCTCAGGGAAAAATTAAACCATTACCTATTAAACACTGGGATGCCGGCTCTGCCCATATGATGGATCAGCAGAATCCTTTTTCAGCATGTATTATCTATGGACATCATGCCGGACTGTTTTCCCGTTCAGAAGAGACTAAAAAAGGTCTTAATAAATTATTCAGAGTATTTGATCCCGTAACTTTTGAGGATACGAATAATAATTTATACACATTCATTACAGCACATAATGAACAAATAAAGAATGAATCCAATGTTGTCAAATGGGAAAGCCAGTTTCCAGATGGTATAACTTTACGATTATCATTATCCTGTATTGTTGATGCAGATCACGGCGATACTGCAAAAAACTATAAAAATGAAAAACCGCTGCCTCAAATTGAATTGAGATGGCAGGAAAGATTGAATGCTTTAAATAAATATATTAAAGAACTTCAAAAGTGTAGTCCAAAAACTAAAAGAAATGAATTACGCGACGAAATTTACAACATATGCAAAAATAGTACGATAAATGAAAAGATAGTATCATGTGATGCGCCAGTGGGTACTGGTAAAACTACTGCAATAATGGCATATTTATTACAAAAAGCAATAAAATATAAGTTACGTCATATTTTTATAATACTTCCATATACTAATATTATTAATCAATCGGTTGAAATTTATCGTGAAGCATTAACTTTACCCGGCGAGAATCCGGAGGAACTTGTTGCAGCGCATCACCATCTGGTAGAATTTGATAATAATGAATTACGCGGATTGACGACTTTATGGAAATCGCCAATTATTGTTACTACTGCTGTCCAGTTTTTTGAAACAGTTGCATGCTGTGAAACCACCCGGCTTCGTAAATTTCATGAATTGCCGGGTTCGGCAATATTCGTTGATGAAGCCCACGCCTGTATGCCTGCTGCTCTTTGGCCTCAGCACTGGACCTGGATTAATGAACTTTCGAATAATTGGAATTGTCATTATGTTTTAGCATCCGGCTCCTTATCTCGCTTTTGGGAAATTCCTGAATTTGTCCCTTTAAGTTATAAAGTCCCTGATATTATTTCACAGAAAATAAGAGATAAAGCAAATTCTTTGGAAAAGCAGAGAGTAAGAATAAAAAAATGTTCAGAGGCCTTAAATAAAAATTTAATTTCCAAACTCATTAATTCCATTCCCGGGCCGCGTCTTGTAATTGCAAATACTGTTCAATCAGCAGCTGTGATAGCTTTTTATCTCAGGGAGAAAGGACATGATGTAATTCACATTTCCACTGCTTTAGCTCCGATTCATCGTCAGGTCATCATTGAAAAAATAAAGAAAAGACTTGAGAATAAGCAGGATAACGATTGGACGCTTGTTGCAACAAGCTGTGTTGAAGCTGGAGTAAATTTTTCTTTCCGCAGCGCGTTTCGCGAGAGCAGTTCCATTGCTTCATTACTTCAAGTAAGCGGACGTGTTAATCGCGATAATGAATATGAATACGGTGAATTGTATTGTTACAGAACACTTGATTCTATGTTAAATAAACATCCGGCTTTTGAGGCATCATCGTTTATTCTGGATAATTTTCTTGATGAAGGTTTATTTGGAGATTTAATGCCTGCAGATTTAGTTACAAAGGGTCTTCAATCTGAAATAGCAAAAGGACTTGGACGAAAATTATCCGAAAGAATATTAAAAGCAGAAAAGGGGCAGGAATATCCTGATGTAAACGATCTATGTAAAATAATAAAAAATGATACAAGGTTAGTCCTTGTTGATCAATCAATAATAAAAAGTATGATGGACAAATCAATGCGTAAAACTATTACAAATCAACAATTGACTCTCAATAGTGTTCAGATGTGGGGCAATAAAATTGAAGCATTAGGAATATCTTCATTTCCTTTCAGCAATGAAATTTATTATCTTGATGAAGCTAGTTATGACGCTAACTTTTTGGGTTATATGAAAAGAGGATTAGATGTAATTAAAGCTGGTCTAGAAAACTTTTATATTGTTTGACGACGACCACTCCGCCGCCCGCGGGCTTATGGCGACTCGCGCTCTTATCGTATTCGAGCATCCGACCGCGCTCGGCAGCAAACCGTCATACGAGCTATTCGACCGCGTGACGTGGAAGCGCACAACAGAAGGACCAGCGCGAGATTTTGTAGATTATGAAATATTACTGGATAAGAAAAAATTTGATCAAATAT
The DNA here is from genome assembly GCA_964626055.1 of uncultured Leptospirales bacterium. GTDB lineage: Bacteria > Spirochaetota > UBA4802 > UBA4802 > JAFGDQ01 > JAFGSG01. The sequence goes on from CAZVDF010000024.1 coordinate 42,019, forward strand.
TTGATGTTATTTCAGTGTAAACTTAACATTTCTTAAACCCATCGAATTCGACGGGTTTAGAACTTAATGCACAAGGGGACAAAATGCCGGAAAAAATAGACGTACAAGGCAGAGAGATAACCATTATATCACAAAACAACGATGATTATATTTCTCTTACTGATATGGTCAAAGGCATAGAGAACGGATTGGCGCTCATAGAAAAATGGCTTCGAAATAAAAATACAATAGAATTTCTGGGAATATGGGAAGAAATGTACAATCCTGATTTTAATTCCCCCGAATTCGAGGGAATTAAAAATCAGGCAGGTTTTAACCGCTTTGTTCTTTCCGTAAAACAATGGGTTGAGAGGACAAATTCTAAAGGAATAATTGCTAAAGCCGGGAGATATGGAGGAACATATGCCTACAAGGACATTGCTTTTGAGTTTGCGTCATGGATATCGCCTAAATTTAAACTCTACCTGATTAAAGAATTTCAACGGTTAAAAGATGAAGAGCGTAAACAGCTCGGCTGGGACATCCGCCGTAATCTCGCTAAAATCAATTACAGGATTCATACAGACGCTATAAAAGAAAATTTAATTCCTACCGAACTCACTAAACAACAAATAAACGCGATATATGCTTCCGAAGCGGATATTCTTAACATGGCTCTATTCGGCATGACGGCAAAAGAATGGCGGGACAATAATCCCGAAAAGAAAGGGAATATTCGCGATTATGCGGATATATCTCAACTCGTCTGTCTTTCCAATCTTGAAAATCTGAACGCGCATTTTATAAATGACAACCTGTTGCAGGAAGAACGCCTACTTAAACTTAACAAAACCGCCATTCATCAAATGAAACTGCTGGTTCAAGATAAACATACAAATAATATCGTTAAATCATAAGGATTCCATTATGTCACAAAACACATTCGCAATATTCGAAAATTATAAAATCCGAAGAGTCTACGACGAGAAATCCGAAACATGGTATTTCTCAGTAACGGATATTATCAAAGTGCTTCTGCAACAGCCTGAATATCAGACAGCTAGAAAATACTGGAACAAATTGAAGGAGCGCCTCAAGAAAGAAGGATCTGAGTCGGTGACAAATTGTCACCGACTGAAACTATTAGCAGCTGACGGGAAGTATTATCTTACCGACGTTGCCAATCCAGAAACACTCCTTCGTATAATTCAGTCGGTTCCAAGCCCGAAGGCTGAGCCGATAAAAATGTGGCTGGCAAAAGTCGGTTATGAAAGAATGCAGGATATCGCAGATCCCGTAAAATCGCTGGATAGAGCACGTGAGTACTGGAAGCAGCGCGGCAGAAGCGAAAAGTGGATTCAGTCTCTTAACTTAAACTTGACATTCTTACAATCGATCATATTATAATTCTATATAATTTTTGCTATGGAGATAATTATGAGCACATTATCTGAAAAAATAATTAGCGAAGCTTCGAGACTTTCACCATTGGAGAAAGCTGAAATAATTGATGGAATAATTGAAAGTTTTGATAATGAGCCTGATGAAGAAGTAAAAAAAGCATGGATAGAAGAAGCAGAACGAAGGCTTGTTTTACATAAAAAAAATGACTCTGAACCGCTTTCAGAAGAGGAAGTTTTTAATAATTTATAATCACTTGAGATGGATATCAAATTTAGAAAAGAAGCGGCTGACGAATTCGCGTCTGCGGTAAAATATTATAATAAAGAAAGGCCCGGACTGGGTTATGAATTTGCGCTTGAGATACGCAGTACATTAAAAAGAATAAAAATATTTCAGGAAGCATGGCCTTTCATAACTCCGAATATCCGCAAATGCATTGTAAAAAGATTTCCTTTTGCCATTTTATACTACATAGAAAATAAATACGTACTGATCATAGCTGTTATGCATTTAAAAAGAAAACCCGGATATTGGCAAAATCGTATTTAACTCATTCATACAATGTACATAGAAGACGACTACATACAGCTCTCGGCCGTACAGCACTACGTGTTTTGCCCGCGCCAGTGCGGACTCATCCACGTCCACGGACTGTGGGCCGAGAACTTATTCACCACTCGCGGTCAGATACTGCATGAACGGGTCGATTCCGGAGAGGATGATTTCCGCGACGGGAAGCACATAGCAAGAAGCATTACTATTATCAGTAATCGCCTTGGGCTGTCCGGCAGGGCAGATGTTGTTGAATTTTCCAAACACGACGGCAAAGTCTTTCCGTACCCTGTCGAATACAAATCCGGCAAGCCCAAAAACAATATAAGCGATTCTGCCCAGTTGTGCGCACAGGCTTTGTGCCTGGAAGAGATGATGAACATAAAAATTGAAAGGGCGGCGTTTTATTACGGCAAGCCAAGAAAAAGGCATGAAATAGAGCTGACCGGTTCCCTGAGAACCGCGACAGAAAATATAATAGAGAAAGTACATCTGATGGTAAAGACGCGAATTGTTCCGGAAGCAAAGCAGGATAAGCGATGTAAACTCTGTTCCCTGAAAGATATATGCATGCCTTCGATCGGAAATAAAAAAATCAGTTATTATCTGAAAGGATTATACAAAACAGATGAAGAAACATCTTAATACATTATATGTGACATCGCCGGACGCGTATTTAAAAAAGGAAGGGATGACTTTTGTAGTTGAGCTTGACGGCAAAAAAGCCATGCAGGCTCCGCTGCATACGGTTGAAAACATAGTCTGTTTCGGTTTTAAACCGATTACCCCCGCTCTTATGGAATACTGCGCAATGAATAATGTAACCATAAGCTATCTGTCGCAGTTCGGCAAGTTTCTTGCGAGTGTCCATGGGCCCCAGAGAGGCAATGTACTGTTAAGGAAGGCGCAGTATGCGATGCATGATTCTGAGAAAGCTTCTTTGTCGGTTGCGAGGCATATTGTCGCAGCTAAAATAACAAATAGCAGAAATTTATTGCTGCGTCATATGCGCAATCACGATACCGGAGAAAATGAAAGTGAAATCAGGCTTGCCGTTAACGAGCTAGCGAGGAATTTGAATGCGGTTGAAACTGCCGACAGTCTTGACTCGCTGAGAGGCCATGAAGGCGAGAGCGCATCGATATATTTCGGCTGTTTTGACCGGCTGATCACTTCACAAAAAGACACGCTATGCTTTAACGGCAGAAACAAAAGGCCGCCGCTTGACCCTGTTAACGCGCTGCTTTCTTTTGTTTATATGCTAATGGTAAACGATATTAGGTCCGCTCTTGAGACAACAGGGCTGGATGTCCAGGTAGGCTTCCTTCACAGGCTTCGTCCCGGCAGGCCGAGCCTGGCGCTTGATTTAATGGAAGAAGTAAGAGCGTATATCGCCGACAGGGTAGTATTAAATCTGATAAACCTGAGGCAGATCAATTATAATGATTTCGAATGCCTTGAAACCGGTGAAATAAGAATAAAGGATAAAGCCAGAAAAGAAGTGCTGGTTTCTTATCAGAAAAAAAAGGATGAGGAGATTGAGCATCCTTTTATTGGAGAAAAAATAACAATTGGATTATTGCCTCATATACAGGCTATGCTTTTAGCAAGGTTTATCCGCGGTGATATGGAAGCATATCCTCCTTTTTATATTAAATAGGCGGCTATCATGCTGGTACTTGTAACTTATGACGTATCAACTATGGACAGGCTGGGCGCTAAAAGATTAAGGCGGGTTGCAAAAACATGCGTTAATTACGGCGTCAGGGTTCAAAAAAGCGTTTTTGAATGCAATGTAGATCCTGCCCAGTGGGAAACGCTAAAATCGGAATTATTGAAGATATACAAAGCCGAAGAAGACAGCCTGCGCTTTTATCTGCTCGGCAGCAACTGGAAACGCAGGATTGAACATCACGGGCTTACAGGCGCAGTGTATCATGACGAACCTATGATAATATGAACCGCTAACATCAGTCTGTTGCCGTTTTGCGTCCGGTTAGCGAAATTAGTTTCTTCAATTAAACAGGATATATATTGTATTTTTTCAGTGCGAATTTTTAATTTGTTTTTGTTTTGTGTTATTATAAGCGGTTAAAGGATATTAAATGCTGATTTTTACGGCATTTTTTATATATGCAGTCGCGCCCCGCGTGGGCGCGTGGATTGAAACCTTTTATCAGCTTAGTATTGGTAAGACCTGTTTTGTCGCGCCCCGCGTGGGCGCGTGGATTGAAACAAGCAAGAGAGATAAGATTGAGAAGATGTTGGGGGTCGCGCCCCGCGTGGGCGCGTGGATTGAAACATTTAAAAATACAATATAGAGATTAAAAAAATAAGTCGCGCCCCGCGTGGGCGCGTGGATTGAAACTTTATCGGTCGATTGTCTATGGCGGAAAAGCACGGTCGCGCCCCGCGTGGGCGCGTGGATTG
>CAZVDF010000025.1:0-44209 GCA_964626055.1 uncultured Leptospirales bacterium
TTTTTATTCGTTCTTCATATTCCTCGATCTCGGTGGTTTTTTCGTCTTTCGTTAATCCGAGCTCCTGCTTAATCTGTTTAAGCTGTTCGCGCAAAAAAAACTCTTTTTGATTCTTCGAAATCTGCTGTTCTATCTGTTTTGTGATTTTACTCTGCAGTTTGCTCATCTCGATTTCTTCTTTGAGCAATACCAGAACCTTTTCGGCTCTTTTCTTGATATCAAAGGTTTCGAGTATTTCCTGAATCTTCCCGGCTTCGGCAGAGGTCATTGACGCGACAAAATCGGCCAGCTTTCCAGGGTCTTCAACGGAGAACCTGTTTAAGAACAACTTCATCTCTTCCTGAAAAAGCGAGTTTGATTTTATAAGTTCCTTGACTGATGAAATTATTGCCATTGAATACGGCTTTAATGCCTGGTTGAATTTTAAATTATCATCCTCATAATAGTGGCTTACCTTCCATTTTATAATGGGTTCATCCTGGACTACGTCGACCAGGGTAAAGCGCTTTAACGCGGTGATCATTACCTGAAATGTTTTATTGTCCACAGGAACGATTTTTATAATCCGTACGGATACTCCGACTTTATATAAGGAATCGGACAGGGCCGGTTTATCTTCGCTATGGGTCATTGCCAGAACAACACCGCCGATTTTATTGTCCGTAGAAAGAATCTCGTTCATGGTATTCGTCATTTTTTCTCCGGAAATGATAATGGGTATAATCATTCCCGGGAAAACAGGCCTCTGTGTGATGGGGAGTATGGGTATTATTTCCGGAAGCACTTCGGATTGAAGAACAAGCTCTTTTGGAACTGCAGGTTGTTCATTATTTGACGTTTCGGTATTCCGATTATCCTGATTTATTTCTTCCATTGTTTTCTTTCCTGATATAAATTATGATTGATTATTGCATGTAAGAGAATTTTATTGTATGAAAATTCCGACACTATTGCAAATATAAATTTTTAAAATTTTTTCAGTCAAGCCGGATTTTCCCAAAGGTAGTATAAAATGAAATTTTACCTATCAGCCTTTCTTCTGTTTTTTTTTATATTATGTTTTTCTCTTTCCCGCGCGGAAGATATAAACGAAGAAGAATCCGTCGCCTCGGTCCCTGTATTTTATCCCGAAGAAAAAATCGCATCCGGTACACCTTTTTTTATTTGGTTTGATCTGTATAATGAAAGAGATGTCGGGAACAATGTAAAATACAGAATCACATTAAAAACGGAGAAAGAGGCGAATATTAAGCCGGTACTTCTGACCCCTGCTTCGTATGAGAAATATTACTATTTTTTTAAATGGCCGTATCCCCTAGAACCGGAAAAATATGCGTATACTATCGACAGGTTATCCGATCTAAAAGAAACAAGGCTGAAATTTTTCCATTATTTAAAATACCCAGTTAAAGGAGAATTTGAAATCGACCCGGAGGATAAAACGATCAAAGACGAACTCCCTCCTGAAAAGCTTATTGAGTATCTAAGACTGGAAAAAGAGAACAGACTGATCAACAGGAATAATTTTTTCTTCTACATCGGGGCCGGCGCCGGGGCGTTCGGTATAGGCCTTCTGTTTTATAAGGTTTTGCATTTTGGGATTATCAGTAAAATAATATACTATATCGCATTTGCTTCTTCGGCGGCAGGAGCGGGAGCCGCAGCATATTACGGTGTGAATTATTTTATCGGGAAATACAACCTTCAAAAGATCGCCGGTATCTCGGATAATGTTTCAATTAGCGGTTCCGTAACCTCAGACGAAACTCGCATTATGTTCGAAAGAAAACTTTAAGGATAATTGTCTGCAGATTTCTAATTGACAGAGTTGAGCATAATCCCGACGATGATCCGATACAATCCAGGCTATAAATAATTTTCCATAATGATCCTATATCCAATTTCAAATGTATTCAAAGATTCAGATGAAGCCGCTCAAATATATAAAAATATAACAGAAAGAGAGAATATCTCTATTGAAGGTATTACCGCCTCTTCATTTTCCCTTATTATCTCCGCTGTTTACGGCAATAATCCCGATCAAATACTTGTCCTGACGAAAAATTCTCATGCCATGCAGGATCTGTATCTCGATATCTCATGCTATCTTGAGCCTGAGAAAATCCTTATGCTTCCTCCATGGGAAACGTTGCCTTATGAATTCGTTTCGCCTTCAGAGAAGGTCGAACGCGACAGGGTAGAGGCTATTTATAGAATTTTAAAAAATGAGCCTGTCGTCGTGATAACGACGGTTGAGTCGCTTATCCGCGCAGTTCCCCAAAAAGACTTTCTGCTTAAAAAAGGCATAGTGCTTAAAGCAGGCGAAGAGTATTCATTTGATGACATATTAGAGCTCCTTGTCGATTATGGATATACACGCGAATATAAAGTTGAATCTTTCGGCCAGTTTTCTCAAAAAGGCGGAATCATCGATGTATTCTTATCCTCGTACCAGAGTCCATTGAGGCTCGATTTCTTCGGCGATACCCTCGAGACGATTAGAGAGTTTGACATTGAAAGCCAGATATCCTATTCCAGATTCGATTCGGTGACCGTCTACCCGAGAAAGGAACTTATACTTTTTAAAAGCGAAAGAGAACTGCTTCTTAAAAAACTGATCGAATACAAAAAGAAAAAAGGGATCCCGGGAAAAGTCGTTGAATACCTCGAAAAAGGGGACCATCTCGCGGAGATCGCTGGAGTTGAGGATATTTTTCCTCTTGCCATAGAATCCGATACCATTCTCTCATACTTCAGAAAATCCAGAAAAATATTTTTCATTGAGACATTCGATCTCTTAGCGGAAAAAGATCGTATCTCGCATATTTATGATGAGCTTTATAAAAAAAAATCTGCCGATATATTCACTCTTGAACCGGATATGCTTATTCACAGAAAGGCGTTCGATGAAGCAAGAGCCGGTTCCATTGAGCTTAAAGTGTTCACGACAAGCGCGGATTCGATCAAGATAAACATTAAGGGTATCCCGGGATTCCACGGAAAAATTAAAAACGTCCGCGACGATTTATCCAGGAAGATCGCGGAAAAATGGAAAATAATCATATGTACTCAGTTCGAAGGCCAGGCCAGAAGGCTGTACGACCTGCTGGGAGAGTTCGATCCAGACAGCAACTTCGAGGAAATGAATACGGATAATCCTTTGAATATCCTGATTGCTCCCCTGAGCGCAGGATTCGAAATTGAGCCATTAAAGTTGCTTGTTTTGACCGATCACGATATTTTCGGAAAGGCTTACAGGAAAAAGAAACAGTTTAAGAGGAAGCTTTCCAAACCGATTTCTTCCTTTCTTGATTTGAAGCCGGACGATTATGTCGTTCATTTGAATCACGGGATCGGTATTTTCAAAGGTATAGAAAGGATGTCGGCCGGAGGAGTCGAAAGGGATTTTTTAATAATAAATTACGCGGACAACGATAAGCTTTATGTTTCGCTGGATCAGATAAACATGGTGCAGAGGTATGTAGGGCTGGACGGGAAACAGCCCAGAATTGACTCTCTGGGCAAAAAATCCGCATGGAACAGGATCAGGGAAAAAGTCAGGGAATCGGTTGAAGAGATCGCGCGTGATCTCCTGGAGATATATTCGAAAAGACAGGCTCTGCGCGGCTTTCAGTTCCCTCCGGATACGCTCTGGCAGGAGGAGTTCGAATCCAAGTTCGAGTACGAGGAGACCCAGGACCAGATAACCGCTATTGAGGATGTCAAGGACGATATGGAATCGCCTCAGCCGATGGAAAGGCTTATATGCGGAGACGTAGGATTCGGTAAAACCGAAGTGGCGATACGCGCCGCGTTCAAAGCCGTAATGGCAGGCAAGCAGGCTGCAATTCTCGTTCCGACAACGGTTCTTTCCATGCAGCACTTCAACACGTTTAAAAAACGTTTTTCAGATTATCCGGTTAAAATCGAGATGATATCAAGGCTGAGAACGAAAACGGAAATAAATAAGGCTAAAACCGGGCTGAAAAACGGGGAGATCGACATTATAATCGGAACCCACGCGCTTCTCGCAAAGGATATATCTTTCAAGAATCTCGGACTGCTCATTATAGACGAAGAGCAGAGATTCGGCGTACAGCACAAAGAACGGTTAAAAAAATTGCGGATACTTGTCGACGTCCTCACGCTATCGGCCACCCCGATCCCGCGTACGCTTCATATGGCTCTCGCAGGGATACGCGAGCTTTCCATGATCACCACGCCTCCGGAAAACAGACAGGCCATAGACACATACGTGCTTGAAGAAAATCCGGACATTACACGAATGGCCATTCTGAATGAGATTGAACGCGGGGGACAGATCTTTTTCGTGCACAACCGGGTGCAGACCATAGAAGGCGTAGCAGAAGGACTGCGCCTTCTCGTGCCCGAAGCCAGCTTTCGTACGGCTCACGGACAGATGCACGAACACGAGCTCGAAGACATTATCATTGACTTCGTCGAAGGAAGGTTCGACTGTCTCGTAAGCACATCCATTATCGAATCCGGGCTGGATATCCCCAACGTCAATACAATAATAATAAACAGGACTGAAACATTCGGGCTATCGCAGCTTTATCAGCTCAAGGGGAGGGTGGGCCGCTCCAACGTAAAGGCGTACGCCTATCTTTTTTATCCGCGTCATATACCGCTTACTGAAATTCAGCAGAAGCGGCTGCAGGTAATTTCGGAATATTCCGAGATCGGGAGCGGATTTAAAATCGCGATGAAAGACCTTGAGATACGCGGCTCGGGAAACATTCTGGGAAGAGAGCAGTCGGGAAATATCATGGAAGTCGGATTTGATCTTTACTGTCAGATGCTTGAAGATTCCGTAAGAAAGATCAAGGGAGAAAAGCCGATTTCAATTTTCCGGACCCCTGTATTTTTAAAAACCAATTTTTATATTCCCGAGTCCTATATAACGGATGAAAAGCAGAAGATCGAATTTTATAAAAGATTTGAAGCCTGCGAATTGGTCGAAGAAGTCGCCCAGCTGGAACAGGAACTGCTGGACAGATTCGGACCTCCGCCGGATGAAGTAAAAGTTCTCATCGAGCTTGAAAAGATAAGATCCCTGGCGTCATCGCTTATCATCGAAGAAATAATCGAAGATTCAAAGTCCATAAAAATAAGAATGTCCGGTATAACAAAAATTGATCCGGGAATGATAGTATCCATTATTCAGAAAGATAAAAGAGTCTCCTTTGACCGGAAAGAAAAGGATATTCTTGTATTTAAGCCGAAATCGGATAAAGAAGAAAAAAGGCTTGATGAGTTAAAAAAATTGTTGCAACAATTATCCGTACCTAATAACAAGAACTAAATTAAAAAATATTCCAAAGGACAGATTAAATGAAAATTAAAAATCCAGCCGTAATGCTTGTTATTTTTCTTTTTACAGTTTTAATAAATTCGTCATGCAGCGATGAAAACAAATGGGTCGCAAAGATAAAAGGAGATGAAATTACTCTCGGCGAGCTGAATGCCATGTACTATGCGCAGCAAAAATCGATCTATAACGACGCTACCAATGCGGATGTCGATAAGCGTGCGGCTAACCCGGAGGAAGTTGCAAAAAACCCGACGCTGGATAAAAAAGAATTTTTGGAAAATCTCATCAGGCAGAGACTTGTTTATAATAAGGGAACAGACGATGGGATACAGAAGAATAAGGAGCTTGAGGCGCTTATTCAGATGGCTAAAGAGGCTGTCGTCGTAGGATTTTATATAAAAGAAAAATTTAAGAACCAGATAGAAGTCTCCGACCAGGAAATTGCAAAAGTTTATTCGGAACAGAAAGCCAGATTCAAAGGAGCCCCGGTTGACCAGGCCGAGCAGTATATACGGCAGCAGATGATGCAGCAGAAACTTCAGGTAAAACTCAGAGACCTGGTTGAGAGCTTGAAAGAAGAAGGCGGAATTAAGAGAAATCTTGATTTACTCGGGAAAAAAGACGAAGCCGATAAAAAAGACGCAAACAAGGAGCCGGTAAAAAAAGAAGATCAGAAAAATATCGCATCTCCGAAAGAGCCTGTCAAAACAGATATAAAAAAATAAATCGGAACAAAATTATTAAAGTTCAATTACATTATTAAAATTTAAAAGAAAACTATTCGAACAAGGGGCCAATGCCCCTTGTTCTTTTTATGATGACCGGGAACAGTGAATAAAAATATTTCGAAGAGCGGTATGGAGTTTATCGAAGAATGGGACTGGGAAAAAGCCGAGCCCACGGGAAAGCCAGTCGCGAGGAATACAGCGCATAAAGAAGGAATAGCTCATGAAGGCGTTCATTTATGGGTGTTAAGGCTTAAATATGGCCCGGAGCTCCTTTTCCAGCACAGGGCCAAATCCAAGGATATGTACCCTGACTGTCTGGACATAACTGTCGGCGGACACGTGCCTTTCGGGATTATTGAGAATAAAATACAAAAGGAATCTTTCGAGGAAATAGGGATCATCCCTTCCGACGATGAACTGATCGATCTCGGATATTACAGATACGAAGAAACAGCCGATCATCTGTTTCACAGGGAATTTCAGCGGGTTTTTCTTTGTGTTGACAGCAGGCCGCTCAATGAATACAGATTTAATGACGGCGAAGTAGACGGAATATACGCGGTTAATTTACTTAAGCTGGAATTGCTGATGCAAAAAGATTTTGAATTCGAAATTGAAGGATTCGAAAACGGCAAAATCATTAAAAAACAGGTTTCAAGAAAAGATTTCCATCCTTTGCTGTTTGCGGGATCGATGAAAACATATATGGACGTGGTTATTAAAGCAGCAAAAGAAATATCCCTTAACAATAAAACAAATTTAAAAATGCCGGATATATATAAATTTTGAACACTGAAGAACTTATGGGCAGCATTAAATTATTTAAAGATACTGTTTTGTTTCTGCGGACAAAAAAACGATATTACCTGCCGGGAACTATTATTTTTATCTTGCTTTTCGTCATAAGCACGATTTTAAATTTCGACTTTACTTATATGGGCAATAAAAGCGATAAGCTGATGTCCATCGTACTGGAACATTATCTTTCCGTAGTAATAACTCAGATCTTAAAAATATTAATATTTTATTCGATCACCGGGATAATATTAAACATCGCTTTTTATACGGCTATAAAAGAGATACAAAAAAGATTCGATATTTTCAAAAAAAAAGAAAATTTCCATATAAATTTGTTTACCTGCGTTGGAATATTTTTATGTGTGTTTATTGTTTTCTCGGAAAAAATTATCCGGAATCCTCAGCTTTATATTGAAAACTTTGCATCGCATTCCTATCTTTTAAAAAAATATTTATCATTTTTAACGGATCATATAAATCCGGTGATATTTGATATTATCCTATCATCTGTTTTTATTATTTTGGCGTTTTTCATTATAATATCCATCGATTGGATGAAAATTATTAAGATATTATTTCGTTTTAAAGGCATAAAATTGAAATATAATGTTTTAATTTTCCTCGTTCCGATAACATTAGCATGCATAATTTATTCACTTTATAAAAATAATTTGATTTTTTATAACACAACTAATTCAAAGCCAAATATACTTATAATATCTTCAGATGCTCTGAGACCCGATCATTTCAGTTTTAACGGTTATAAGAAAAGAACTACACCCAATATAGACAGAATTTCGAACGGAGCGCTTCAGGTAAGAGGGACATTTACGACATTACCGCGCACTTTCCCGGCCTGGGTCAGTATCCTGACCTCAAAATATCCCATGACGCACGGAATTAATCACATGTTCCCGCGCACGCGGGAAAGAAATCTTGGATTTAATTCGTGCGTCGGGTATTTAAATGATAAAGGATATTTGACGTCCGTGATATCAGATTTCGCAGGCGATATATTCCCGAGGATCGATCTGGGTTTTAAGAAAGTCAGAGCTCCGGAAATGGATACCAATGTTTTAATAAAACAGATGCTGCTTGAAAAGCAGACTTTCCTTTTGCCGTTTATTACGAATTCTACAGGTTTGTTTTTTTTCCCTGAAATGAGAGATTTCTCCAAAATGTCTTTCCCTGATATTTTAACGGAAGAAACGGTAAGAGAGATCGATTCTTCAAGAGGCGATCCTTTTTTTATCGTTTCATTTTATTCCATTACTCATTTTCCTTTTTGCGCGCCGTACCCGTACTACAAAATGTTTTCAAAACCTGGATACGAAGGACAGCATAAATATTTCAAAGACAGAATACTCAGACTCGATGAGACCGAAAAAAATACCGCTTCTCTCCTTCCGGATGTAGACAGCGCGGACAAAGAGCAGGTAAACGCCCTGTACGACGGTTGTCTGAATCTGTTCGATAATGAAGTCGGAAAAATTATCGAACACCTGGAATATAATGGTATTTTAAAGAACACGATAGTTGTTATTACTTCCGATCACGGAGAAAACCTGTATGAAAAGGATTTCGGCATGGGTCATGGCGAGCATCTTAAAGGCAATTATTCCCTTGAAGTTCCTTTTATGATATATTATCATGAATTGAAAAATAAAGGCTATACGATCAAAGCTGCATCGAGCGTAATAGATATAGTTCCGACTGTATTCGATATTGCCGGGATGAAAACTCCTGAAAATTTCGACGGTATATCCGTTCTGAAAAAAAATTCTGATGATAATTACGATATAAAAGCATACTGCGAAACCGGAATGTGGTTCGATAATGACAAATCTTCACCGTTGTTTTTTCATCATCAGAGAATCGATTACCCGGATATAACCGGGGTTTCGGAAATAGATTTCTCTTATAAGGATGAAGTGGTAATTTCACAGAGATATCAGAATGTGGTTATCGGCGCAAAATATAGGACGGTTTATTCGCAAAGGTATAAACTCATTTATATGCCGCTTTCCGGAGGGCCGAAGTTTGAATTATATGATCATATTTCGGACCCTGATAACAATAATGACCTCTCAGGTATAAAAACGGATGTATTGAATACAATGAAAAGAAATTTTTACGAATTTATGAATGAAAAGAGCGCAGGCAACTTCATTATTAAAAACGGTATGATCTTTCCGGTTTTTGCAAATCCGATATTTTGAATAATATTAATAGCAGGAAACCGTTTAATTCCGTTTTTTCAATAAAGGCTTTCAAAAAATAATTATTGACTTTAAATTAATTAATCTAATATATTTATCAGAAGTCATCTCAAAATTAAAAATAAAATTTATTTTTGAGATAACCTGTAATAAAAATCAGCCGGTACAATTTAATTAAATAACCAAATTAAATATTATTATCTTCATTCAGGAGGAACATCAATGAAAAAAGTTTCGTTAATGGCATTGATCGCTTTTTTAACTATAATAATTACTGCATGCGGAGGCGGCACGCAATATCGTGATCCCGCCAAAGACAAGGGATCAATGGAGTTCGGGCCCAAGGAAATTAAAATGACCGTCAATAAAATGGTAGGTTCGATGTATGATTTTTTAAAGAATGAATGGAAAAAAGCCGCATTTTTACAGGTTCAGAAGTTCAGAAACAAAACTTCGGAACATATTGATACGCAGATGATCACCAATGAAATTGCCACTAATTTAATCAAAAAACGAATTCATTTTGTTGATGATACATTGAATGAAGAAGCATTAAAAGAGATGGAAAAAGGCATGACAGGATTGATCGATCCGGAATCGGCCATCCCGGCAGGACAGGCAAAATCGCCGAATATGTATCTTACAGGCGACATTATTGATAATGTTAGGACGGTTGGAGGTAAAAGATTCCAATACCTCGTTATTACATTGAAGTTGTATAATACGGCGACAAGGGTAGTTGAATGGCAGGAGCAGCAGGAATTTCTCAAAGCCACATCGACTAATAAATATTCATTATAATCAATTCAAACCAAAACCTATCATTAAGGGGTAAATTCGTTTTTATGCTCAGAAGAATGTGTGAAGAGCAATATCAATACTATCTATAATTTCCTGCGGAACTCGGCCTTCGGCCTCAGACAGTCCTCGGAAATTATAGATAGTATTGATATTGCCATTGATTGCCTTTTGCTTTATATAGGTTTTGGGACGCACTATAAATATTAATCAATTTAAAAGCAACAGGCCAATCCCGGCTCTCTGTTGCCTATGGGGCATTCGTTACGCATTGTAACCGACGTTGTCGGCACCTAAGAGTCCATTTATCTCTGATTAAGAGGGAGTAATAATGAAAATCCATATTATACCCGCTATAACGACAGTATTCATTTTTTTCATTACATCCTGCTCCACCGATTATAATACTCTAATAAAAGATTCCGAAACCGAGTTTTATAAAAACAATTACATGAATGCGGCAAAGAAGCTGCTCCCATACATAAATAAAGAGGACAACAATCAATTGCTGTACATGATGGAGTGCGGGTTAATGCTTCATACAGCCGGAGAATACGAGAAAAGCAACAAAATATTGATCGACGCCGGCAAGCTTTCGGATAAAATCGCGACAAGCATCAGTAAAGAAGCAGCAGCGCTTCTTTTAAATGAAACAAAGACGAATTACAAAGGGGAAGATTTTGAAAGAGTCCTTATCCATATGTATACCGGGATCAATTTCTTAATGCTGAATAAACCGGACAGCGCGCGCGTCTCATTCAAGAAAGTAAACGATCTGCTGAGAGAGATCAATGTAACCACAGGAAAAAGCTATAAACAAAATCTTATGGCTAAATATCTGACGGCAATTTCCTTTGAACTTACGGCCGATATCAACAGGGATGAGAACGACAGGGAATTCGCGTACATTGAATACAAGCAGATTCATGAGCTTGATCCGAAACTTGAACTTGTCCATAACGATCTGATGAGATTAGCCGACAGGCTTGGCGACAGGGACGACTACAACAAATGGTCTGCAAAATTCGGAAAGAAATTTGCAATTCCCAGAGGGGCAGGCGAGCTTATCGTATTTTATCAGGCCGGCAGGGGAGCAGTAAAGGCGAGCAGGGGACGTTTGATGAAAGACCTAAAAATGAAAAACGGTATCACCGTTTCCTTAAGTTCAATGCCGCTGAAAGCCGGGGTAACTGTTGCCGCCGCCTTGCTTACGCTTGGGATGGTTGAGCATCCGATCCCTGTTTTTCAGAAAAGGTCGAATAAAATCAGGTTTATTGAGTTGGATATAAATAACAGATCCGCAAATACTATTCTGCTTGAAGATATTGAAAATACCGCGGTTAAAAATATGGAAGATCAGTACACAAGTATGTACATGAAAGTTGCGGCAGGCGTTGCGGTAAAAGCCGCAGCTTCCGTAGCTGCGGGTTTAGCGGCAAAAGAAATTGCAAAAAAATCCGGAAAGCAGATCGGGCAGTTCGCGGGGATAATCGGACTGGTTGCAGGCGCTGGTACCGGAGCCGCTTTAGGCTCTCAAATTCAGCCCGATCTCAGGTGCTGGCATACGCTGCCAGCCGGCCTGCAGATAGGAAGACTTTTTTTAAATCCGGGCGTTTACGATATCGGCATTAAATATATCGATTATAGCGGCAAAACCGGTGAAGAAAAATCCGGCAAAATAGAAATTAAAAAAGGAGAAAAGACTTTCCTTAATTACAGATCTTTATATTAGAGAACATCACAGAATAATAGAATCACTTAAAAGACTAGAGACAAATAAAACATTGTTTTTAGATAAGTTATAAATGCAAAACGCCGGGATGAAAGGCCCGGCGTTTTGAGTGGTACTTCGATGTTGGCTCATCTCATTTTTATCTGAGTAATTTTAATGCCGATTCAGGCTGCGAGTTCGCCTGCGCTAACATTGCTGTTGCCGCCTGATTTAAAATTTGATTTTTTACATTTGAAATCATTTGTTCCGCCATATCCGTGTCTCTTATACGGCTTTCGGATGACTGAACATTTTCATACGCATTCATTAATTCTTTTGCCGCATGTTCAAGCCTGCCGTAATAAGCTCCAAGATCGGCTCTCTGCCTGGTAATGACGTCAATCGCGTGATCCGTACGTCCTATGACCGAGTTTGCTTTGCCGGGATTTGAAACAGTAATAAAAGTCATTACCACCGGATTTTTCAGCTTCAGCGCGGCTGAAGACATGGTAGCTATGAAAATCCTTTCTCTCTGATGCGCATTCGCTCCCATGTGGAACCATATCGATGCTGAAGGGTGCAGCCTCGAATAAGCTCCCTGAAGGATTTTCATCTTGTTGTATTCTGCCTGCGACGATACCCTGTCGATTTCGTCAATAAGGGACGATATTTCGATCTGAACCAGGTGCCTGTCGGCTGCCGAATATATGCCGTTGGAAGCCTGCACCCCGAGCACCCGGATCCTTTGAATGATGTCATGCAGCCCGGTTAAATATCCTTCAGCTGTCTGAATAAAAGATATCCCGTCTTCCGTGTTCCGCTCTGCCTGCCTCAGTCCTTTTATCTGTGATCGCATCTTTTCGGAAATAGCCATCCCCGAAGCATCGTCGCCGGAGCGGTTTATCCTTAACCCGGAAGACAGCTTTTCCGTATCCTGCGATATATTCGCGTTATGAAATTTTAAAGTTCTGTGAGCGAATATCGCATTTGTATTATGATTTATTATCATCACTAATCCTTTATTTAACGATTTTCTAGCGCACGGGAAAGGAAAAAAATATAACCTAATATCTTTGCTTCCTGCTATTAAATCGTCCTGTTTTGAATTTTATTTAAGGCTAAATATGCCCAATTGTTGTTAATTATAGTCATTCGGAAGGGATTATTGTTAAATACAATTCCGTTTTATTCAATTCGGGTTTTAATTATTTTTTAATTGCATTTTTATTTAAGAATAAATATTCCTGCCATGTATTTCAGATGTTGTGATATAACTTAATACTTATTAAAATAGATTTTTATAACAGAGGTATAAAAGAAAGAACAAAATGTTTAGAAAATTCAGTGGATCTAACTCGCGGTTTAAGCGTCCGGAAAACAACGAGAACATACAGGACAAATATAAAAATAACAAAGAAGTAAAAGAAAATCCTGAAAAGAACGGCACAAAAATTAATACGGCCCTTAAATGGCCCGGCATTCAATCCGGAAGCGAATCAAAACCCGGTAATTTCCCAATTACTAAATTATCCGATATAAAGATAAAATTTTCCATACCGGGAAGTCTGCCTCCTTCGTTCAATCTGTCTTTAACGGCCGGCAAGGGAATCGATTATATTAAAAATAAATTTCTTCATCATAGATCCGTTTTTCTGGGGATCGCCTGCGGTTTTGCTATCGCAATACTTTTATTGATAATCGGAATAGCGATAACAGAATTTAAAAAAGTAAGAGGTCTCGCGGACTTCCAGCCCAACATCACCACAAATATTTATGATAAAAACGGATTTCTGGTAGCCGAGCTGTTCAAACAGAAAAGAGAAATAGTTCCGCTGACAAAAATTCCTCCTGCACTGATCAACGCTTTTATAGCGATAGAGGATAATGAATTTTATGATCATTACGGTCTGAATATAAAGGGAATAATAAGAGCCGCTTTCATCAATTTATTTTCCGGAAAAATAAAACAGGGCGGCAGTACAATAACAATGCAGCTCGCAAAAATTATTTTAACAAGCGCGGATAAAAGCTTCTTCCGGAAGATGAAAGACATTGTTATTTCACTTATGATAGAAACGATTTATACAAAAAAAGAAATACTGGAACTGTATTTTAACCAGCTTTTCCTCGGTCATGGGGTTTACGGAGTCGAAAGCGCGTCCAAGTTTTATTTCAATAAACATGTCTGGGAGATAAATCAGGCGGAAGCGGCGCTTTTAGCTACGCTCCCTTCGGCACCCAATAAACTATCACCTATCAGGCATACGGAAAGATCAATTGAAAGGCACAGAATAGTACTGGCAAAAATGGTCGATTGCGGTTTTTTAAATATTCCCGATGCCGAGAAGTCATATCTGGAATTCTGGCCGGATTATCTTGCGTATATTAACGAACTTCCGCCTTCAATAACCTCATGGTCGAATAAAGTCGACAAGGCTCCCTGGTTTACCGAATACCTGAGAAGAAAACTCGTTAAGCAATTCGGAGAAGAAATGGTTTATAAGGAAGGACTATCGGTATATACGACACTGGATATAAAAAAACAGTCTGCGGCTCAAAAGCTGCTGGAGGAAGGGCTTGAGAAACAGGCGACTACATCAAGCGGTTTATCGTTTAAAAATGAAGATTACGTGATTGAAAATTTTTCGGATCTATCCGAACTTTTTTCGCTCTTATTCAATGTTGATCCGTACTTTAAAAAGGGATCGCTGGAAGTGAAGCGGATCAATGATTATTACAAATCGGAACTCCTTGACGAACTTGACTCGCTGAATTTCCTTTCCGGAAATGAGAACATGTCGGATCTTTTGAACAAATACAGGGAAAAGGAGTCGGGTTACAAGAAATCACAGAAAGTGCAGGGATGCCTGATCTCCATTGATCATAGAAACGGGTATATTGAAGCAATGGTCGGCGGCGCCGAATTTTCCAGCATAAACCAGTTGAACAGGGCAATGCAGTCCAAACGACAGGCAGGCTCAGCCATTAAAGGCATTCTTTACGCGGCAGCAATGGAATCCAAAAAGTTCACGCCGGCATCGACGGTTCTGGATTCGCCTTTTATTACGCTTACGAGCGAAGGAGGCGACTGGATCCCCGAAAACTATGATGAAAGATATTACGGTCTGGTCAGATTGCGCACTGCGCTCGAGAAATCGCTTAATGTAGTTTCCATTAAGATCGCGGAAGAACTTGGAATGGATACGGTTGTAGAATATTACGGGAAGCTGCTGAAGCTTGACAGAAAATCAATACCGAGAAATCTTTCAATTGCCATAGGCACTATAGACGTGTCTCCGTTCGAGCTTGCGCGGGCATATGCCATAATCGCCAACGGAGGAAGAGACGTGACGCCCTACAGCATAAGATATGTCAAGAACAGGAACGGCGATATAATCGATAATCCCGAGGCCGATGCGCAGGCGGCATTAAAGAAAGAAACTGAAAGCGGTACCGTTCAGATCATTAAACCTCAGACAGCCCAGATAATGATCAGCATGCTGAGGTCCGTTATGACTTCCGGCACCGGGCTTTCCGCTGCAATGGGAAGGCCTGCAGGCGGGAAAACCGGCACTTCAAGCAATTACAGGGACGCGTGGTTCGTCGGATTTACGCCTCAGCTTACGACATGCATATGGTCAGGATACGATAACCCGGGCCTTTCATTGGGGCAGGGGCAGACCGGCGGAGGCGTGGTTGCGCCTATATGGCGCGAATACATGAAGGAAGCGCTCGAAAACGAGCCTTATCTTGAATTTCCGTATTATGCATCACTGGAAATCCATAAAGTTTGCGCGAATTCGGGGCATCTGCCTTCTTCTTATTGCAAACAGACCATAGACGAAATATTTATGGAGGATACTGTTCCTGAAGCGGAATGCACTTTTTGCAAGGATGTGAAATTCAATGTGGATCCTTTAAAGCTTTCTCCTAAGGATAATATTGCCGGAGGGCAGAGGGACTCAATTCTGGATAATATTAAGGATAAAAAGACCAATTCAAATATACTCGAAAAAGTCGGAAAGGATTTACTGGATTAATGTACCCCATTTAACTGTTCGTCCGTTGAACGCGGGCCCGTCCACACAGGCTCTTTTGATCCCGCCCGTCGTCTCGACAGTGCATCCGAAACAGAGGCCTATACCGCAGCCGAAGTAATTTTCAAGGGATACTTCGATCTGTATATTACTGTCTTTAAATATATTCACAATACCGGCCATCATTACTGCCGGCCCGCAGGTGTATACAATATCAAAATCGTCGGAACCGGATATTTCCTGAGCAATATCCGTAGCCAGCCCTTTCCGGCCGTTTGATCCGTCATCCGTTGAAATGTAAAATTTATCCGTTACGCTACGAAATTCATTCAGCATAAAAATATATTCTTTCGACCGAGAAGCGTATAAATAATGTACTGTGTTGTTTTTTTCTTTCAATACTTTTGCGAGATAATAAAGCGGCGCGTTCCCGACACCTCCGCCGATAAGCAGGGCTTTCCTGTTTTGATGAACTGAGAAACCCCTGCCGAGAGGCGCTATAACATCAAGATAACCGGGACCCGGGATATTTTTCATTGTTTCGGTGCCTTTCCCGACAACCTTAAAAACGATCTCAATAATATTATCTTTATGGTCATAAATCGAGAATGGTCTTCTTAACAATGGATCGGTGGCCCCGACTTTAATATTTGCAAACTGACCCGGGTGAGACGAATTTTGATCGATATCGATTTTTAATAAATAATGATCTTTGCAGACTTCCCGCGGTTTATCGATGAGAGTTGCCATGTTAATAATTTATTGATCCTGTCCGAATTCGAATGATTGAAGCTCCGTATAGACCGGGCCATTTTTTGTTAAAGCTGACGAAAAAAGAACCAATCTGTAAAAGGCCGATTCAAGGAAAAACAATTCCTTATTCTCGACAAGATACTGTCTAATATTTTCGTTGAGTCTGGTTCCTTTCCGGACTCTTGCAAGGGTGAGATGAGGCGTAAATTTATTTTTATCTTTTTTAAATCCGAAATTTGAAGCGAAGTTTTCAATATTCTGATTTAATTTATTGATAGATGATTCGTCGGTTCTTATGCCGGCCCATATTACATTCGGTTTTTTTAAATCCGGGAAAACTCCCAGTCCGAACAAAGAATAGGGTATTATTTTTTTTAATCCGATTACATCATTACTTAAATTTTCCCTGATCCTGTCTGTAGTCTTTTCGCTGCATTCTCCGAGGAACTTTAAGGTAATATGATAGTTTTCAGGCGCAACCGCTTTAAGTTCTTTGTAATTATTCAGGTAATTGTATAATTCTTTAATCCTTTCGTTTATTTTATTATTGTTGAATGGAAGCGCAATAAAAAGCCTTGGCATAAAAAATTCTCCCTAATAAGCGTTTTCATCAGTCGCGGGTTTTGAAAAATGGTCGCCTGACTGTCTATATTCGGATCTCATCATTTTGAAATCAATTATTTTTTTTATTATGTCGGATTTAACGAGTATTGAGATATTGAACTTCCTGATGTCAACCGGTATCCAGTCGAACGCAATTATCTTAAAAATCTTATCGCCGGGTAATATCGATCCGTGGTAATTTTCCAGGCTATTCTTTAAATCGACTTCAGTATCGCATAATTCGTAAGTATCGATTTTAAATATTTTAAAGATTTCCGTAAAATTCAGCGAAGAAAAAGGCGAGTTCGCATATCTTTTATATAATTCATCGGCATTTAACTGGCCGGAAAAATAGTTATTATACTGCAATCTGATTTCCGCAATTTCATGAGGCGCCCTGCCTGTATTTTCAAATAAAAGTTTAAAATATGAAAGCTTCGGCATTCTGAGCAGATTATATTTGCTGTCTTTATCATTAAAAGTTCTATTCTTAAGTATGCCTTCCAACTGGTAAGGTTTTAATTCTTCAAGAGCAATAGAAAAATTATTGCTTATGACCGATGCGCAGCGCGTATTGACAATTTGAGTCGTAAAGGATTCTGCCGGTATGATATCTGATCCGATTCTATTGTATGATGCGCATCCGAACGCCAGCAGGATAAATATTAATATTGCATGATATTTCATATAACTCCCTACTTGGAGTGCGTCCTAAAACCTGTTATTATTGGAAAAATTTGTATTACTGTTCAGAATTATATATGCAGAGCAAAATAAATACTATCTATAATTTCCGAAGACTGTCTGAGGCCGAAGGCCGAGTTCCGCAGGAAATTTTAAGTAGTATTTATTTTGCCATTGATTGCATTTTTCTTTATATAGGTTTTGGGATGCACTTTAAGTGAAAAAGTATCGGGTCTCCAATTTCCCGAAATTTCTCGGTAAAATAACATAATAAGAGAATTATATGCAAGTGATAATTGAACTCATTGAGTTAAAATTAACTTGAGGTTTTAAAATTATTATTATATTATTTATAAGGTAGAGATAAAAAATATCCGATAATAACAACAGCATACTGAAAAATTAAACAAAATGATGAGCAGGTTATGGCAATTTTACGGCATATAGCAATATTTATCGCAGCCATTAGTATTCTCTACTGTCCCGCTTTTGCGCAGAATGAGACAGGAACCGGCATTTCGTTTGAAGTATGTCTGTATATGGAAAAATATACATTTACCGATAATGAACCGATGCTATTGTACATAAATATCAGAAATAAATCAGGATTAAAGAAGTCATTTAAAATTTACGATGCCGATTATACGAGTTTCAGGCCTGTTGTTTATGATATGAACGGCAGGGAAGCGGAAACATCAGTGGAATATCGTTTAAAAAATAAATCGGTTTCTGAAGTGATTAAAAAAAGCGGCTCAAGAATAATCGAATTATCCGGGAATGAAATATTTACATATACCATAGATCTCGCCGGCATTTATAGAATTATACCGGAAAAAGAATACCGGGTTAAGGCATTTTTTTCTCCGAATGCCGATAATGAAAGCGCGGCTCTAAGCTCCAATCAATTGAAATTCAATATCGTTAAAAGATCCGGCGGGGCGGCTGAAAGCGGAATATCAAGGATCGCAAAGTTCAGCTCGCCTGCCCGTTCATTATCTCCTTTCGAAGTAGTCATGTTATTTTTAAAAGCGGAAAAGGACAGGAACTGGGAAAATTATTTTAAATATTTAGATATCGATAAATATATAAAAGCTTATCCTGATTATGTAAAAATATATAATCAGGCAATAAGAATAAATGATATTGAACGAAAAGAAAAAATTATCCTGGAATTCGTTAATTTTTTAAAAGCGCAAAGAAGCGACTATATTATTAATTACGAAGTTCACAGTGAACTGAAAGGTTCTGAAAGCAGCAGTTATGTCGAGGCAATAGTAAAAAGATTTGCGGCAGGTAATCCGGCTTATTATAAATACAGATATTCATTGGAAAAATACGAAAATCTCTGGCTGATTACCGATGTTCAGGTAACGGTATCCAAGGGGCAAAAAATATGACAGAAATTCTTTCGCAGGATGAAATAGATGCTCTGTTGACCGCTATTTCCACAGGGGAGGTGGATACAACAGAGTATTCCGCCACACAGGAGCAGCGTAAAGTAAAGATATACGACTTCAGGCGGCCCGATAAATTTTCGAAAGACCAGATCAGAACTCTACAGATGATGCACGAGACTTTCGCGCGTTTAACCACAACCGCTCTTTCCGCCCAGTTAAGAGCTCTTGTCAGCGTCCATGTCGCGTCAGTCGATCAGCTGACTTACGAGGAATTCGTTCGGTCTATTCCAAATCCGACCACGCTGGCAGTAATAAATATGGATCCATTAAAGGGATCCGGAGTCCTTGAAATTGATCCTTCAATTACATTTACGATCATAGATAAATTATTCGGCGGTGTAGGGGAATCATCGCGCATTACCCGTGAACTTACGGATATCGAACTTTCGGTAATGGAAGGCATAATCGTAAGAATACTGGGCAACCTGAGAGAAGCATGGTCAAACGTAATCGATTTAAGACCAAGACTGGGAAATATTGAAACAAATCCGCAATTCGCCCAGATTGTTCCTCCAAACGACATGGTTGTTCTAATCACTCTCGAAACAAAAGTAGGCGAAGTAGAAGGTATGACAAACCTCTGTATACCTTATATAACAATTGAGCCAATCATTTCCAAATTATCCGCACAGTACTGGTATTCAAGCATCAGGAAAGGAACAACTGACGAAAATCTTGCGATTATTCAGGGAAGACTGGAGAATGTAGAATTACTGGTAGTCGCGGAAATCGGCGAAGTTTCCATAACGATGGCGGAAGTCCTGGATCTAAAAATCGGCGACGTCATTAAATTGCCGGATACGAAAGTAAATTCCGACATGGTGCTGAGGGTCGGTGGCAGAAAGAAATACAAATGCAGGCCGGGTGTAATCGGCAGCAGAGTTGCGGTTCAGATCGGTGAAAGTATAGTCGATATTCCCGATGAGCTTTTAATAACCAGAAGAAGCGAAGACGAAATATAATATTTGAATTCCCGTTAAGGCATCCGTACCTGTCGCTCTCGGGAATGACAAAAATTTAATCTACTGGAATTGGTTCTTATTACCGGGATAGCTTATTCAAATAGGGGATCGGATCGACGAATTCCGTTCCGATTTTAATCTGGTAATAACACATATGTTTTGAGGTATTGCCGGTCCTTCCGACGTAACCGATAACTTCCCCTTTGCTTACCTTTTGTTTTTTGGTATCCCCGCCTGCCGTTTTTCTGGGTTCCCTTACAATAACTCTTTCGCAGTGTGAGTATATGGTTGAAAAGCCGTATTTATGTTCTACTGTTACGGTTAATCCCAGTTTCGGATCCCAGGAAATATTTTCCACGGTTCCGGGCGCCGTGGCTCTTATTTCAGTGCCGGGAAAAGCGGCAATTTCAACACCATGGTGATATTCATTTTCGCTTTTGAAAGACGAATAGCCGTAACCGAATTTTTGTATAATATATCCCTGCACCGGCCATAATGACGGAGTATTTTCGATAAGTTTTTTCCGTGCATTCAGAAATTCTTTTATTTTACTTAAAACTTCGCGTGATGTTTTAAGCTCCATCTCAACTTCTTTAATATTCAGTTCTTCAATTGACGGTAAAGAAATATCGGGAGAAGCTCCCTCCGAATTAGGATTTGTGATCCCGCCTTTTGCCCAGAGAGAATTCGCGTCTTTTTCGTTGGTTAGAGAATACAGATATGTCAGTTCGGGTTTGAGCTTTTGAAAAATATCGTATAGTTTATTTATTTCTTCTTTGTATTTCGATATCTGTATTTTTGAGTTACTTCCGTACATTTTAAGTTTTGTCACGTCTTTAATTGTAGATGCGTGCGTAATTATGGCAATCGATGTTATAGTGACTATTACCAATACTGCGGAAATTATTAAAGTAATTGCATATATCGGGATATGGAAGTTAATTATTTTTTTTTCCGAGTGAGGTATGAGCATTACGGTCAGGCGCTCTTTTCCTTTTTTTTGGAGAAGGCGGAAATCGGATTTAATATTATCCCAAATAAAACCGAATTTATTTGAAATAAAATCCCGTAAAAATTTTTGTAAACTTTCAAGATCGGAATCTTTAAAAGGGTTCAGACTCATTATATTTACTTTTAAAAATTAAAAATAAACTGTAATATTTTGTATAGCTATTATTTTTTTATTATATAATTATAAAAACTTGTTAATATTAATATAACTTTACAAAGTTAATATATTATATATTACATGTCAAGCCATATATTATTATCGGGATGATACGGGAATGATCGTTTTAAATTACTAATAATTAAAAAAAATAAATTTATACTAATGGCAAAATTAATTATGCCGAAATAAAGAATATGGAGAAGTATGTAAAAAATTTTTTATTATGTTTATTATTATTATAAACTGAATATATATTTAAATAATTGCCCGTAATCGTCTATAACCGCCTTTATTTGTTTTCAATATTCGCCACACGTTTTCCGAGAATAAAACCAGTATAAACACATTTTCACATATCTGTTTAATATTAAAGCAAGTAGTATCCGTTCTTTGAAAACTGAATTATATTACTGCAAGCATTTTATAATGCGGAGGGTTTAATGGTTGCAGTAAACAAAGGTATTCCCTGCTAGCAATGCAACCGAATAGTATGTTCCTGATATGGAGATCAGGATATTTTAAACAAAGGAGTGTTTAAGATGATTATCAACAATAATATGAGTGCTATCAATGCGAACAGGGTACTCAAATTCAAGCATTGGGATGTCAATGCCTCAATGGAAAAACTGGCATCGGGTATCCGCATAAACAGAGCAGGCGATGACGCATCAGGACTTGCAGTTTCCGAGAAGATGAGAACTCAGATACAGGGTTTAAGACAGGCAGAAAGAAACACAGAAGACGGTATGTCGTTTATTCAGACAACCGAAGGCTATCTGCATCAGACCGCCTCCATTCTGCAAAGAATAAGAGTACTCGGCGTTCAGTCATCCAACGGCATCTATTCGCAGGAAGACAGACAGCTTATCCAGGTTGAAGTTTCGGCGCTGGTTGACGAAGTGGATAGAATTGCTTCACAGGCTGAATTCAACAGATTTAAACTGCTTCTCGGCGAATACTCGAGAATCAATCCGAAAGCAAGCATGTGGTTCCATATGGGCCCGAATATGCATCAGAGGGAAAGAGTATATATCGGCACAATGACAGCTGAAGGATTAAATCTCACCGACAGGACCCGCAGACTGCTTGCCAACGTCAGCACGGCCGATAATTCGAACAGAACAATCGGCTTGATTGATGAAGCCCTGCAAAAAATATCAAAACAGAGAGCCGACTTGGGCGCGTATTACAACAGGCTTGAATACGCGGCAAAAGGCCTGATGAACGCTTATGAGAATATCCAGGCTTCGGAAAGCAGAATAAGGGACGCCGATATGGCAGAAACAATGGTTAACTTCACAAAAGACCAGATTCTTGTGCAGAGTGGTACTGCAATGTTGGCCCAGGCGAACATGAAAACAAGAACAGTTTTACAGCTTCTGGGAGGGTAATATATAGATCAATAGAAGTTAATACTTCAAGAGGGAATACCGCGAATAAAAAAATAACCCGCTTTTACAGCGGGTTATTTTTTTTATATAATATTAAAACTCTCAGCAACTCGTATATCTTAATAAAATAAATAGCTCTTTCCCTAATATTTGGGAAATACTAATACTCTTCCCCGTATCCCCCTGAGGGGGCACCATTACTGAAATTTATGTTTTATTCATTCAATAATAGTATTAAAGTTATTTAATATTTCTTTATGAATAATTGATTTTTAATATTGTCTCTAAGGGGTTATCATTCCTTAACTCTTTCCAACATACACCTTTTTTAAAGGCTATGGATCTTAAAGTTTTAAATTATCATTTTAACTGTAACGCATTATCAAAGCCGTTGCCCCATTTGGGGGATAGGGGGCTAAATGCATTCATAAAATCTGCTTTTCTTTTGATTTTTTAACATTTACCCTATTTCCTGGAATATAACGAATAAACATATTATTATATATAATAGTATATATAATATTTTACGCAAGAGCTTCAAAAATTGAACCAGGAGTATAATCGTAAGGGGTGCTGATCAATCCGCCGTTTGAATTATATTGCGCAGTTTTGTATATTTTATCAACCTGATTTTCATTTATCGGATCGATGGAGGAACGTTTTATATAATTGAAAATATGTTCGGATCTTTCTTGAACGGGAGCAATTCTTGTTATGTTCCCGGCATTGTACTCTGGCCATAAATATGCCTTCTTGAGCATTATTTTGCCCGGAAACCCTGCCTGACAGATTATTTGCGATATACTTGACGATATATTCATAGCAATTATATTATCGCTTAATATAACATCAAACTTGAATAATATATAGTGATCCTGTAAAGTTTAACAATATGAAAAAATATAAAAATCCAGTTCCCACGGTAGATATTATCATTGAAATCACCGGTGAAACTGATAAAAATAATAACGATAAAAGAGTCGTTCTTATCAACAGAAAAAATCCTCCATACGGATGGGCCATCCCGGGTGGTTTTGTCGATTACGGTGAATCGCTTGAAAACGCTGCTGTAAGGGAAGCAAAAGAGGAAACTTCACTTGATGTAAAACTCGTGCGACAATTTCATACTTATTCGGAACCCGGTAGAGATCCGCGCCAGCACACAATATCCACAGTTTACGTTGCAAAGGCGTCCGGCCTGCCTGTCGCGAGGGATGACGCAAAAGAAGCTCATATTTTCACCAGATACAATATTCCGGATGATATGGCATTCGATCACAGGAAAATTTTAGATGATTATTTTACGGATAGGTATTAGAATTTAAAAATCAATAAGTAAAAATGGGCAAAATGAATAAAAAAAATTCTTAAAAATTGATTATCCCCACAGCAAGCTGCGGGGTATTCTGGGATATTTGGATAAAATTAAATATAAGCAAATATTATGAATGCGCTTAACCCCCCTATCCCCCTGAGGGGGCACCAGCTTGAATAGTTTTATTCTGTAAGGGTCAGTAATAATATAGAAAAGAAATTATGAATATAAAAATAAAGATACTGAATGACGTTATAAAACTTGTCAAATATATGCGGCATAATATGATGGAAGCAGAAGAAAGATTATGTTCGGCAATAAACAAAAGACAGATAAAACAAGAGTTTCAGTAATGGTGCCCCCTTTGGGGGTTAGGGGGCTGAGGTGAAGGCATTTCCCCCTTTATTTCTATAATAGTGTAATATTTAGAGATATTTATGACTATGGAAAGATCACAATTTCTTTTTAAATTATCCACCATGGCGATAAAGGCGCTCATGAAATTCACTAATGCCGAGATCCGCGTTCATGGTAAGGAAAATATAATAGATCAGCCTATCCTGTACGTGATAAACCATTTCACAAGGATGGAAACATTTTTCCTCCCGTATATTATAAACCAGATCACCGGTATTGAAGTATTGTCTCTGGCTTCAGGCGAGTTCTTTGGAGGAGGACTGGGCAATTATCTTGAAAAAGTCGGCGCGGTTTCAACAGAGGCGCCGAACAGGGACCAGGTGATGATTTCGGCTTTAATGAAAAACGATTTATCCTGTTTAATATTTCCTGAAGGCCAGATGATAAAGGATAAAAAGATAATAGAGAAGGGTAAGTACATGGTCTATAACTCGGGAATAAGAAGGCCTCCGCATACGGGGGCGGCAATTCTTGCGCTCAGAACCGAGTATTACAGACAAAAATTAAAATATTTTAATACGATTAAATATAACGAAGGCATTAAAGCTTATAGCGATTTTTTCCGGATCAATCCACAGGACGAATTAAAAAGCATAATCGAAGCAGAAACGCATATCCTGCCGGTCAATGTCACATATTATCCGGTACGGGCAAGAAAAAATCTGATAAATAAGATCGCTTCCAGGTTAGTTGATAAAGTCCCGGAAAGACTGGAAGAGGAGCTGGAAGTCGAAGGGTCGATGCTGATTAATGGCGTGGATATTGATATAAATTTCGGAAAAGCAATACCGGTTAAATCCCTGCTTCAAAAACGGAAAATTGAAAAAATGATCCGTAACAATAACCTGTATTTATCGAAGGAAGAAATTAAAAAAGATCTTAAATTCAAAATTGAAAGCGCAAAACTAATGTATCGATATATGAATTCTATCTATAGTATGACGACTGTTAATCACGATCATATATTATCGTACATTTTGACGAAATATAAAAAAAACAGGATATTGAAAAGAGATTTAAGAAACAGGGCATTCCTTGTAATAAGCATGATGAAGAACCAGCTTGAATATAATCATACATTTTTAGATCGCAAGCAGAATTCACTGCTGATAGATGAAGATAACGATAAGATTCAAAATTTTTTAAGCGCTCTTGAAGAAGATAATTTAATAAGCACCGATAAAGAGTATATCTACAAGAAAAAAGAGAAATTTTCAAAGGCATATGAATTTCACACGATAAGAAAAGACAACCTTGTTGAAGTCCTGAAAAATGAAATTGAACCTCTAAGAAGTCTTACAAAGTCTTTGAATAATCTTATGAGGATCCCGGACTTTTTAATTAGAAAAAGAATAAGGGATCAATTCTTAAAATGGGACATGGAGCTTTTCGATAACGATTATAAAAAATTTTACGATAAAAAGCAAAGCAAACCGAAAAATATCGGCAGGCCGTTTTTTTTAAGAAGGCCATTGAGCAACAAAGGGATCCTTCTGATACACGGATACCTTGCCGCGCCCGAGGAAGTAAAAGAACTCGCCCGCTTTTTGCATAAATCGGGCTATAACGTTTATGGCGTGAGACTGCGGGGCCACGGGACTTCGCCGGAAGATCTCGCGACAAGAACATGGCAGGACTGGGTTAAATCGGTAAGAAGAGGCTATGTAATTCTGGCTAATTCGGTAAAGGAAATGGCTGTGGCGGGATTTTCGACGGGAGCGGGTCTGGCTCTTTTACATGCCAAAAAACATGAAGATTACAACTGCGTAATATCGATCTGCGCGCCGCTAAAACTCGCAAATATCGCCTCAAATCTCGCTTCAACAGTAGTACGCTGGAATAAACTCCTGAAACGCATCAATATCAAAAAAGGTAAAATGGAGTTCGTTCGCAATGAACCGAAAAATCCTCATATCAATTACTTTCTAAATCCGGTCAGCGGACTCTGGGAACTTGAAAAACTCATGAAGATAGTTGAATCCGGTTTAAAGGATTTAAAAATACCGGTTCTCGTAATACAGGGTAATAACGACCCTGTAGTAGATCCCGAAAGCGGAAAACAGGTTTTTGAAAAAATAGGATCGGGAGAAAAGGAATATGTAACAATAAACAGCAATAATCACATTATAATAATGGGGGAAGATACAAAACGGGTATTTCCTCAAATAGGAAAATTTTTAAATGAATTTTTATAATAAAAAACTTGCTATTTTTTATATATTATTGTTTTATAAAAATAATTAGTTACTGGTGTAATATTACTTTTCTTCGGTCGCAGTCGGGGAAAATTATATGACTTTGTTGCTGAAATATGAATTAATGCATTAAGAACTAATTAAAATTTTACAGGAGGATTTAAAAATGAAGTTAAAAGTACTTTCAGTATTGGCTGCTTTGGCAATAGTTGCCGCTTTTTCATTTAATGCGAATGCTCAGTATATGACGCAGGATGTTGTATTTGTAAAAGCAGGATATATTCCGGTTTATAATGTATCATTTAAGGAATACCAAGGTAATAAACCGGATGATGCAGAATTAAAAGGATTTGCACTTCAGGGAGAGTATAATCTGAATTTTAGCGGATTCTGGCTCGGTTTTGGGATGGAGTATCAATATACAAAACTTGATCTGGATAATGAAAAAAATACTGCCCAGCAATTTATTTTACCCATGGCTTCAATTAAAGTTGCTGCCGTTGGAGGATTGTATGTAGGAGGCGGAGTTTCCGGTAAATATTTAATCGCTTCAGAAAGTGAAGCAGATGGAACAAAATATGATAAAAAGATTGATCTGTGGGTAAATGGAATTATAGGTTATCATGTGCCGATCGGCGAAGGTTTATTCTTTGATCTTGAAGGAAGATTCGGCTGGAACCTTACAAATAAACAATTCTCTTCAGGCGAGGACTCAGCAGGCACCAGTTTTACGACAAAACCTAAAAACGGATACGATATCGCTTTTTACGCGGGCATCGGATTCAGAGCTATCGGGTCGAATTACTGATATGATATTGTTTCAGCGGACGGAAAATTTTCGTCCGCTGAGAAAAATGCCATTACAATAAAATATTATACGTTTATTATTCTTCTTCTCATTATACAACAAATATTATAAAATTATTTTTCAGAGAGTAAGCTGTTTTTATTTTACTTTCGATAATTTATAAATTTTATTATAGGAAATTATTAATAAAAAATGAAGATCCTTGTGACAGGCGGTGCCGGTTTTATTGGGAGTCATCTATGCGACGCATTAATTAATAAGGGCAATTCAGTTATTGCGCTGGACAATCTTTCTCTCGGAAAAATAGATAACATAAAACATTTAACAGATAATTCCAGTTTTAAATTCTATAGAGAAGATTTAATGAATTATAAAAAAATTATAAAAATTTTTCGCAATGAGCAGCCTGATATAGTTTTTCATATGGCTGCGAATTCCGACATCGCCAGCAGCATAAAGAATCCGGAAATCGATCTCAATAATACGTATCTTTCAACATTTAATGTATTGAATGTCATGAAGGAACTTGAAATAAAAAAATTTTTTTTCGCATCTTCTTCTGCAATATACGGTGATGCCGCCGCAAACCTGACAGAGGATTTTGGTCCTTTGCTTCCGATATCACATTACGGAGCAGGAAAACTTGCGTCGGAAGCTTTTATTTCATCATTTTCGGCGTGCTATGACATACAATCGTGGATAGTCAGATTCCCGAATGTAGTTGGAGAAAGAGCCACTCATGGTGTAATTTTTGACTTTATAAATAAATTAAAATCAAATCCGATCAAACTGGAAGTACTCGGGAATGGAGAGCAATTTAAGCCTTATCTCTATGTTAAGGATCTTATCGATGCAATTCTTTTCATATGGGATAAAAGCTCTGACAGATTTAACGTATTCAACATCGGAGTGGAAACTAGAACCAAAGTTAGAACAATAGCTCTTATGGTTGTTGAGGAAATGGGCCTTAACACTGAAATTGAATATACAGGCGGTTCCCGCGGATGGGTAGGCGATGTGCCTGTATTTAATTACGATCTTTCAAAACTGCATAAACTCGGCTGGAAAGCAAAAATCACGTCTGACGAAGCGGTAAAAAAATCTATTCGATATATACTTGGCAAAACTGACGAATGAAATTAGCAATACTCGCCGGGGGAAAAGGCACAAGACTCGGCTTCAGGGACATTCCAAAACCATTAGTGTCTGTCGCAGGGAAACCTATTCTGGAGCATCAAATACTACTTGCCAGAAAATTCGGCATTAAAGAAATATTCATTCTTTCAGGTTATATGGCTGAAAAAATTAAAGAATATTTTGGGGAAGGGAGTTCATTCGGCCTCAGGATAAAACATATTGTTGAAAATAAACCGCTTGGCACTGCCGGAGCTGTTAAGCTGCTTGAAGGAGAAGTGGACGAAAGATTTATGATTTTTTACGGAGATGTAATAATGGACTTCAATGTTGATTCCTTTATTGCATTTGACAGGAAAAATAATTCCATTGCTTCCATTCTGGTACATCCTAATGATCATCCGTATGACAGCGATTTGGTAGAAGTTGACAGGAATAACCGGGTAACCGCTTTCCATTCAAAGCCTCATAAAGAGGGCGTATATTATTCAAACCTTGTTAATGCGGCGGTATATATATTGAGTCCCAAGATATTTAATTTTCTCCGCACGAATGAATTCTCCGACTTCGGTCGGGACATATTTCCGGATATTTTAAAAGCCGATGAAAGCATATATGCATATATAACTCCTGAATATATAAAGGATATGGGCACTCCTGATCGATTAAGAAAGGTTGAACAGGATATGATAAGCGGGAAAATCGCGAGGAAGAATATTGAAAATAAACAAAAGGCAATCTTCCTTGATAGGGACGGGGTTTTGAACTATGACGACGGATTTATTACAAACACTGATAAATTCGTATTACTGCCCGGGGTTACAGAAGCTTTGCGGAAAATTAATAAAGCCGGATTTCTTGCAGTGCTTGTTACAAATCAACCTGGTATAGCAAAAGGATTTCTGTCGGAAGACCAATTAAAAGAAATACATAAAAAACTGGAATATACTCTTGGACTTCAAGGAGCATATTTAGACAGAATATATTACTGCCCCCATCACCCGGATAGTGGTTTCCCCGGGGAAAGGGTAGAATATAAGATAGTGTGTGGCTGCAGAAAGCCTAATACGGGTATGATAGAAGAAGCGAAAAAGGATTTAAACATCGATTGTAATCAATCCTATATTATCGGGGATTCGTTCCGCGATATAATATGCGGCAGGAACTCGGGACTTACTGCTGTAGCTGTACGCACGGGTAAAGGATTGAAAGATAAATATGTTGAACCGGATTATTTTTTTGAAAATATTTCCGACGCAGTTGATTTTATAGTTGATGATCCTTTTTTTGATCAATACCTGAAAATAAAAAAATTATTTTTAAAAGATGAAATCAACGACAAACCTTTTGTCATTTCAATAGGAGGGTTGACCCGCTCTGGCAAAACAACCCTGTCTGCTTACCTTAAGAAAAAATTTATCGATGATGGAATTATGTCCTCGGTTATTTCTTTGGACAACTGGCTGCTGTCTAAGGATGAAAGAACGTCCGGGTCTGATGTATATAACAGATTTCAAATTGAACGGATCAATAGAGATCTAGATGATTTTTTTAAAGGCAAAGAAATAGAAATCCATCGATACTCACCTTTAGACAGGATAAAGATGGATACAAAAGTAGCATATAAGAACAACAATCCATTAATTATTATTGATGGCATTGTAGCTTTAAGCTCGGAAATTATACGTAATAATTCAAATATAAAAATTTTTTGTGATGTTAATGATGATTTATTATATAGAAGGTTTAAGCAGTTTTATAAATGGAAGAATCTGCATGATGATGATATAAATGAAATTTTTAAACAGAGAATTTCTGAAGAATATACTCTGATTAGAAATGATAGAAATTATGCGGATATAATAATTAATACCTAAGGATACTTCATGATTATCACAAAAACTCCTTTTAGAATAAGCTTTGTGGGAGGTGGATCAGATTTAGAATCATTCTACTCCCAGTATATAGGCGCAGTATTCAGTACTACCATAAATAAATATATGTATATATCGTCGCATAATTTTTTCGATATTGATAAAATACGATTAAAATATTCCAAGACTGAGACCGTTGACCATGTTTCCAAGATCGAGCACCCTATAGTTAAAGAAGTATTAAAAAAATTTTCAATCAATGGTGCGCTTGAAATAAGTTCCAATGCCGATGTTCCGGCCGGCACAGGTGTAGGCTCTTCTTCCTCATTTACAGTCGGGCTTTTGCACAATCTTTATACTCGCTCAAGCATGTTCGTTACTAAAGAAAAATTGGCCGAAGAAGCATGCGATATTGAAATAAATAAGCTAAAAGAACCAATTGGGAAGCAGGATCAATATGCAGCTGCGTTCGGCGGACTTAATATAATAAAATTTAATCCGGAAGGAACTGTTAATGTTGAAATCATTCATCTCCCCTTCGAAACGTATAAGACTTTGCAGGAAAGTTTAATTATATTTTATACAGGTATGCAGAGAGCTACTTCTGACATACTTGCCGAGCAAAAAGCGAATATGATATCAAGAAACAAATCCGATATTTTACGCGAAATGGTCAGTCTGGTCTGGGATGTGAGAGAGGCTCTTTACAGCAACGATTTAGAAAGGTTTGGAAAAATACTTCATCATAACTGGCTTCTTAAACAGCAGCTAGCTTCAAAGATTACCAATAATGACATTGACGATCTCTACGCATTAGGATTAAAAAACGGCGCTCTGGGAGGGAAACTTCTTGGAGCCGGCGGCGGGGGATTTTTACTTTTTTATTGTGATAAGGAAAAACAGAACAAGCTCAGGGAAACTATGAATGGCCTGCAGGAATTGAAATTCAGATTCGAGTCGGAAGGATCAAAAGTGATTTATATCGGAGATGAACAGAAGTAAGTTGTTTTTTTTAATTATTAATTAAATATTTAAAACGGATTTTTAAAATCAATAACCTTTAATTTTAATTTGGAGAGAATAATGAATTTTATAAAAGAGATAAATGAATACTTAACTAATTTAAAAAAAACAATTGAAGAAATTGATGTAATGGAAATTGACTCTGTAGCCAATGTTCTTTCGAATGCCTACGACAGGGGCTCAAATATATTTGTTTGCGGAAACGGCGGGAGTGCGTTGACGGCCTCCCATTTTGCGTGTGATTTTAACAAGGGAGTAAGTTACGGGCTTAAAAAAAGATTCAGGATTATCCCTCTGACCGATAACATCGGAACGATAATGGCCTATTCAAATGACGTCGATTACGATTGCATATTTTTGGAACAAATGAAAAATTTTTTTAACAGCAATGACGTAGTTATAGGTATTTCAGGCAGCGGTAACTCCAAAAATGTATTAAAGGCTGTCGAATACGCTAATGAGAACGGGGGTATTTCTATCGGGCTGACAGGTTATAACGGAGGGAAGCTCAAACAGACGGCAAAATACAGCATAAATGCCAATATTAATGATATGCAGATATCGGAAGATATACATATGATAATGGTTCATTTGCTGATGAAAGTATTTAGTATCGTATTTGCAGATAAATACGGAAGTTTAATAGAATAGAATAGTGTATTTAAAACAAGCAGCATATTTTTAATTTAATAAAGAGGTGTACTCGTTAAAATGAAAAAATTTACAGATCGAAAATTATTTTTTCTTAATATTATCATTTTCTCAATATCCATATTATTTATATTTTTCACCGGATCCGGAGTAAATAACTTATCAACTCAGTATGATGTCGCTATTCTTTATGCCGGAACAGATCTTAAAGGCTGGGAGCTGAATGAAACTAATACGGGGCTTAAAGGCGATTATTCTAAACTTACTGAATTTAATGCATCATTGGGTAAATTAGCAAGCTCCGGTGGGCCTCTGTATCTGCCGGCAGGGATAAAAATTTCGGACAAGATTTTACGCTATCAGCTTTTTCTTGATGCAGGCGGTATAATTATAGAGCGATGTCTGATACGGCCTGTCGGTGTCGGTAAAGGAATGCCTCTAATTACAGCCGGAAATGCAATAATCAGAGATTCCGAAATTGACGGAAGTTTAATACCCGATGAACGTATCGTTTATAGTATCGCATATTCGGGCCACGGTAATATTGAAAGGTGTAATATCCATCATGCTGCCACCGGTATTTTCATAAACAATAAAGGCTCTAAAATCTCAGTCGCGCAGGGAAATTATATTCATAATCTTAGATGGGTTTCTCCGGCGCACATGGATGGTATTACTGTACGCAGGAGCGATGGAAAAGGTTTAATAATTCGTAATAATCGAAGCATCTGTGACTCCGTTAAAGGCAGCACCGGGGCGTTATTCATTCAACCATATCAGGGTTTTATAGATAATGTTGTTATTGAAGGGAACCTTCTTGAGGGTTATGGATACAATTTGTATCTTGAATACAGAGGGCATCGATATGGTTCCAATATTAGAGTAATTAACAATCGATTTAATGCCTATCCCCGGAGTGCAGGCCCTGTCGCTATTGATGGCGGACCAGGCTGGCAGGAATGGAGTGAGAACTATTTTTATAATAAAGACGCTGAAGACGGAAAAGGAAATTCCATTAGTCATAGAAGACGAAAATAGGTTTAAAAACATACTGAATGCCATCTTAAAATTATAGGTACATATTAGTTATTAACGATAAATTAAATATTATTTTGAGATAGCTTCTAATTTTAAGGTGACTTCTAATAATAAATTCTCAGCCACTCTTCAAAAACAGCCATACTGAATAGTATTTTATAATTATCCTGTTGATTGTTCCTGTGCGACTTTAACAGAGATTGCACTGATCCATAATTGAAAAACCGGTACATCAATGACTGTGTATCGGTAATATAGTTATTTAATTTCCCGTCCACCGTATTACGGAACCACTCATCGACAACATTTATTCCGAATGCTCTTTTTTTTCTGTTGATTATTTCGTTAGGAAGATAATCTTTACAGACTTGTTTATGCAGCCATTTGCGCTTACCGAGTCTTATTTTATACGAAGCAGGAAGCTTTTCCGCGTATTCCACTATCTCTTTGTCAAGATAGGGAACCCTTAACTCAAGGCTGTGAGCCATTGAAAGTTTATCGGCATACATTAGGAGTTCATCCGGAAGAGAATAACGTATTTCTATAAACTGCAGTCCGCCGAGTTCGTCTGTGTATTCCATCAAATTGCCTAATTCCTTCCATGATTCAAGCGCATTATCACCAGTGTTTTTATTAATAAGTCCTTTTATGAATATTCCTTCTATTGTCTCTGCCGGATTAATGGAAAAAACGTTCTGGTATCTTCTTAACCGTTCAGGAAGGTCAAGAGAGTAAATGCCTCTTTTCAGAGTTTCGGATCTCGGTAAAGAATTAATTAATGATTTTAAAGGCGATCGAAATACAGAGGGCAATGATCTCCAATAGGATCCGTATCTGACGCCCAGGTGGCGGTTATAGCCTCCGAAAAGTTCGTCCGGTCCCTGGCCGATTAAGGCGACCTTTACGTCCTCTCTTGCTCTCTGACAGACATAATACATCGGGATTATTGAAGCCGATGCGATCGGTTCTTCAAGACAGGATATAATTTTTGAAAAATTATCCTCAAAAATTTTTCTGTTTATATTAATTTGATAATTCGGGCTTTTTAATATATTTGCTGTTGCGGCCGCATCGGCAAGTTCGTCATCGGCATATTCCTCGCCGTATCCGACCGAAAATGTTTTCCATGATTCTCCATATTCATTCATAAGAGCAAGCAACATGGCTGAATCAATACCGCCGCTTAACAATAGACCAACAGGGACATCGCTGAGCAGATGTCTTTTCATGGATTTTTTATATAATTCCAGTAATTGTTCAGTTGCTTGATTGAAATCCTGCGCGGTATTAAAAGGCTCTGGTTTGTAATTCCACCAGCGTTTTATTGAAGAATATCCTTTTTCAACAATCATGCAGGTGCCAGGGGCGAGTTTATAAATATTTTTAAAAATCGTATATGGTGATGGCGTGTATCGGTATCTTAAGAACATGTAAAGAGATTCAGTGTCAACTTCTGGTTTTTTATCGTCTTTAGCCGTTACCGCTCTGATTTCAGAACCGAATGTTAATGTTTCATTATCCGCATGGTAATAGACAAGTTTTATTCCCATTCGGTCTCTTGAAATAACAAGTCTTTTATTGATATTGTCCCAAATGGCAATCCCGAACATTCCGTTTAAGTGATTGAATACATCTATTCCCCATTGCTTATAACCGTATATAATAACTTCCGTGTCGGAGCGTGTTTGAAATTTGTGCCCGTAAGATTCCAGTTCATTTTTTAATTCGGGAAAGTTATATATTTCGCCGTTAAAAACGATCCAAATATTTTGTTCGGTATCAGACATCGGCTGATGCCCGCCTGAAAGATCAATAATGGACAGACGCCTGAAACCTAGACCGACTGATCCTGAAAAATGATAGCCCTCATCATCCGGTCCGCGATGCGTTATCGAAGCAGTCATTCTTTTTATTGTCTCTTTATCGACCGGAATATTGTTTTTATAATTAAACTGTCCGCAAATGCCGCACATCTTTATTGTCCTATTTTTAGTTTTAATCTTTGAATTTGTTCTTTTCGTAAAAAATCAATTACATCCGGAGGCAAAATAATCTTTTCTTTTCTGATATAACATAAAAAAAAACTTAATAATTCAACAATAGCTCCGATAACATACGGCCTGTCAAATAATCTGTAAAGGCATCTTACGGCCTGGAATACAGGGTGATATCCAAGCTGATAAAACATGATCCCTTTATTATATTTTGCTTTTAAAGGATGACCGCTTCCTCTTCCTACATATCCGTAATGCATTACCTGAAGTTCCGGAAAAGTCTGTACTTCCCATGAGTGCATCCTTGCCTTGATCTCCATAGCCGCGTCTTCTCCGCCATACTTAAGGGGAAGGAAATCTCCAAGCTTTTCAAAGCATTCATATCTGAATAACTGCACTGCTCCGGCAACACTGTTCAGGCTGATCTTCTGTCTTATTTTTTTATTGTTATAAATTTCATAAACAATTCCGCCGCCTACACCGAGTATTTTATTTTTTTGGAATCTGCTTATTAACTCATCGAAATAATCCGGGGGAAGTGAAATATCTGCATCAAGAATACCTATATAATCATAGGAAGTTATGTCAACGCGTCCTTTCGCATAATTAATTGCTTTGACTTTTGATCCGAAGTTATGGAATTTATCGCCTGAAGATCTGAAAAATTTAATAAAATTATGTTTTTTTTGATAGGATTGTATTATATTATCAGTATTATCGGTTGAACCGTCGCTAATTATTATCCATTGGATCGGTTTTACTTTCTGTTGAATTACCGATTTTAATGTTTTTTCAATATTTCTTTCCTCATTTCTTGCGGCGGTCAATAGAATATATTTATTCTTTTTATTAATTTTCTTCATAACTATTTGAAGATAAATAAATTGTCATATATGTCAATATTTATAAAAAATTAAATTAAATTTAATCTGATTTTTTAGAAAGTTAATATCTTTATTGCTTATTATGTGCACATTTTAGAATAAGTGAATGAAATATCATGAGAGTTAAATATCTTTTTATATTTATTATAATTATGCTAATAATGTCTGTGTATAGCTGCAACTGCAGCATGGAGACAGAAAGACTTGATCTGAATATTCTTTTTCCTAATCAGGGAGAATATAAAGGATGGGAGATCGATATAAACGGGAACAATACGGGTTTAAAGGGTGATCATTCGAATTTGACTGCCTTAACTCCAACATCTGTTGGGTATTTAAACGCTGGTGTTCTGTATGTTACCGCTAGCAATATAACAATATCAAATAAACAAATACAATATCCTGTGATTATGCAGAACAACAGTACTGGGGTAATATTCGATAAATGCCTTGTCCAGCCTACATCCTGCGGCCTCGGCTCTCCGATCGTACAGGCAGTAAATACAAATACTACTTT
This sequence comes from uncultured Leptospirales bacterium, assembly GCA_964626055.1. Classification (GTDB taxonomy): domain Bacteria; phylum Spirochaetota; class UBA4802; order UBA4802; family JAFGDQ01; genus JAFGSG01. Next base: position 36,498 of record CAZVDF010000025.1, read on the forward strand.
CAGGGATTGCGAGTTTGATTTTGACGGTATACCGATAGAACAGGTGAATTTGAGTATTGGTATAGTAGTTGTAAACGGTATTATTGAAAGATGCAATGTCTATGGTTCTTCTACCGGGATTTCAATTCATAATACTTCAAATACAATGGTTTCAATCGCGGAAGGTAATTTCGTTCATGATCTAAGATACTACGAACCCCCTGCACACATTGACGGTATTACCATTAGAAAGAGCTGGGGAATGGGTACGATCATACGAAATAACCGCATAATAACTGATTCTCCTGATGGAACAACTGGAGCATGTTTTTTGAAGCCGCTGGAAGGATTTATTAATAATGTGTTAATCCAGGGAAATCTTTTTGAAGGTTATGGCACTAATTTATGGCTTGAAAACAGCAATTCTCATTATGGCAGTAATATGGTTGCGATAGACAATCGTTTTAATGCTTATCAAGGACAGGGATGGTACACATTTGTAGACGGGGGTCCGGGATGGTATCAATGGAGCGAAAATTACATTGACGACCCCGTGGATGACGATCATAAGGGAGCAGTTATTCCAGAACCTAACCCATAAAATATAATTTGCGGAAAATCCATGGCAGGATTTTAATCAGATTTTTTAATAATTACGGATTAAAAGTTCTTAAACATGAAATTACTCCATTCCTTATTAAATGTAAATCCGAATTCCTTTTAATGCATTTTTTATAAATTTAATTAAATCTGTATCGATCGATTAAATATAGTATGAGATATATTTTAATGAAAAAAAAAATAATACTAATAATTCTCGGTAGCATGTTAATTATGTCCGTAATAATAAATATATTTTTATTACGATATTCTAGTAATCTTTATCGCATTCAAAAAAAACATCAGATCGATCCGTTAAACTCTTTACAGTATGAAAATGAAAATAAATTTGTAACTGGAAAAACCAACGAGCGAATAAGAGTCATTCTTGCAGGAGATTCCCGCATTTATCAATGGGAGCCTTTGCCGGAACTAACCGCATGCGAAATAATCAATCGCGGCATCCCTGGGGAAACCAGTTCACAGCTGCTGATGCGTCTTGAACGCGATGTGGTATCTTTGAAGCCTGATATTGTAGTTATTCAGACAGGCGTGAACGATTGTAACACGATCGGTCTTTTCCCGGAACTGGAGACTTATATTATTGAATCTGCTAAAAATAATATCCAAGAGATAGGTAAAATTTTGAATAGGAAAAATATAAGATCACTTATTCTGACTGCATTTCCTGTTGCCTCAGTGCCTCCATACAGGCGCCTCTTCTGGTCCGAGAAAACCAGAGTCGCGGTAATGGAAATAAATGAATATATTCTTAAATTTAATCTGTCCAATGTAAAGGTTCTTGATTGTGATAGATTTTTTCTCGAGAAAAACAAAATGAAAAAACAATATGCAGATGACATGCTTCATCTTAATCATACCGCTTATATGAAATTGAATGAACACGTAATACCGCTTATTGAAACATTTATAAAAGATATAAAACCGGGTAATTAGACAATGCAATTCAATACGTATTCATTTGCATTATTTTTTATTTGCTTTTTAGTTATTTATCATCTATCGAGAAAAAAAGTACGCCTGCAGAATATAACTCTCCTCCTGGCGAGTTATGTCTTTTATTCAGTATGGGATCCACGATTTTTATTTATACTCATTGTTCCGACCGTACTTGATTATCTATTTGCAAAGACGATACAGCATGGTCACGTTGGAACCGGACTGAGGCTTAAATTATCCGGGATTTTGATTTTATCTTTTTTTGTCCTGGTTTTTGTGAGGTATGAAGCTTTTTCTATAAATATATCCGCTTTCCCAGACTGCTTTACAATTGATTGGCCCAACATCATTAATCCTTACGGATGGAAGCTTTTAGCGCTCATTTTAATCGTACTGTGTCTGATAAATATTCTGTTCCCGGTGACACGTAAATGGGATCACAGGAAACGAAGCAAATTTTTCGTAACTCTTAGCATAATTATCAGTCTCTCTTTGCTTGGCTTTTTCAAATATTTTAATTTCTTCACAGAGAGTTTCATTCTGCTGGCTAAAAATTTGTTTGGGATCACCGGCGATCCGAATATTTTAAAAATTTTATTACCAATCGGAATATCTTTTTATATTTTTAAAACAATAAGTTATGTTGTCGATGTATACAGGAATAATATTAAATGTTCGGATAGCCTTCTCGATTTTGCCGTTTATCTTTCGTTTTTTCCGCAGCTTCTCGCAGGCCCTATTGACAGGGCAGGAAATCTTCTCCCACAAATAGAGAATCCCAGGCCGGCTTTAACGTCCGGGAGCGTACGCGAAGGTGTCTGGCTTTTTGTGTGGGGATTGTTTAAAAAAGTTGTAGTTGCCGATAATATCGCAATTATTGTGAATGAAATTTTCGGACCGTATAACACTCATGTATCACCTGTTGTTATTCCTGAAGACGGATTACGAATGCTAGTGGGAATATATGCATTTACAATACAGATATATGCCGATTTTTCCGGTTATACGGATATGTCCCGCGGTATTGCCAGACTACTTGGTTTTAATACCATGCTGAATTTTAATCTCCCGTATTTTTCCATTACACCCGGTGTTTTCTGGAGACGCTGGCATATTAGCCTTTCGACATGGCTTCGGGATTATCTTTATATTCCTCTTGGCGGGAACCGCTGCTCGGAATTAAAATTATACCGCAATACAATGATTACTATGCTGTTGGGAGGATTATGGCATGGGGCCTCATGGACCTTTGTTCTGTGGGGCGGATATCACGGAATATTACTGGTCATATATAGATTTTTAGGCATAGAAAAAAATCATAAAGAATATCCCGTATGGGAAAAGATAATTACCGGATTCATTACCTTTAATTTAATAGCTTTCGGATGGTTGCTTTTCAGGTCGGAAAATATTACAACGGTTATAGTCTTCATTAAATCAATATTTTTAAGTCCTTCCGGTTCTATCGAAGCATGGGAATATCTTATTTCGATTATAAATTTTTCATGGTTCCTGATTCTTTTTCAAATAATCCAGGCATGGACGAAAAAACTTGATCCTTTATCTATTTATAATTGTTTCATAAGGCTTAATGTGTGGATCTATCTTATATTTGCATTAATGATGATAACACCTGTAAAAAAGCCTGAATTTATATATTTTGCATTCTAATATTGAAATAAAAATGAAATTACAAAAAATAATTACAGAATCGCTATGGTTTAAAATAATAATCTGCACGTTATATTCCATTTTTGCGTTTGAGATCTTATTCAGGTATATCTCACCCGTACCGATTATTCCCCGTTATGTCACCGGTACTCCGTATGGGATCAGAGGGAATATGCCAAATATGAATTACTGGCATAAATCAGCCGATTTTAAAATTAATATCAGGACTAATTCAAAGGGCATCAGAGCGGATGAAGAAATTACGTATGAGAAACCACCGGGAGTAAAGCGTATAGTGGTTCTAGGAGACTCATTCGGAATGGGATATGAGGTAAATCTTGAAGATTCATTTCTTGAAAAGATGAAAGAATATCTTGTAAAAGCAGGAAAGAATGTTCAAATCATTAATTTAAGCGTATCGGGGCATGGTAACGCAGAGCAGCTAATAATGTTAAAAAATGAAGGAGTAAAATATCTCCCTGATATGGTTTTGCTATGCTGGCATGGAGGGACCGATCTTGATGATAACCCAAGATCAAATCTCTATATTTTAGAGAATGGAATTTTAAAAAGGAATGCGGAAATATATTTACCTGGAATTAAAATAAGTGACAGATTATATAAAATTCCATTATTTATACCTATTTCGGAAAACAGCCATATTTATAACTGGGCACGCGATGAAGCAGGCAGGAAAATAAAAATATTATTTTCGGAATTTCGAAATTTACAAACAAAATTTGCAGTTAAAAGACCAAAAGCAGAAAGCAATGTCAAAAACCGTGATGACTATTCTGAAAAATTGACAATCGTTCTTCTTAAAAAAATGGAAGAAGAATGTAAAAAGATTAACTCAAAATTCGTTGTTTTCGATATACCAAACCAAAAAGAAAGATTTAAATTTTATTCCGTTTTTCCCAAAAAGAATAATAATTTCCCAATAGAATACATTGTCAGTCCAATCGAAATATTCCATAAAAATATTGTTAAAAGCGAGCTTTTAATCAATGAACGTTCGCATTTTCATTTTACACCCAAAGCGTGCAGGCTTGCCGGACAAGTGCTGTCGGAATATATTATTAATAATAACCTGCTTTAAACATTCTTGGTTTAACTAAGCGTACGTCCCAAAATCAATAGCTAAATGGAAAATCCGTCTTATTACAGACAATTATTCATAAAAATCCAAATCAATACTATCTATAATTTCCTGCGGAATTAGGGCTTAGCCCATCGCCTTCGGATCAGGTGCAAACTGGCATCCTGCCCCGCGCATGACACTAAGGCATCCATTACTGTCGCCTCAGACAATACTCGAAAATTATAGATAGTATTGATTTGATCATATATTGCCAGCTGATTTAATAGGTTTTGGTTCGCAACCTGAACCATCAACATCAATTCCTCGCATAAACATATAATTTAATTTATTTTTTTTAAAAAATTTTCATCGAAAGTTGACGTTTTAAAATTCTTTTATTATATTTCTCTGATTTGCATGCGGGCTTTACCGGTTTGCATGTAATCCTCAAGCTGCAACTTGAGATAACTTTAGGGGTGTTTCTGGTTTGACTGTCGACATACTAAATAGCATTTTAATAAGTGCCGTTAGGAATTCTTTTAGCCATATTATAGTTCGGTTGAATAGAAATGCCCTGAGAAATTTTATTAATAGGAGCATATTCTATGGATACAACAACCAGACTATCGGCAGAATTATACGGTCAAAAATTAAAAATTCCTGACATTTTAGCCAAATCATTATCTTATCTGTTAAACATTTTTCAAAAAATCATTAATTTTAATGTATGTCCTGTTATTATTTCCATAATAACATTGATTATATTTTCAAGCTGCAGTATGGAGAATGTTGAAACAGGCTCATCTGAAACAGGTTCATTGCAGTTAGAAATTACTGAATCTAATAATAAAACCTTAAATGAGGAAGATGAAGAATCAACTGTATCATCATATAAAATTGATCTGGAAGGCCCTGAAAAGGAGATTATAAACACAGATACGGATAAAGAAGGGAGTATTGGGATAGATAATTTGAATCCTGGTTTTTGGTTTGTAAATATTAAAGCAATGAATAGAAGATATGTAAAAATAGGCTCAAAAAGGGAAAATGTTCGAATATTCAAACATAAAAAAGTAACCCATGAAGTAAATATAACGATCGGTGAACCCGATCCGACTCCCGATCCAGAACCGGATCCCGATCCAGATCCGAATCCTCAGCCGGATCCAGATCCGAATCCTCAACCGGAACCTCAAATCGGACTTAAGGGATGGGAACTTAATGAGACTAATACAGGCCTGGGCGGCAACTATAATAGTCTTACAGCCATAAATCCTTCATCGGTTGGGCGTCTTTCAGACGGCGTTTTATATGTTACTATTTCGAATGTAACTATTGAAGATAAATTAATATCGAACCAAATTAATGTGGAATCCGCAAGTAATGTGAATTTTGTCAGATGTTTAATCAAACCGAACGGTGTCGGCTCAGGAATGCCGGCTATAAGCGATCCAAACGGAGCACTTACTTTAATTGATTGTGAAATTGACGGCAGCAACATATCTAATTCGCAGATAACATATTGTATAGGTTACTCCGGATTTGGCAGTATTATTAGATGCAATATTCATCATGTAGCCTCCGGAATGAAAATCGGGAATAAAAATTCAGTTCAATCCATTGCTGAACAGAACTATATACACGATCTCAGATGGATTTCCCCGGCTCATATGGACGGGATAACTATACGTCAAAGCAGCGGTTCGGGCGGATGTTTAATAAAAAACAACAGGGCAATTACCGGATCTGCTGCCGGAAGCACAGGAGCCTGTTTTATTCAGGCTCAAAGTAGTATAAACAACGTAACCGTAATCGGTAATTTATTGGAAGGCTATGGGACTAATTTAGCTCTTGAAGCAAATAGCGGTGGATACGGGAACAACATGATCGCCAGGAATAACAGATTCAATGCATACACAAGCAACGGAGAGGCGTATGTCAGCGGCGGGGGCGGATGGTCAGAGTGGGCTGAAAATTATAAAAATGATCCGTCAGCTGTGGATAATAAAGGAGCTGTTGTCAATATCAGATAATTTACCTTTTAGCTGATAATTAGCAGCAAACATTTTAATTTTTCTGAATCAATCCAATCCGATTAAACAACGCGATTGGATTGATTCATTTATAAATCTGCAGCATAGAAGATTTTTATTGGCCTCTCGAACGAAAATATTGATTTATATAAAAATATTTTTAAATAAATTCTCAAATTATTTTACTCGACTATTTTCATACCTTCTTATAATTTACTTCACAAGCATATATAACATTATTTTTAAAGTGAATTCAAAAACCTTTTATTAACATAAAACAAAAAACTTTTTGAAGGTAATTCATTATGATAGATGTTTCGATTGTAATCGTAAACTGGAATACTCAGGATCTGCTTGTAGACTGTATAAAATCTTTAAAAAAAGAAACCAGATTATGCAAAATTGAGATTATTGTAGTGGACAATGCTTCATCGGATGAATCGGTTAAAAAAGTAAAGAAATTATTCCCGGAAGTTATTATAATTGAAAATAAAAACAATCTCGGATTCGCTAAAGCAAACAATATGGGAATTAATAAATGTAAAGGTAAATATGTAATCCTTTCGAATACCGATATTGTTGCGCTCGATAATGTTGTCGATAGGATGTTTTTATATATGGAAAAGAATGAAGGAATCGGCGCAATGCTTCCCATGTGCGTAAATAAGGAGAAGGAAATTGATCTTTGCTGCAAACGATTCCCATCTCTGCGCCTGCAGGTTAATGAAGCATTATATTTTGATAAACTTATTTCAAAAGTAAAATTTTTTCAGGGGAGAGCTCTGCCCAAGTCATTTTATAATTCAACCTGCGACGTGGATTCGGTTCCGTGCTGCTTTATAATGGCAAGCAGAACCGCGATAGATGATGTTGGATTGTTGGATGAGCGCTTTTTCATCTACTCGGAAGATATCGACTGGTGTAAAAGATTTCATCAAAAAGGATGGAGAGTTATTTATTTCTCTGATGCGAAAATCATTCATTACGGCGGATCAAGTTCAAAAATAGCTCAGGCAAAATTTTTAATCGAAAAACATAAATCCGAACTGCAATACTGGGAAAAACATCATGGATCTTTTAATAAATCCTTATTCCGATCAATCCTTATTCTGCATTATTTAATCAGAATAATCGGTTATTGTATTCTTTATTATGTTAAACCGCATAAAAGAAAATTATATCCAGAGATAATTAACAATTATTATAAATGTGCGTTATTTTTAATATTTAATCGGGAATTAAACATTAAAAAGTAACATTTAAAAATCTGATTTACCAGCAGTTTTTTAACTTGGGAAATTCACATCTCTGCTAAAGAGCAACAAATTCAATTACTATAGCATTTTACGATTGAATTAATACATATCCGCACGAGGCAAACCAACCAG
>CAZVDF010000026.1:0-41695 GCA_964626055.1 uncultured Leptospirales bacterium
GATGGTGCCCCCTCAGTCCCAAGGGGAGGCTTCGCACGAGGATAGGGGGGAGGGAAATTTAATTTCCCAAGAATTCGGAAAGAGCTAAAAATATTATTCGTGATGAGTAATTAATTTAATGAACCTGTACATGAATTCCACGCCTTCATAGAATTCTTTTACCCCGATCCGCTCATCTTTGCCGTGTATGCGGATGTCGTTGATATCCGAGAATATTCCGGACACTCCGTAAACCGGGATGCCGGCCTGACGCAGGTATTTCCCGTCCGTAGCGCCTGTTGACATAAAAGGCGTTACAATTGCGCCCGGCCACATTGACGCTGTCAGTTGTTCGACGATATCCATAACGTCCATTCGCAGGGGGGACAGCTGCTCCGCACGCGGCGGAGCGATTTGAGTAACGATAATTCGTTCGTCCGAGAGGACGCGGCGAAGCGTTGCCAGGGTCTCTTCGATTTTTTCATCCGGCAGCATCCGGCAGTTTACAACAGCGCGCGCGCTTTGCGGGAGCGCGTTCTCGGCATGACCGCCGCTCAGCATGGTCGGCACCCATGTCGTGCGCAGGAGCGCGTTATAGTACGGCTTTGACAACGCGACACGGTCGCCTGTCGTTACGTCAAACGGCATTTTCAACAAAGCCTCTATGTCGGATTTCAACCTGCCTTCCGTAAGCGTTGCCGTGCGCCCGAAAAATTCGCGGGTGGTTTCGTTTAGCCTCACGGGAAAATTAAACTGCGACAGCCGGATAAGCCCTGAAGCCAGCGTATAAATTGCATTGTCCTTGACAGGAATTGAGCTGTGCCCGCCTTTGTTTTTCACCTCGAGCCGAAAGCTGGCATAGATCTTTTCGCCGGTCTGTACTTCCATCATAACATGTTTGCCGTTCTCGAATACACCGCCGCCTCCTTCAAGATTGATCGCGTACTCCGCATCGATAAGATCCCGCCTGTTCGCAAGCAGCCAGCGCATGCCGTTCCATTCGCCATTTTCCTCATCTTCCGTAAGCGCAACTATTATATCTCTTTTGGGCTTAAATCCTTCTTCCTTCAGCCGAATCAAGTTGGTTACAATATCCGCTACCTCGCATTTCATATCCAGCGCACCGCGTCCGTAAAAAAATTCGTCTTTTTCAATAAAGACAAAGGGATCAGTCGTCCAGTCACCGGGGCTGGCTTCGACAACATCCAGATGGGCGAAGAGAAGAATAGGGCGGAGTTTTCCCGTGCCGCGGTACCGCACGACGAGATTTTTATGTTTCGGCTCAGGGCCGATAAGTTTCAGATCGCTTTTACCGAAACCGGCGGCCTTAAGCCTTGCTTCCATCGCTTCGGCAGCTTTCGTGCTCCCGTACTTAATTGTTGTATTAATTTCGATAAGCTCGCGAAAAATATCGCGCGCTAACTGCCGGTGACGGTTTGTTTCCCGTTCGGATGCATGACCTGTCATACGGATCATAAACATCTGAATTAATATAGTAAGCGCCGAAATCCATAACGCTGCGCACGCCGCTTTGGTAAAATTCATCATATTCAGTTTTCCTTTTCATTTAAGATTTATTGCTCTTTCCGGAATGTTCCGGATTTTTTCTTTTCCAGTATTGATAGAAAGGCACGCCTGATGCAATGAGCATTGCACCGAGCAATGCTTCACGCGTATTGGCAAAAAAAGTAACGATGATAAGCATAATACAGAATATGGCAAAAAAGCCCGGAATAAACGGGTATCCCGGGACTTTATACGATCTTTCAAGTTTGGGCTCTTTTACGCGCATAATAAAAACGCCCAGTGCCGTGGCGCCGTAAAAGAAAAAAGCTCCGAATACAAGCATATCAGTGAGCTGATCAAAACTTCCTGAAACAACAAGGAGAGATGCCCAGGCGGCCTGCATCCATAACGCATTATTCGGAGTATTGTATTTCGGATGAATATCGGCAGCCTTTGAAAAGAATAATCCGTCTTTCGCCATGGCATAATATATTCTCGGAGGCATAAGTATTGTGCTGTTGGTACAGCCGAAAGCCGTGAAGAGGATCAAAAATCCAAGGATCATTACGCCTGCTTCGCCCGCGAAATGGCTTATTACCGCCACGGCCGCGATTGAGTTCCGGGATCTGTGCAGTTCTGCCAGTGTGTCCACAGGAAGTACGAACAGGTAGGTAAAATTTACCAGCAGATATATCGTTATAACGATGGCCATTCCCCCGAAAATGGCAATGGGCAGGTTTTTCCTTGAGTTTTTTATTTCGCCGCCGAGAAATCCGATGCTGTTCCATCCTTCGTATGCCCAGAATGCGGCCAGCATCGCGGCGAATATCGCTTTGATCAGTCCGAAGTCATACCAGTTTCTTTGCACATAAGATGACGAATCCGCGGAAATATTCGAAAAATTACCTCCGCCGAAAAACAGGCCCGAGATCACAACCAGCGCGAGTCCTGCGAGAATTAATTTTGTAATGGAGCTGCTCAGCGAAGAACCGGCTTTAAGCCCTCTGGTGTTTACAAAAGTCAGACCGGCGATTAAAAGAATAGTTAAGGATTTTACGCCTAAATTTTCGAATGGCTTAAACGCGTTAAGAAATTCCAGTTGTTCAACGGACTGCGGCAGATGCGGCAACGGCATAATAGAATTTAAAGAATGGGAGAACAGGTAAGCAATAGAGGCAATAGCAGACGATTTGATCACGGTAAAAACGCTCCACCCGTAAAGAAATGCCATAAAGCGTCCGTAAATGCGCTTAAAATAAACGTATTCTCCGCCTGAATCCGCAAGCATGCCGGCTATCTCCGCATTGCTTAATGCTCCGAAAAGAGAAATTATCCCTGCAAGAAGCCAGCAAAGCAAGACTAAAGCCGGGGACAGCAGATCGGCCGACATCGGCGCGACTTTCTTGTACACTCCGGAGCCGATTATGGAACTTACCACAAGAATAACAGTAGCTCTGAGCGTCAGTGTCTGTTTAAGCTCCCCTTTGGATTTCGGCGTATTTTCCATTTTTTATAGTTTCTGTTAAAACGTAATTGCAGGATAAAGTTCTGATATATATTTCATTGTACTTAATAACTCATATTGGCTGACTTTTTTATAAACATCTGCGATAGAATGATCATAATCTGATCATTCTATCGATAGTATTAAGAAATAGTGTAATAAAAGTCAGTCAACTTGAGTTATTAATTTATGATATTAAATTCATTCCGAAATATTGGGCTAACTTTGCCCCTCCCTCCCAGGGAGAGGCCCCGCACGGAAAAATGGGGCTATGGCTGATACATTTATTATATTAAATGCTCCAGAAGAATTTTTATTCCGATACCGATTAGAACAATTCCCCCGATAATATCCAGTTTGAAATTAAGTTTATTCCCGACAGATCTGCCGAGAAAATATCCAGCCAATGATACTATAAATGTGATTATTCCGATTACCAATGAAGGAAAGATGGCCGGTATCTTTATCATCGCAAAGGTGAGACCGACTGCCATGGCATCTATACTGGTCGCAACGGACATCATAAGAAGCGTCGGCAGACGGCGGCAGTCCTGTCCGAACCCGTTATCGCATTTATTTCCTCTGTCGTTCCGATTGAACGGCAGCCCGGACCAGATCATTCGCCCGCCGACGAACGCAAGCAGTCCGAATGCGATCCAGTGATCGATATCCCGTATGTAATCGGTGAACGAGGTTCCTGCCGCCCAGCCGATGATAGGCATGATCATCTGGAAAAAACCGAAGAAAACCGACATCCTTAAGCCGTGTTTTATTTCAAGGTTTCGAATGACTGTGCTGTTGGTTACCGATACGGTAAAAGCATCAAGCGAGAGTCCGAATGCTATGCCGAATAATGTGATTGGATCCAAATTTTAATATCCCCCCTGAAAAATATCATATCGCGCTGTTATAAGTATTAATTGTCGGGCTCACTCTGAAGAAGTAGACATTGAGATAAAAGAATTAAAAATATTCAGCGTAACGGAGGAGTTAATAAAATCAAGAAAAAAATGATTTTTTCATTTAACAAACTATCCGAATTAAATTAAAATCAAAATAGTTTTCCGCGGTCCTCTGAGGCAGGCTTATGGAGAAAGAAAATTATTTCTTGATCTATAAATATATTAAATAGAAAATTGCTTTTGGCAAAGACTAACGGTATGAGCAAGCAACTTTACAACAGGGTGGCAGTAATAACCGGCGCAGGGCAGGGGATCGGTCTTGCCATTGCGCAGAAAATGGCCGATGAAGGAGCCAGAATCGTAATTAATGATTTAGGTGTAGGGCCAAGCGGGGCGGGAGAGATCCCGGGACTTGCCGTGAAAGCTGCAGAAAAAATCCGCATGAAAGGCGGCGAAGCTATTCCAAATGAAAGTTCAGTGGAGACATGGCAGGGCGGGAAAGATATTATAGCCGCGGCTATTGATACTTACGGCAGACTTGATATACTTGTTAACAACGCGGGCATAGTGCTCGATAAAATGATCTTTAATCTTACTGAAGAAGACTGGGATAAAATAATAAAAGTAAATCTCTACGGCACTTTTTACTGCGTCCGGGCGGCCGCAGAAATCATGAAAGAAAATAAGTACGGACGCATAATTAATATGTCGTCCGGCGCAGGTCTCGGGAAGACTCTGGGCTGCGCGAATTATGCCGCGGCGAAAGAAGGCGTTATCGGGTTAACAAGAGCAGTCGCAAGGGATATGGCAAAATACAACGTTACATGCAACGCGATACGCCCGCTGGCGCTGACGCGTCATTTTGACGAGAACCGTAAACAGGCATGGATACGGCAGGGAAAACTGAACGAGCTTAAAGAGATGGAGAATTCAAGACCGGAGGACGTGGCGGCTTTTGCGTCATATCTTGCTGCGGAACATGCGGGCGGAATAACCGGAAGAACTTTCTTCGTCGGCGCCGGGATGATCAGCCTTTATTCGGAGCCCGAGAGGATCTCTGCCGTCGATCGGGGAGACGGCGAATGGACTAACGAAAGAATCACGCAGATGCTGTCTGATTTCAATTTATCCGTTAAATCGTAAAATTGATCATAATCTGATCATTCTATCGCAGATGTTTATAAAAAAGTCAGTCAAGACGAGTTATTTAATTACTTCTAAAAATCTATATATTTGAAATGAAATCTAGATAACGCGAAGAAGCTCTTTATAGCCCTGAATCACATGGTCGGGCTTAGCTGCCAGTATCTCTTCCCTCATGTTCTCCCCATCGGAAATGATCATCACTTTTAGACCTGCATTTCTTGCAGCATTTATGTCGTCAAGGCTGTCGCCGATGAACATGGCTGCGCTCCTTTCCACTCCCATTCTTTCCAATGCAAGGTTAATTCCGGCGGGGCTTGGTTTTAGATCCAGTACGTCGTTACGGCTCAGCGCAACTTCAAATAAATCCTTAAGGCCGAGCTTCATTAAAGCTTTAAACAGGCTCTTGCTTCCGACATTGCTGACGAGAGCTGTATGAATTCCTATTTTCTTAATTGCGCGGATGAAATCCTGTACCCCGGGACGGAGACTCCAGCGGGTAAGGGCGTCCTCATCATACCGATCATAGACATTGCCGATTTTCTCCCGCACCTGGTCCGGATGGAACCCGAATTCAATGCTTTTTTGCATCGCTTCTTTAAGCAGAGTGGAATACTTTCTGCTGCTGATCCGGTCTCTCGCAAAACCCATCTTTTGAAGCGTTTCCATGGTTTCTTCCACCGCATCCGCGAGCTTCCACTGAAAGTCTACCAGTGTTCCCTCGAAATCGAAAAGTATTGCTTCGATACCTGCGAAGAAAGTTGATTTCATGTTGTCGGGTCTCCTTATAAAAATACTTTTTTATATTTATCGCTCTTTCCGGAATGTTGGGGAATGCCCTCACCCCCCTATCCTCGTGCGAAGCCTCCCCTTGGGACTGAGGGGGCACCTTCATTGAAATTCATGTTTTATTTTTTTCGGCTTCCGTCATATTATGCCGCATATCTTTGGCAAGTTCAATAACATATTTCTGAGTTATTATTTCTTTATTCATAATTGGTTTTTTTAATATTTTAAATCATTGATCAATGATTTCATTATTATGCCCCCTCCGGGGGATAGGGGGCAATAGTAACTGTATGTTTTTATTTGTCCAAACTTTCCAGAATGAGTTATATTTATTAAATATATCTTGCAATTCTGTAAATATATATTTATTTTTATAATCATTTTTACGCTTTTCCAATTTAAATCAAAAAGAATAAAGTAAGTTTATGATATATTCCACTTCATCGTCGATCACTTATGTTGATCAATTATTTTGTTATGACTTCATATCATTATTCAGGGAGATATTATGCATATATGGCCGGACTGTATACCATGTACTCTTAAAATGTCGATAATCATTGCGCGGATTGCGGGAAAAGACGAAGAAAAAATAAGGAGGTTTTATGAAGAGATCCTTAAGCTGGATTATTTTAAGGGAAGTAATTGGAATATCACTTCGCCCGAGATAATCAGAGATGTATGGCTGATAATGCATAAGATTTTTGGTGTAAAAGATCCTTTAAAAAAATTAAAGAATGAGCAGAATAGAACAGCCATAAAGATTTATCCTTATGCAAGGGAAATTATATCAAATAGTCCAGACCCATTTTTTGAATCTTTAAAATTTTCAATTGCCGGCAATTCCATAGACATAATGACGGGCTCAACTAAAAAGCCTGCAAAGAAGATTCTTAAAATGCTGCAAAGCAGCCCGCTCGATCCGAAAGAAGCGGAGATTTTAAAAGAAAGGCTTGTCGGTGCAAAATCGCTCATATATCTGTGTGACAATTGCGGAGAAATTGTGTTTGATAAACTTTTAGTAGAAACGATCCTGAAACTTTACGATATAAATGTAACCTTTGTTACAAGGAGTATTCCCGTGCTTAATGATGCGACAATGGAAGACGCGTTTTCTACAGGCATGGATAAAGTGGCATCGGTTATCGAAAACGGCACCTTGGAGCCTGTTCCCGGAACAATGCTTGATAATGTCTCTTCAGAATTGATCAGGTTGATTGACGGAGCCGATCTCATAATTTCAAAGGGAGGCGGCAATTACGATCTGTTATCGGAAGAAAACAGGCTAAAAGGGAAATGCACCTTTCTATTACAGGCAAAATGCGCTCCATACTGCATCATCCATAACGCAAGGCCGGAAGGCTTGATAATTAAAAACTTCTGAAAGCTTTTTACCGGTCTTTGAACATGGGTGCCCGTTTTTCAAGAAAAGCAGCCATACCTTCCCGGCAATCCTCGGAGGCGTAGGATATAAGAAAACATTCTCCCTCGTGCTGCAATGCGGAATGCAGATCCATATTAAGGCCGATATTAACGGCAGTTTTTATTAATTTGAGAGTCATCCCTGATTTAGCAGCAATGTTGTTTGAGAGAGCCATAACATTTTCCATGAGCTGAGTCCCGGGTACGACCTGGCTCACCAATCCTATATCCAGCGCTGTCTTTGCATCAAACATTTTCCCGGTAAAAAAAAGCTCCTTTGCTTTTGCGGAGCCGATCAGCCGCGGAAGCCGCTGAGTGGCCCCGCCGCCCGGGACGATCCCAAGATTGACCTCCGGCTGGCCGAATCTTGCTTCCTCGGAAGCGATCCGGATATCACAGCAAAGGCTGAGTTCCATTGCGGCTCCCAGGGCAATGTTATTAATAGCGGCTATTACCGGTTTCTCAATGGCTTCTACCGCCTCCGAAGCTTTTCTGGAACAGGACCAAAAATCCATTATATCGGTAATCGACTTTCCCCTGACTTCCTTTAAATCAAGCCCGGCAGAGAATGCCTTTTCGCCGGATCCTGTTATAACAACTGCTTTTACTGCAGGATCGGAACTGAGTTCACCGGCAGCCAGATTTAACTCTTCATACATTAATCTATTAATCGTATTCATCGGGGGTCGATTGAGAGTAATTAAAGCAATCCTGTCTTTTTTCTCAACTGTGATTGTTTCATATTTCATTTATAATAAACCTCCTCTGCTGGTAGTCGTTTTTTAAAATTTTGCTGGTA
Organism: uncultured Leptospirales bacterium; assembly: GCA_964626055.1. GTDB lineage: Bacteria > Spirochaetota > UBA4802 > UBA4802 > JAFGDQ01 > JAFGSG01. The sequence continues at coordinate 8,045 of CAZVDF010000026.1, forward strand.
AAGCATACGATGAGACTATAGAATGACTTTTATCAAAGATAAACCGGAAATTCAAATACAAAACAGAAATCTGTATTGATTTTTGAAATTTTTTTCTATGGTTTTAATGATTTTCGTAAACATTCTGTTATCTTCACCCGTTCCCGGGTATTAATAAGTATGAGATATCTTCTGTTATCAGGATTTCTTTTATTAACCGCCCCAATGCCCGTTTCCCCGGATATCGGTCATTTTTACCTCGAACCGGATAGTGTAAACGAACTTACAGCCAGGTGGCTATTTATCGACCAAGATATTATCGGGTATAAAGAACCGGTTGTAGATACATCAAAGTGGTCTCTGGTGTATCCCCGCTTTCCCTGGATAAATGTAAAAAGATTTATGGGTCATTATGACATCGGCTGGTACCGTCTGAATATACATATAAGTGAAAACAACAGGGATCTGGGGTTGTTTATCCCGCGACATTACAGAGGCGCCCAGTTTTATGTTAACGGTATTTTTTTGCACGAAACATATCAGATTTCTAAAAGCGGTAAAATTTCATGGGGTATCAGAAAACCTGAAGTCATAACCATTCCCGCATTGATCCTGCACGCAGGGGAAAATGTTCTGGCGATCAGGACTGGCCGGATCGACTCGGGAGGCGGATTTGACGGCAACATGCTGCTCGGACCCAATAACCTGGTATATACCGGTTTCATCAGGACAGTACTGTGGAATTTATTTACCACCTCTGTTTCGATTTTTCTCGGATTCTATTTTCTGTTGTATTACTGGAAAAGAAGAATAGATAAATATTATCTGTATTTTGCAGGCATGGCAATGTCCCTTGGTCTCTGGAGCATTTCTTTTAACGGCTACGCATTATGGTTACTCGACCGTCAGTGGGTGTACAGTTTACTTAGCAGCATCGGAGCGTTCATTTTCTTTATAATGCTTATCAATTTTGTGAATTCTTTTCTCGCATTTAAAAATAAAATTACTGCGAAGATCATTCTCGGTTTTTTTATTTTTTTGAGCATCGAGATATTTGCAGAATATCTTATTACTGGTACTGCAAGATATTTTTTAAAATATTTTTATGTGCCTTTTTTAATTTCAATAATACCCGTTAATATTTATTTAATAAATATTTGCGTGAGCGGGCTGAGACAAAAAAAGCCTTTTTCGGGCCGTTTGCTTTTCGGCTTTATTCTTCATATCCTGACTTCAATTATAAGCATTTTAAGCTTATTGAATATTTTTAACTTTGCTCCTCGTGTTATGGAGGGATTTTTTATCATGATCATAGTATTCGCCAGTGTTCTGGCGTCGCGTTTTTCCGAGGTGCATAATGATCTTGAAAAGGCAAATGAAGATCTCAAAAAACTGGACAAAATGAAAGATGAGTTCATCGCCGTGACGTCGCATGAGCTCCGCACGCCTCTTTTGGGTATCGAAGGAATATCGGAGTCGATGCTGGACGGGATATCCGGCGAAGTGCCAGAGGAAATGAAGAAGAATCTGAAGCTCATCTCTCTTTCGAGTAAAAGGCTTTCCGGCCTTGTAAATGAAATACTGGATCTGTCGAAGCTCAAGTACAGCGATCTGAAACTTCTTAAAGGCGCCGTTGATATAAGGCAGGCGGCGGATATAGCTTCAAGGTTCTCGCTTTCCGCGTTTGCTGGAAGAAATACAGTTATAAGAAATAAGATACCGGAAGATATTCCTTATGTTTACGGCGACACTAACCGCGTCCAGCAGATAATGAACAATCTTATTGAGAATGCGATCAAATACACACCGGAGGGCGAGGTAGCGGTTTATGCCAGGATTCTCGGAGACTTTATAGAAATAACGGTCGAGGATACCGGCATAGGCATACCTGCGGAAAAAATTGAAGGTATTTTCAAATCCTTTGAACAGGTTGATGATTCAGCCTCAAGACAGTATGGAGGCTTCGGGCTTGGGCTTTCAATCACAAAGCGGCTTGTTGAGCTGCACGGCGGCACAATTAGCGCAGAATCGGAATATGGAAAAGGGAGCAGGTTCATATTCACATTGCCGAAATATAATGAGACATTCAAGACAAAAGGATTTGATTCCGCCGCCGGTAAAAGCTTACAGTCCTCTGCGCCGCAGGGCATGGTTCCGGATACGATTAACATTGATGACGTTGCCAGCCCGGATGAAGACATGGCCGCGTCATGCGATGTACAGAATTCTGCGGGCAAATACATTCTTGTAGTGGACGATGAGCCGGTAAACCGCAAAGTGCTGGAAAATTATTTAACGCCAGCCGGATACAATGTTAAATTGGCGGAAGACGGCCCGGTCGCGCTTGAAATATTGGAGAACGGTATCGAACCCGATCTTGTTCTGCTGGACGTTATGCTCCCAGGTATATCCGGTTACGAGGTTTGCAGAATGATCCGCCAAAAATACACGCTTTACGATCTCCCCGTTCTCATGTGCACCTTAAAGACCCAGGTAGCGGACATCGTTACCGGACTCGAATCCGGCGCCAACGATTATCTTACCAAGCCGTTCGACAAACGCGAACTTCTCGCGCGCGTCGATACGCTTATAACTCTAAAACAGACCATAAACGAATACAAAGCTTCAAGATTGATGAACCTGCAGAAAAGGATGAGCCCTCATTTCCTGTTCAATGCCATCAACACAATTCATTCTCTTGTGCACAGGAGCTCTGAAAAAGCGGATGACGCGATTATGAAGCTTGCAGAGATATGCCGTTTCTTTATGGAGAGGTCGCTTTCGCCGCTGGTAAGTTTCAATGAGGAATGGCAGTTCGTTAAAAGCTATCTTGAATTTGAAAAAATCAGGTATCCCGAAATTCTTTCGTATAATATGGAACTGATAGGCGATTTGAATGATATAAAAATACCGCCTCTCATACTTCAGCCGCTTGTGGAGAACGCGATAAAATACGGTATAAGGAGGAAGCAGGAATCCGGCATGATCGATATCTGCGCGGAGAAGAACGGGGACATAGTGACAATAACAGTACAGGATGACGGCCCGGGGCTGGCTTCGAAGAACGTGTTCAAAAGATCGTTGGGGAACATCAGGGAAAGGCTTGCTTTCTGTTTTAATAATTCATCTGTAACGCTGGAAAACCGCGAAGGCTCTGGCGGGGCAGTTGCCAGGATTTCATTTGCAGTTTAAAAGAAGAGAAGAATACTATACGACAAGTCCCGGATTTGTTTACCGATTGACTTTTCATAATTATATATCGATAATGAATCATCGCAGGTCAATTCTCGAAAAAAAATAAAAAATTACAGGTAGCATACACAGGAAAATGCATGGGAAAATTCACATCCTTTCGCGGGAAAGCCGTTTTATTCATTACTTTTCTGTTCATGTTATGGTTTCTAAACTTTGCGGGAAGAAGTATATTATCCCCTATCCTGCCTTTAATAGAAGACGAGTACCACATTACTCATGCAAAGGCGACAAGTATTTTGCTGTTCCTTTCGGCAGGTTACGGGCTTTCGGTATTTTTTTCCGGATTCTGCTCCGGCGTCTTCGGGTATAAAAGGACGATCATCCTGTCATTGCTTGTGACGGCCGCGGCCTTTTTTTTGATTCAGTTCTTTAAAATATTTTCCGCGCTTTATATTTTCTGCTTCGTAATCGGAATTGCCACAGGCGTTTACCTTCCCGCAGCCATTCCTCTTATTACAAATTCCTATGACGAAAAGAACTGGAGCAAAGCGATAGCAATACACGATTCTGCCGCATCGATAGGCGTATTCATTGTTCCTATAATTGCCGTGTTTCTGATGCAGTATCTGGAATGGAGAGGAATATTCAGCCTGCTCGGGATAGTGTTTATTCTTGCAATTTTTCCTGTTTATATTTTTTTAGAAGAGTTCAAGGTGAAAAAAATAAACCTTGCCGGATTCAATTCTTTCATTAAAAGAAAACCGTTATGGGTCCTGAGCGCTGTCTGGATTTTCGCCGCATCGTGCAGCACCGGCGTCTTTTTCATAGTTCCGCTGTATCTTACTAAAGAGCTTCACATGGACATAGACTACGCCAATACGATTTTCGGGTTATCGAGGATCGGAGGCTTCGCTTTCGCGATAGGCTCAGGACTCCTCGCAGCCAGATTCAACATTCGGAAGCTGATGGCCATGGTTTTAATTCTTTCCGGGATATTTACTGTTCTCGTTTCCTTTGCGGGTATGAATTTCATAGGTATTGCTCTTTTTTTCCAGGCCAACGTCATTTACGGATATTTTCCTCTGGGCCTTATCGCCATTTCCAGGCTGTTTGACATCAATGTACGAGGGATAGCTACCGGTTTTATACTGGGATTCGGCATAATAATCGGTTGGGGGGTAACGCCTTACCTGCTGGGCCTTTCCGGCGACCATTTAAATTTCAGTTTCGGCATAATGATACTGGGGATACTGGTTATTCTTTCAAGCGGGCTTGTGTACCTGCTTGATGATCTGAAATAATTTTTTTATCTAAGTATTGGGCAGGATTTAAAATATCATTTTCACAGTTTTTTTATATGCGGGATATCCAGGCTAGATACGGATAATCTTCCTTATAATGATGTATAAAAATGAATATATGAATTATAAAAAACGAAAACCCTTAAGAAATAAAGGTTTTTGTTTTTTTATGAGCGGGTGATGGGAATCGAACCCACGCTATCAGCTTGGAAGGCTGGAATTCTACCACTGAATTACACCCGCATATCTAATCACAAGAATATAAAATATTCAGAATGAGTCAAGTAAATTTTATCTTTTGTCTTTGACAGCATGTGATATCGCATCAATAATTCGAATTTGATTGAATAATTTTTTGTTGTATTATATAATTAACCTGCTGTAATCTGCTGATGTAATCGGAATATTTAAATAATTATCCTTGAAGAATCTGTGTTTTTAATTCCAGAAGTTGGAGAAATGAATGGCAAAAATTAAAAAATTTCGCGTACTGCCTTATTTGCCCGATACATTGAAACCGCTTTTAAAAATCGCCCAGAATATGTCGTGGATATGGAATTTTGAAGCTATTGAGCTGTTCCGGAGACTGGATATTGAGACATGGCGTGAGGTAAATCACAATCCCATAGCAATGCTTGGCCGGCTTTCACAGAAACTGATGGATGATGCGGCACAGTCCGAAAGTTTTATTGCGCATATGAAACTTGTGGAAGAAGAGTTGAACTGGCATTTGACCAAAAAGACATGGTTCGATGAAAATAAAACCGGCTATGAAGATCTCGAAGCGGCATATTTCTCCGCCGAGTTCGGCCTGCATGAATGCCTGCCTATTTACTCAGGCGGACTCGGTGTGCTCGCAGGAGACCACTTGAAATCTTCAAGCGAGCTTGGAGTACCGCTTACCGGCGTGGGCCTGTTATACAAACTGGGTTATTTCCATCAGTATCTTAATGTAGACGGTCTTCAGCAGGAAAGGTTCCCGGAAACCGATTTCAATAATATCCCGGTCAGTCTCGTTAAAGACGGCGGCGGGACAATTTTTATAAAGGTGGAATACCCGGGAAGAGACGTGTACGCGCAGATATGGGAAGTTCTCATAGGCCGGGTGAAGCTGTATCTCCTGGATACCGATATAGATAAAAATACAAATGAAGATAAGATGATCACATATCAGCTTTACGGCGGCGATAATGAAATGAGGGTTAAACAGGAAATCCTTCTGGGAATAGGGGGCGTGAGAGCGCTTAAAGCCATGGGTAAGAAGATAACGGTGTATCATATGAATGAAGGGCACTCGGCGTTCCTCAGCATTGAAAGGATACGCTCTTCCATTAAAGATTTCAGCTTATCCTTCAGCGAAGCTTTAACAGGCGTGAGTTCCTCCAGTGTTTTTACGACACACACTCCGGTACCCGCCGGCAATGACAGATTTACGCCCGATCTGATAGAGAAGTATCTTTCAAACTTCATAAAAGAAATGGGGATCAAGAAAGAGGAATTCCTTGCTCTTGGCCGTGAAAATACGGCTGATAAAGATGAAAGTTTTTGCATGACCGTGCTCGCGATCAAAACCGCAGCCGCCTGCAACGGGGTTTCAAGACTGCACGGAGCGGTATCCAGAAACATGTGGAAGAGAATATGGCCGTCCCTGCCGGTTCATAATATCCCCGTAACCCACATTACGAACGGGGTCCAGATACTTTCGTGGACATCGGATGAAATGATGAGGATCCTCAACAGGTATCTCGGTCCGCGCTGGATAGATAACACCGTGGATAAAGCGATATGGCTGAAAGTTGATTCAATACCGGACTCGGAGCTCTGGAGATGCAGGGAAAGGCTGAAAGAAAGGCTTGTGGGTTTTGCAAGAAGATTGTTAAAAATACAGCTTCAGGCAAGAGGATTGCCTAAATATGAAGTGGCGCAGGCGGAAGCGGTGCTTGACCCGGAAGCGCTTACAATAGGCTTTGCAAGGAGATTCGCGACCTATAAAAGAGCGACACTCATATTCAGGAATATGGCCAGGCTGGAGAAGATACTTTTAAATAAGGAAAGGCCTGTGCAGATCATTTTTTCCGGAAAGGCTCATCCGAAAGATAATATGGGGAAGGAGCTTATAAAGCATGTAGTCCGTCTCGCAAGGGATGAAAAATTCAGGAACAAGATCGTTTTTCTTGAGGATTACGACATTAATATCGCAAGATATATGGTGCAGGGATCCGATGTGTGGCTCAATACGCCCACAAGGCCCAAGGAAGCATCCGGCACGAGCGGCATGAAAGCCGTCCCGAACGGCTGTCTTAACATAAGCGTGCTTGACGGATGGTGGGACGAAGCGTATAACGGCAATAACGGCTGGGCCATAGGTCACGGAGAGGAATATGAGGACTGGGATTATCAGAACGCGATGGAGAGCGAGTCGCTATATAATATACTTGAGAATGAAATAATTCCCATGTACTACAACAGGGGCGCCGACGGCATTCCAAAAGAATGGGTAGCAAGAATAAAAGAATCCATGAAGACCATCACTCCTATCTTTAATACAAATCGCATGGTGAGAGAATATGCCGAAAAATTTTACATGAACGTTCATAAGAATTATAAAAAATTCCGGGATAATAATTTTGAAAAGGCCAGATCCTTTACGGTGTGGCAGGAAAAAATAAGGGAGGAGTGGGCAGGTGTTTCGATAAAGGACTTGTACATAGAGGATAAAGATGAGATCGTCGTTGGAAAGAGAATTATTGTCAAAGCTGTAGTAAATGCCGGCACCCTGTCTACCGAGGAGCTTGAAGTGGAGCTTTATTTCGGCGATCTCAATTCGGCCGGTGAAATTGTAGAGGGAGCCGTGACTCCGATGAAGATGGTGAACAGATTGAATGACGGCTCGTATCTATACGAAGGTAATCTGCTCTGCCTGAAGTCCGGGCAGTTCGGCTTTACGGCGAGGGTAATTCCGTTTCATGATGACATGTACAGAAAATACATTCCCGGGCTCATTACATGGGCATAAGGATTTAACTCGCCCCCTATCCCCCGGAGGGGGCACCGGCTTGGAGGGTTTTTACTGAAAATTTTAGTTTTTTATTTAGATTATTCGGTCATTATAATTAGAAACGAAATATATAGCAGAAATTTTTAATGCCCCCTCCGGGGGATAGGGGGCTGAAAAGGCAATTCTGAAGTTTAAAAAAATATGTATCGAATTCAAATAAAAAGCAGTTTTACTTAGTGTGAAACAGTCCCCTTCAGGGGATTTAGGGGTCAGGTGAATTTTCTTCTAATCTATCTTCAATATAGTCATGAAGGCTTCCTGCGGGATGTCGACCGACCCTATTGATTTCATTCTCTTCTTGCCTTCTTTTTGTTTTTCCAGCAGTTTTCTTTTTCTAGTGATATCTCCGCCGTAGCATTTGGCTGTAACGTTTTTCCTGAGAGGCGATATTGTCTCTCTCGCAATGATCTTTGCACCGATAGCCGCCTGAAGCGGAATTTTGAACTGATGCCGCGGAATAACATCTTTCAGCTTTTCCACGAGATCCCTTCCCCGCTGATACGATTTTTCCTTATGAACGATAAAGGATAATGCGTCCACGGTTTCTCCGTTCACGAGTATATCCACTTTTTCCATGGCCGCGGGGCGATAATCCCTGAACTCGTAATCGAACGAAGCATATCCGCGCGAACAGGATTTCAGTTTATCGTAAAAATTAAATACGATCTCGGAAAGAGGCATTTCATATTTGAGCTCGACCCGGTCCGCGTTTATATAGTCCATTGATTTATGAATGCCGCGCGCATCCTGAACCAGGGCCATTACATTACCTACGAATTCCGTAGGAGTGATTATGCTTGCGTCGACATACGGCTCTTCTATCATCTCAATGGAAGATATGTCCGGCATCTTGACCGGGTTGTCTATCATAATGGTTTCTTTTTTCGTAGTGGTTATCCTGTATTCAACAGTAGGCGCCGTCGTGACAAGTGACAGCCCGAATTCCCTTTCCAGCCTTTCCTGCACTATCTCTTTGTGCAAAAGACCCAGGTACCCGCATCTGAAACCGAAGCCGAGAGCGTAAGAGTTGTCGGGTTCCGTGAGGAGGGACGCGTCGTTCAGCTTTAGCTTTGCCAGCGCTTCTTTCAGGTTTTCGTAATCATCGCTGTAGATCGGGTAAAGACCGGAGAAGACGAAAGGCTTGACTTCTTTAAATCCTTTAAGCGGCTCGGCTGCGGGATTGTCGGCGAGAGTTACGGTGTCGCCTATCTTAGTATCGCCTACCGATTTTATGCCCGCTGTAATATAGCCTACATCGCCCGGATCCAGCCTGTCTTTCTTTTCTCTTTCAAGACGGAAAAGGCCGACCTCTGTTACCGTGAATTCCCTGTTGGTTGAAAAAAGCAGGATGGTATCGTCTTTTTTAACGCTGCCGTCGAATACACGCACTTTTATAAGAACTCCCATATACTTGTCGAAATAAGAATCGAAGATGAGAGCTTTGAACGGCTTTGAGGGATCGCCTTCGGGCGGGGGGATCACCTGTACCAGCTTTTCCATAAGCTCGTCGATTCCCGTCCCCATTCTTGCGGATATAAGGACGGATAGTTCCGGGTCGATGCCGAGGCTTTTCCGGATGCTTTCTTTTGTCCTTTCAATGTCGGCATTCTGCATATCGATCTTATTAATAACAGGAAGTATCTCCAGATTGTTCTCAAGCGCCAGATACATGTTTGCAATTGTCTGCGCTTCGACGCCCTGTGTTGCGTCGACAAGCAGGAGAACTCCTTCGCATGAACCGAGCGCTCTTGAAACTTCGTATGTGAAATCGACATGCCCAGGAGTATCGATCAGATTCAGGATGTATTCCTCGCCGCTTTTTGAGGTATAATTAAGCGAAATAGTGTTCGTTTTTATGGTTATGCCTCGCTCTTTTTCTATATCCATACTGTCCATGAGGAGATCGGCGTGTTTACCCGGATCGACAAGCCTGCATTTCTCTATTATACGGTCGGCCAGGGTCGACTTGCCGTGGTCAATGTGGGCAATGATGGAAAAGTTCCTGATTTTATTCAGATTCATATATGTGTTTTCTTACGCTTCTAAGTTAAAATAACTGTCTTATAATAGTTTTTCGGTTTTTCCGGGATTCATTATATAACTGTTGTAGAGAATTGTAAAACAATCCCGATAATATATGTGCAAGCATTTTTTTTTATTATTAAAGATAAATTGAAACCGGTTGTTGATCGTTTATCCGTACTATACATAATTTTTTTTTTGACTTTTCACGTAATTATGATAAAATATAAAAAAAGCCGGATTTATTATACGGATAAAAATTGGCTTTCTCACATAATAAAAATAAATTTTCAATCGGGGTTCCTTTATGAAAAAAATATTAACTAAATTATCCATCCGCACACAGATAATAGCGCAGGGCATCATACTCATTTTAATTATGGTGGTAATACAGGGATTGTTCACAATACCTGCAATGCGCGATAATTTGATGGATCAACAGAAACGGATCGTAAAAGAAGCCGTTAGTATTGCCATATCAGTAATTGAGGCTAAATACAAGCAGTTTGAAAACGGTGCTATCACGGAAGATGCAGCCAAGGAACAGGCAATGAACGAAATACGCGCAATGCGATACGGGAATGAAAATAAGGATTATCTTTTCATTATGAATACAACAGGTGTAGTTCTGATGCATCCATTCGTCGCTGCCTTGGAAGGAAAAGACGATTCCGAAAGAGTAGATAAAAAGGGGAAAAAATTTAATGCGGAGATTAAGGATAAAGCAGTAAAAGAAGGAAGCGGGTTCGTGGATTATTACTGGCAGTATAAAGACCAAAAGGACAGGATTGAGCAGAAAATTACCTATATTCATTTATTCAAGCAATGGGACTGGATAATTGCCAGCGGTATATATGTTGTTGAAGTGAATGAAATGATAAATAAAATGAGGTTGGTGCTTTTTTCAATAATGGTTGCCCTTGGAATTTTAACGTTTATTGTTCTGTTCTTTTTGAGCAGGACGATTACCAAGCCAATACACAAAATCATTGACAGCATAAAATATATAACAGAGAAAAATGATTTAAGCGTTAATATTGAAAGCAAGCTTAGCAATGAACTTGGCGAGCTTATGAACCAGTTCAGTGTGTTTATTAAAAAACTGAATGAAATGATCAAAATGGTCAAACAGACCGTATTTCAGCTGTCCTCTGCTTCCAGTGAGATGTCCAGCACGACCGTGGTATTCGCGGAAAGCTCACAGAACGCAGCTTCGGCGGTTGAAGAGATAACGGCTACCATGGAAGAAATCTCTGCCGGAATGGACAACGTATCGACAAGCACCAATGAAACCGACCGCAGCGTTAATTCATTCCTTGAAATGATAAAGGAGTTATCCTCAATTATAAATGAGATGGAGGAAAGGACAAAGGAATCTCTCAGTATTTCGGAAAATATTTCCTCAAGGGCAAAGGCCGGCGAGGGCTCGCTAAACCAGATGAAGGAGACAATGTCGAAGATAGGACAGAGCTCCGTCCAGATGGTTAATATCGTAAAGATGATCAATGATATTTCGGACCAGATCAACCTGCTCTCGCTCAATGCCGCGATAGAAGCAGCGAGGGCCGGGGAAGCCGGCAGGGGATTCGCCGTTGTCGCCGATGAAATATCCAAGCTTGCCGAACAGACCGCTTCAAGCATTAAAGAGATCGATACTCTGATTAAAGTGAACGATAATGAGATCAAGAAAGGCGATTTGATAGTGAAGGAGACCGTTGAAGTGATAAGCACCATCATTACCAGCGTATCGTCTATACAGACCATGATGAATAATTTCTTCGAGCTGATGCAGAGGCAGTCGACGACTAATAAATCGGTAAACAAGGAAGCCGATATAGTAAAAGGCAGATCCGATGAGATCAAGACGGCAATATCCGAGCAGAAAAATGCCGTATCCGATATTGTAAGATCGATTTCAGAGATCAACAACCTGACACAGACTATTTCGTCGGGCTCTGAAGAACTGGCCGGCAATTCGGAGGAAATTGCCGGAATGGCGGAAAAAATGAAAACCAGCGTTGAAGGTTATATCGTTGAAGGATAAAACAAGCAGGTATCCGGCTTTAGAATATACGGGTTGTATAAACTAAAGCCGGCTGCGTCGGATAAAAAAAATATTAGGAGTTATTTCAAAACCCCCTGTACGGTTTAAAATGGAACTAAAAATGGAAAAAGAATCGATGGATGTAAAAATAGAAATTAAAGTGGATGATTCAATAGCAGCGGGCGTTTATTCAAATTTTGCGAATATTTCCCATTCACCCGATGAATTTATCATAGATTTTTTATTTGTAAATCCATCGCCGCCACCGGGATTCGGCAAACTTGCTTCGAGGATAATTTTGAGCCCCGGCCATGCAAAACGGCTTCTTTCCGCTCTTTCCGAAAATGTGAGAAAATACGAGGAAAGGTTCGGAGAGATAAAGGTCGTCCAGCCTCCCGACTCCATCAAGAAGCAGATACAGTAAGATAATTTTTCAGGGCATCCATAAAAAGCTTGACAGATGTCCGGGATCGTTTTCAATCCCAAAGAATAACTATGAAAAATCATATTTTCTGGTTCCAGCAAGAATCGTTTTTCAATTAAATAATTCTTGAAAGAATGAAATTTATGGAGGAAATCCATGGCTTTTACGATAACCGACGATTGCGTAGCTTGCGGAGTATGTGCTGATGAATGCCCGTCAGGATCAATTAAAGAAGGCGAGGATAAATATATTATAGATCAGGAAACGTGCACCCAGTGCGGTACCTGTAAAGACGCATGTCCGAATGACGCGATAGTTGAAAAGTAATATTGAATTATTGCGCAGTATATCTATCCCCGCTGGGGGATAGATATACTATAAAATAGTTTGAAAAAGAAAATTTATATTTTTGCTATATGTGTTCTTTTCCAGCTGGCATCACCGGAATGGGACATAACCCTCATTGAAAATAAAAAAATCCTTCCTTTTCAGTATCTTAATAAAAATAATTCTTTTAAGTTTTTAATCAATATCCTCTGCGCGCAGCCTGCGGAAAGATCCGGGCAGGAGTCTGCCGGCGAAGCTTATATGAATTATTTTAATTTAAAAAAGCTTTATATCAAGTGGAATACTGATGTGCTGAAAAGCGAAAGAAGATCAAAAAAATATCTATACAAATTTCTTGAAAAAATTATCGACAGGGAACTGTCGACCGGTTACGACTATGTTATTATTTCGCCCGAAGGAAAGTTCGGAAAAGAGCTTAGATGCAATTTCCTGATGGAGAAATGGCTAATAATAAGGGGAGAAATTCCGCAGGAAACACTCTCGAAAATAGCTGAAAAAAATCCCGGCATACTCACGGGCTGGTGGAGGTCAAAAAAGCTGCTTTCGGTTCGGGGAAAAGTCACGGACTTTAAAGTCGAATATTCAGACCGGCCCGGCGAGGTCGTGATTCTGTATTTATCGGGTATTAAATTAAAAGAGAGCGATGTCGACAGTACTGGAAAAAATAGTAAATAACAGAAAGCTTCTTGTTGAAAAAGAGAAACAATATTTTCCTTTAAATGAGCTAAGGCGAAAGGTTGACTTTATGATAGAGTCCGGCTACAGGCCGGCTTATTTTACCTATTCGTGCAGGGTCATTAAACCTTTTTTGATCGCCGAGATCAAAAAAGCGTCCCCCTCGAAGGGAACGATCAGGGAAGACTTTGATATCGATTCTATAGCCGGGGCGTATAAAGCTTCCCGTTATGTGAACGCAATTTCAGTGCTTACGGAGCCGGATTTTTTTTCAGGTTCCTACGATAATATCAGGAAGACGAAAGCCGTTACCGGCAAGCCGGTACTTATGAAGGATTTTATCTTTGATGAGTACCAGGTTTACAGGGGATTTCTGGAAGGCGCTTCGGCAGTACTGCTTATAGCGGATATTTTAAAGGACAGCGAGATAGAAACTCTTTCACGGCTCGCCGGCAATCTATATCTTAAAATTCTTTTTGAAACGCACACAGAGGCTGAATACAGGCGCGCTTTTAATTTTGATTTTGATCTGATCGGAATCAATAACCGAGATTTAAAAACATTTTTTACGGATATCAGTACAACGGTAAGGATAATTGAAAAAGCCGGAAAACCCGGCGATAAGCTGATTATTTCCGAAAGCGGCATAAACTCAAAGGATGATATCCGCGTCTTAAGCTCCGGCGGCGCGGATGGATTTCTGATAGGCGAGAGATTCATGAGGCGGAAGGACATCGGGTCGGCAATTGCGGATCTTTTTGGAGAGAGCAATGAAGCCCCTTGTTAAGATATGCGGGAACACAAGCCTTGAGGACGCCAGGGCGGCTCTCAAGTACGGCGCGGACATGCTGGGTTTCATATTCTACGAAAAAAGCACGCGTTGCATTACTCCGGAAAAAGCGGGGGCAATAATCGGAAAACTCAGAAAAGAATTTTCTTTTATGAGCGCCGGAGTATTCGTCAATCCTTCAAAGGAATACGTTGATAGTGTGCTGGAATTCGCGGATCTTGATATGCTTCAGTTTCACGGGGAGGAGCCGTCATCGCTCATAAAACGCTTTAAAGATAGAAAGATTATCAAGGCATTCAGGATCAAAGAGAGTTCCGATATTCTGCGTTGCGATGAGTACGTGTCGGTCGATTATTTTCTGCTGGACGCGTTCGTTGAAAACGCTTACGGCGGCACGGGAAAAGTTTTTAAATGGGGTTTGCTTAAAGGCTTTAAATATCCGGGCAGGCTGATGCTCGCGGGAGGTATCGGCAGCAGCAATATCCGGGAAGCGGTCGAGAAAGTAAAACCGGTTGCAGTTGACCTTGTAAGCAGCCTGGAGAAAAGATCCGGTGTCAAAGACATTGAAAAGATCAGGGAGTTCTTTTCAATTTTAAATAGCATCAATTCCTGAAAGAAAATTTGTAAGTTCATATTAGTTGATGTATTTACCCGGCATTAAATGTTATCTATTAATTTATATTTATTGACACAATGAAACACATGTATTAAAAGTTGAAAAAATGAGTGAGTTTTGAACCATGCAAAACTTGTGACAACAGAACTGGAATAAATGGAGATTCATGATGATAGTTATTGAAAGCATTAGCTATTTGGGACTAACGGTTTCCAATCTTGAGAATTCAATAAAATTTTACAGGGATTTATTTGATTTTGAAGTAATTGAAAATAATTCTAACCAGGCATTCATTAAGGAAGGAGATATTGTCATAAGCCTGTACGAAGCCGAAAAATTTAAGATACAGAGCGATTCGAAAAACCGCGTGAGCTTTATTGTCGATGAAGATGATTTCGAAGACGCGGTTGATGAACTGAAAGCTAAAAACATACCGATTGTTTCCGGCCCGGAAAATATTCGCAAAGGCCAGAGCGTAGTATTTTTGGATCCGGATGGGAATCAGATTGAGTTATGCTACCCAAGACTAAAAATGTAGATTTAGTCGAATTATTTAAGAAGAATAGAATAATCCCGGTAGCTGTTTTCAACGATTTAAATACTGCAAAGAGAACGGCGGAATTGCTTTTAAAGAATTCCATCGGCCTTCTGGAAGTAACCCTCAGAACAGGAACGGCGTTCAGATACATTGAAGAGATCCGCAGAGATTTCCCGGAATTAGCGGTCGGAGCAGGCAGCGTTTTAACGGCGGATGCTCTGGAAAAAGCTATTAATTGCGGCGCAGCGTTCGGAGTTGCGCCGTGCCTTGATAAGGATTTGGTACGCTTTTCAAAATCAAAAAAAATTCCATTTATACCGGGGATTGCATCTCCCTCCGAGCTTAATTCCGCAATTAAAGAAAAACTCAAAGTCGTTAAAATATTCCCTGCCTTATATTTAGGCGGGCCGGATTACATTAATGCCGTCACCGCACCGTTTAAAATGAAGGATTTTTATTTAATCCCTACAGGCGGAATAAATGAAGAAAATATTGCCGGGTATTTAAAGGCTGAAAGAGTGATCGCATGCGGCACTTCCTATATTGCTGACAGCAAATTTATAGAAAAAGGCGATTTCACCGGGCTCGAGAATAGAATAAAAAGAATAAAAGAATTAGCCTGAATGCTGAAAAATTCTTGACAGCGCGTAAATTCTGCACATGATAATCCGGTTGATAGTTAGTTTATCGATGGCAGGGCTGCTTTTCCCCGCTTGAGAAACGTCGGAAAGCTTCATAAATTTCTCAATAAAATCATTCTGCGGTTCATCAACGATTTTTGCTATATTAATTTGAGAGAATATGCTATATCTGAGCCTAATCTTAATCGCATCCGGTCTGTTCTTCATTATTTATACATTAATTGTTAAAGCGCGGAAAGAGACCGGTACAAATTTTACAAAAGTATCCTCCAACAGGCAAAACGCTTATAAAGAAGCGGAGCCAAAAAACCGAGAGAAAATTACTGCCGAAAAAACAGATAGGAACTTCCAGGATAACGAACAAAATAATATTACTGAAAGAACTGATGCGTATACAGGAGGGGCTGCCGGCGCAGGGACACAGGGAGATGATTCTTTTGCGGATGCCGAAAAAGTGGCCGATAATATGGTATACGGCACAGAGGACATGCCTGTAGAAGAGGGAATGTCCGAGAATACTCCTGTCGTAATGTTCGAAGATTCATCGAATATTATCGATTACGGTAATAATGACAGTATAATAGATTCTACTCTTAAGGAATATAAAAAAATACGGCGCGTGGGTGCAGGGAATTTCGACCTGTCTGACGACGGAATAAATTTCAGGGTCGGAAAAAGATTATACAGGTTTGATTTCCGCCGCATAACCGATATTAAAAGCGGCGGTAATTTTATTGTTTTAAAGATGCAAGGAAGCAGTGATTTGAAATTATTTCTTTTTAAAAAAGACACTTCGCTCAGCGATAAGTTAAAAAAGATTTATCATAAATATTCGGCAAATGTATTATAGCTATAAATCCAAAAGAAAAAACAGAAAAATTATAAAAATTATATTATTGGCCGCGGCGGTTTTCGGGATTTTTTATCTTGGGGCAAAATATCAGCAATATATTTTTTTCTGGAAATATACCTACAATAAAATTTCTCTGGCTTTAGATGATGCTTCAAAAATAGAGGAAATCGAAAAAAGAAAGCTTAAGCTTCTGGAAATAAGCGGGATCTGCGACGAATATAATTCGAATAACCAGGTATCCGCAGAAACCTTCATGCTTGCCGGAAAAATCCATTATTTGCTGGGAGAAATATATTTTAAAAAAACTTTCTCCGAATATATCGTCAGCAATTGCACGGATTGTCTTGATCAAAAGGCCGCTGCCGAGTTTTTTACTGCGATAAAGAACATAAGAAAAGCGATGGCGCTATCTTCCTCCGGTGAAATCGATCCCGAGTACCGTCTTGTGATGGCCAAATCCTGCTATTATACTGGATATTACAATATAAAAAATATTTACAGGCTTCTGGGCAAGCTCGACAACATAGAATCGATCCCGAATATAGACGACATAAGGTTTTTATCGATAATAAATATTTTAAACAGGAAAGAGGATTACGGACTTGAAATCCTTATAAAACACGGGATGGTCTCAGATACAATGAGCGGCCGTTTTTTTCTGGCATCGGCCTACAATATAGCCGGAAAATATACAGATTCAATCATGAGTTTTAAAAACATCCTGGATAATTGTACGGATAACAATTTATTGAAACTGGCGAATTTTAATCTCGGGAAAATTTATTTCAGCCGGTCCCTTTATAAAGAATCCCTGGCCCATTTTATCAGCGCGCTCAGGCTGGATGACAAAGACGCTACGTCGAAGATCTGGATAGGTAAGAATTACGCGGCGCTTGGCGAAAAAACGAAAGCCAGAGCGATCTGGTCAGAGGTCCTGGTATCGGATCAGGATAATATGGAAGCAAAGAAACTGCTGGGAATTTAACCATAACGGTTATAAAATAATTTTTTAAGCCGGCAAATTGTTCTTGTAATTATTAAGGCACTTGCAATTATTTCATTTTCATCGATTATTTTTTTCAAGGCGTAATGCCTCGATGCTTGCATCGAAGATGTAAGCCTATCGAATTGCGGAGAAAATCGATTACGTTTTGAAACGTAATACCCCACCGGCGCCGAAGGCGGCGGCCGGTACGTCATTACCGTGGGCTTGTCCCGGGGAATTTTATTAAGACATAATCCCCCCCGATTTTCATATTTTTTCAGAATGAGCAGCGGGCGAGGTAAATATATTAGTAAATGATAAGAAGGTAATATGATATTTGACTGGGTTTACAGTTTATTTTCCAATGATATGGGTATTGATCTTGGCACTGCAAACACTCTTGTGCACGTAAAAGGGCAGGGTATTGTGCTGAGTGAACCGTCTGTCGTTGCGGTACAGACAAGCACTTCAAAAGTGCTCGCAGTCGGACAGGAAGCAAAGAGAATGCTCGGCCGCACGCCGGGAGACATTGTGGCCATAAGGCCGATGAAAGACGGCGTTATTGCCGACTTCGAAACAGTCGAAAAAATGATCAGATATTTTATACAGAAGGTTCACAAGAGACGCGCTCTCGTGAGGCCGAGAATGGTGGTAGGCGTTCCGTCCGGCATTACTGAAGTCGAAAAAAGAGCAGTAAGAGAGTCCTGCGAGCAGGCTGGCGCAAGGGAGATATTCCTTATAGAAGAGGCGCTCGCGGCGGCCATAGGAGCCAATATCCCGATACACGAGCCGGCAGGCCATATGGTTGTGGATATAGGCGGAGGAACCACGGAGATCGCCGTAATATCCCTCGGCGGGATGGTAATCGCGGATTCGATAAGGATCGCCGGCGATGAATTCGACGAAGGCATCATGAAATACATGAGGACCCAGTACAATCTTGTGATAGGCGAAAGAATGGCGGAGGAAGTTAAGATCAGGATCGGCAACGCTTATCCCGAAAAGAAAGTCGAGGTAATGGAGCTGAAGGGCAGGGATGCGATTTCCGGGCTGCCGCGGACACTGGAGATAGATTCATCCGAAATCAGAAAGGCGCTGAAGGAGCCGGTAGACCAGATACTTGACGCGATAAAGCACGCACTCGAAAGAACGCCTCCGGAACTCGCCGCGGATATAGTTGAAAGAGGGATTGTAATGACGGGCGGGGGATCGCTTTTAAAGGGTCTTGACAAGTTCATCAGCAAAGAAACCGGGGTTCCGGCCATAAGAGCGGAAAATCCACTTACATGCGTGGTAATGGGGGCTGGAAAATTCCTTGAAGAAATCAAAAATCTCTACAAATCTCATTTATAGTATACAGAATTGGATTTTTTAATTCGACATAAGACAATTCTTGCTTTCGTGGCATTCACTCTTTTTTGTATAATTTCTCTTTCCCTTCAGACTTCGGGTTTCTCAATTTCTATCGAAGGGATCGGCAGCTGGTTTATAATGCCATTTCAGAAGGGCTACGACAGGCTGCAGGGCGGCATCAGCACACTGTGGGCCGGTTTTACCGAGCTCGGTGAAGTAAGGGACGAACTTCAAAAAACCAGGGAAAAGCTACGTAAATACGAAGCAATTACCGATGAACTCAGCGAAATAAACAGGGAAAACCTCAGATTAAGAAAACTGCTTTCTTTTAAAGAAAGAGTCACCTATGAGTTTATCCCGGCCAACATAATTTCCAAAGACCCCGATAACTGGTTTAGAACAATAATTATAAACAGAGGCAAAAGCGACGGCATTAAAATCAATATGCCGGTAATCGCTTTTGCAGGAGAGGAAAAAGCCGTATTCGGGAAGATCATAGAAGTCAGGGGAAGCGTTTCCAGGATACAGCCGATAGTTTCCACGGATATTAATATGGGAGTTATGCTGCAGGAAAGCAGGTTTCCCGGGCTGTTATCCGGGTATTCCCCGAATTCAAATCTTTGCATCGTGGATTATATCAATAGGTCAGTCCCTGTTAAATTCGGCGATGTAATTATCAGTTCCGGGCAGGGCGGCATTTTTCCACAGGGTCTTCTGGTGGGTAAGGTCGTTAAAACAATAATTATTGAATCCAGCAGCTTTCAGAAAATTATTGTAAAACCGATAATAGAATATTCCCAGATTGAAGAGGTCTTTATTATAAAAAAAGAACCTGATCCGGAACTGCTTGAATTATTAAAGGATGAGGACTGATGATCACAAAATATGTTTTTACCGGCGCTCTCATACTGATCTCTCTGATAGTTCAGGGGCACTCGTCTTTTGATGTTTTGAGGATAGCCGGCGTTAAACCCGATCTTGCATTTATCGCCGTTGTATATTTTGCCTACAGCTTCGGTTCTTTTTACGGGGAGACGACGGGATTTATAAGCGGTATTTTGCACGATGCGATTTCAAATTCCCCGCTTGGCCTTCTGGCGTTTCCCAAGATGGCGCTCGGCTTTATTGTAGGCATGTTCGGCCGTTCTATTTTAAAAGGTAATGTGCTTACCGTTTTTTTAATGCTTTTTGTCGCGTCGGTCATAAAAGGAGTACTTACATTATTTTTAAGCTATATTTTCCACGAGGGGGCCATTTCTTCGGTAATCAGTATTATTTTTCCCGAGTCTTTTTACAATGCCCTCCTGGCCCCGCCTCTTTTCCTTTTATTCGATAAACTCTTCAAAGATTCGTTGTCAATGGAGGGAAGCTCTTAGATGGCGCAATCTTCTCTTAAGCTCCGGATGCTGGAAGCATTCAGATTCAGAATGTTCTCCTTTATTGCGCTTGTTTTTATACTTCTGGCTTTCCTGATAATCCAGCTTATAAATATCCAGTTGATCCAGGGACAGGAATACAAGCGCAGATCAAGAATGAACATGGAAAACAATATCCCCATCCCTGCTCCGAGAGGCGAAATTTACGACAGGAACTTTAAGCCCGGGGCCGATAACGTTGTAATAGTTTCCAACAGGCCGTCTTTTAATCTGAGTACTATACCGGCTAAATTTCCGAGCAGAGAGGACTTTGAGAAAACGATTAAAAAATTAGCCAGGCTCCTTAAAATATCCTACGATGATATAATGCAGGTTATCAATCAACAGAATCCGTGGGAAAGGATAATTTTGAAGGAAGATGTTTCTTTAAATGCAATTATCAAAATAGCATCCAATAAAAACATATTTCCCAATATTTCCTGGGACTATGAACCGGTAAGGGTTTATAATTCAGGAAAGATGTTTTTTCATTCCGTCGGGTATGTGGGCAGCATAAGCAAAGACGAATATTTTAAATTAAAAGAAAGCGGATATAAATATTACCAGAAAATAGGCAAAACCGGGATTGAAAGCGAGTATGATCTCATACTGCGCGGCGCCGACGGATTCGTAAGAAGGATTGTCGACGTTCGCAACAGGCAGGAAGGAGAAGAAATAGGATCTACCCCGGTTGCCGGGAACAATCTGGTTCTGACGATCGATTCCGAGATCCAGCGCACGGCCCATGAAGCGATGGAAGGCCTCAAAGGAGCGGTGATTGCCTTAAAACCTTCCACCGGTGAGATCCTGGCGCTCGTAAGCAAACCGGATATCGATCCGAATTTAATAATTTCCAGGAATAACGAAAAAATTATAAATGACATAAATAACGACAGGAGCAAGCCGTTCCTAAACAGGGCAGTGCAGACAAAATATCCTCCTGCTTCCATGTTCAAGATAGTTACTGCGATCTCGGCCTTAGAGGAAGATAAATGGAAGCCCAACCGCGCTCTTTATTGTTCGGGGAAATATACTCTTAAAGGATATGTCGATACGGATTTTTCCGATTATCATATTCACGGCATGCTTGAGATGGAGGGCGCTATTGCCCATTCATGCTGCGTTTATTTTTACCAGGTTGGGCTCGGCGCAAATCCATCGACAATTTTAAAATATGCCAACTATCTCGGTCTTGGAGAGAAGACCGGTATTGATATCCCAGGCGAGGTCCCCGGTTTTATTCCTTCAAATATATCGTGGAAATTAAAAACTTATGGACAGAAATGGTTTGACGGGGATACGTTAAACCTCTCGATAGGGCAGGGATTTCTTGCTACGACCGTGATCGGTATCGCGGATTTCATATCGGGAATAGCAAATAACGGTGTGGTGTACAAGCCGCATTTGATTAAGGAAATACGCTCCCCGGACAATACAAAAATAGTAAAGAGCTTTATTCCCGAAAAAATCAGAGAAGTGCCTTTATCCGAGCTGACGATGACCACGATCAGGAACGGAATGCGCTCGGCGGTGAAATACGGCACTGCCGCAAGATTGAGCTATCTTAAAGTACCGATTGCCGGCAAGACGGGGACCGCGCAGACGCGTTCCATACGGAAGGAAGACCACAGCCAGCACGCCTGGTTCCTGAGCTATGCGCCTTTCGACGGAGATGTCGGTAAAGCCGTTGCCGTTGTCGTATTTGTCGAGTACGGAGTCGCCGGAGCGACAAGCGCTGTTCCGGTGGCGGAAAAAATTTATTCGAAATTAATATCTTTGGGATATTTTCAATGATCCGTAAGGACGAAATATACAGAATCGATTATGTGCTCGTTTTTACCGTGATGCTTCTTGTGCTCATCGGTGTGCTTATTATTTACAGCGCCGGATTCGATCCGGTTGAAAAGATCAACAGGGGACTTTATAAAAAACAGCTGCTGTGGTTCATATTCGGTTTTGTGCTTATGCTTGCCGTTACATTTATGAACTATAAAATGCTGAGCGAATATTCCCTGCATATATATATAGGATTTTTACTTATACTGTTGTTCACTACGATATTCGGCAAAACCGTAAGAAATACCAGGGCATGGCTTAATTTCGGTTTATTCGCAGTACAGCCTTCGGAGTTCATGAAACTCGGGCTCGTAATTCTCCTGGCAAAGTATCTTGAATTCAGGGAAAGGGATATAAGGAATTTCAGGGAACTCCTGATCCCTACGATTTTAATGATCGTACCGTTAGTTATTATTTTAAAACAGCCGGATTTCGGAACCGCAATGATGTTCATTCCCGTCCTGTTTATACTGCTTTACGTGGGCGGAGCGGACGTATCCCATCTCATTTCCATTATCGGGATTGCCGCAATCGCTCTGGTTGTCCCTATGATCATCACCTACAGGGAGTGGATAGGGCAGGAAGGCTCGAATTTCATTCTGGATTTTTTCAAAAGCAGCAATTTGTTGTATGTCGTAGCAGGTGTTTTACTGTTTGTCGCAATAGCGTCCTTTGTCCTCAATTTTTTCTTTATTAAAAAATATTACAGAAGAATATATATCCCCGCAACCGTTATATCCCTCGGTTTATTTTTTTCCGTGATCATACACAAATATCTGAAGGTTTACCAGAAAAGAAGGATTCTTGTATTCCTGAATCCCGATCTTGACCCTTACGGATCGGGATACAATATAATCCAGTCGAAGATCGCGGCCGGATCCGGCGGGTTTTTCGGGAAAGGTTTTCTTAACGGAAGTCAGGCGCAGCTCGGCTTTCTGCCTGAGAAAACCTCGGATTTCATTTTTTCGGTTGTAGCAGAAGAATGGGGATTTATAGGTTCAATAGTAATTATAGCTCTGCTTTCGGTAATCGTATTCAGAGGAATACAGATCGCTCTGGAGTCCAAAGACAAGTTCGGGGCTTTGCTGGCAAGCGGTATAACCTCAATATTTTTCTTTCACATTTTCATCAATATAGGCATGGCGGTCGGAATAATGCCGGTAACCGGGCTGCCTCTGTGCTTTATTTCTTACGGCGGGTCCAATTTAATAATGTCAATGATTGCGGTAGGGATTTTGATAAATATCAGGATGAGAAAATTTGTGCATTAATTAATCGGCAGATTTTCCCTGAGTTCAATACAGCCGCATATCGCGGCCGGAATATCCAGATCTTAATCCTGCCCGTTAGGGGCGGGCTCATATCCCAACCTGTGACGGGATATATTAATTACATGTTCTGCAAGAGGGTAATGATCCTGACATTATTATTCTTCATTCCTTTTGCTGTAAATATATTTGTTTTAATACAATATATTTATACAAGGAATATTATCTATCGCAGACGATTTATTTATACTGTACTTATAAGTATTGGACTTTTAGGCGGGGCGATTCTGCTTTCTTTTTTTATTCCGGCTCTTAATAATGCATTTGATGTCTCAATTTTATCCTGGGTTTTTTCCGGATATTTGACAGTAGTGTCGCTGTGTGTTAAGATCTTAATATTCAGAAGAGTGTATCTGAGATACCAGGACCCTCAGAATTATTATTATAATTTTTTCGGGAAGAAAGTGATGCACTCGGGTTTTCTTACAAATAAAGAGATGGGTAATTTTATGCTGACAGTTCCGTTATTTCTTGCCGCGGGCGTGTATTTTGCGGCAAGATTGATAAATCTGATCATGCACGGCAGTTTATAAATTTTCTCATAAATTTATCTGAAAGAATTCTGCAAGAGGATAATGATTTTAACGTTATTATTCTTTCTACCTCTTATCGTAAATATATTTGTATTGATACAATATATTTATACAAAGGAATTGACTTACCGCAGGCGGTTTTTTTTTACTGCGTCCGCCGGAACGGGGCTATTGGGCGCGGCTGTCGTTTTTTCCCCGTTTATCCCGACCCTTTATGCCGAACTTGATTTTACATTATTATTCTGGGTTTTTTCCGGTTATCTCATGCTGGTTTCTTTATGCGTCAAGATAATGATATTCAGAAGGATATATAAAAGATATCAGGATCCCAGGAATTTTCATTATAATTTTTTCGGTAAAAAGGTAATCCACTCCGGTTACTTAACAAATCGGGAGATGAAAAATTTTTTTGTAACTATCCCATTATTTCTTTTTGCGGGTGTATATTTTGTGGCCAGGCTGATAAACTTAATAATTTACGGCCATTTGTAGATTTTTTGTGAATTTTTCTTAATTAAATAAGAATTCTGCAAGAGGATAATGATTTTAACATTATTATTTTTCATCCCATTTGCAATAAATATATTTGTTCTCATACAATATATTTATACAAAGAAAGTTATTTATCGTAAAATTTTTTTTTCTACCGCTTTTATTGGTTTTACGGTACTTGGCGGTCTAATTTTTATTTCTATACTGATTCCTGTACTTTTTAATACTCTTAAATTTTCCCTGTTATTCTGGATCCTTTCCGGTTATTTATTGATAGTATCATTATGCGTCAAGATAATGATATTCAGAAGGATATATAAAAGATACCAGGATCCCCGGAATTTTCATTATAATTTTTTCGGTAAAAAAGTGATTCACTCCGGTTTTATGACGGACCGGGAAATGAAAAATTTTTTTGTAACTATCCCGTTATTTCTTTTTGCCGGTGCATATTTTATAGCAAGACTTATTAATTTGATCAGGCACGGGCATTTATAAATTGCTTGAAATTATTAGAAGCCATCTCTAAATTATATTTTTAATCATCTATATGGATCAATAATTTTGAGATGGCTTCTGTTTATTCAGTACATGTCGGTTAAATTAAATAATTTATATTTACGAATATATTAAAATGAAAGAGAAACGAAAGAAAGCCGTGGTGCTCTTAAGCGGGGGAGTTGACTCTGCGACCACTGCTGCCTGCGCAATAAAAGACGGATTTGCCGTTTATGCCGTTACATTTTTATACGGGCAGAAGCACGGCAGTGAAATTAAATTTGCCGAAAGATTATGCAGATTTTTCAGGATACCGGATCACATTAAAATAGAAATACCGGCAAGGATATTTTCATCATCTTCCTTATCTGTTGAATCCGGAAGCCCGGTCCCGAAAAACCGGATCATTCCTTCTGATAGCAGTTTTATCGAAGAAATACCGTCGACTTACGTGCCAGGCAGAAATATTCTTTTTCTTTCATTCGCCCTGTCGTTTGCGGAATCTATCGGCGCGCGGGATATTTTTATCGGTGCCAACTCGGTCGATTACAGCGGTTACCCGGACTGCAGACCTGAATTCCTTAAATCGTTTGAGGCAATGGCGAACATCGGCACAAAAGCCGGTGTCGAGGGAGACGGATTTACTGTACGTGCGCCGCTCATAAATTTAAGTAAATCTGAAATAATTAAGCTCGGGATCAGCCTGGGCGTCGATTTTTCGCTGACGCAAAGCTGCTATGATCCGGGCAACGACGGATCGTCTTGCGGCGAATGCGACAGCTGCCGGATCAGGAAAAAGGGATTTCAGGAAGCCGGTGTTAAAGATCCGACTGTTTATAAAAAATAGCGATTCACTTGGCTCCAAACTTTATTGAAATCATGTCTAACTTATTAAAAAATCTTTTCTTTCACGTAGTCGACCTTTTGTTCCCTTCGTTTTGTATAAACTGCAACAGGACAATATCCTTTAAAGACGCGTGCCTGTGCGGCGAATGCTTTAATAAAATCGATTTTCTCGAGGACAAATGCGGAATATGCTCAGGTGAATTACTTGAAAATAAATGCATCATATGCTCGGATAGAAAAATTTTTTTTGACAGGAACATCGCTATTGCCGGATATTCAGGCATAATTAAAGAAATTATTCATAATTATAAATTTAATAAAAGAAAACGGCTTTATAAACATATATCTAAATTAGCGCTTAATGAAATGGCCGGATATAAGGATTTAATAGATATAATTACTTCTGTACCTATCAGCAGGAAAAAGAGGTTTCACAGGGGTTATAATCAAAGTGAATTAATTGCAAAAGACATTGCCGGGAAAATAAATAAAGATTACCGGAGATGTTTAAAAGAAAAGCGGCATTTTAAAATCCAGAGAAACCTGGGCTACAGGGATAGATTTTTAAATATTTTAGACAGATACGGGATAGCGAACAAAAAGCGCAATATAAAATATATCCATGGTAAAAGAATCCTGATTATCGATGACGTATTTACGACAGGGGCTACGATCAATGAATGCGCCAGGATTTTAAAATCTTTTGGCGCGGAGAGGGTATATTCGTTGACAATCGCGAGGGCGGATATAAAAAGAGTTGAAAAATTTTTGGTTTAAATATAGAATTAAATTGTTAATTGTATTCTTTTGTTTCTTTTGGGAGGATTTCAATGAAAAGATCGTCGGTTAATAACGTTGAGGTAGTTGCACTCGACGGCAGGATCGATCAGGAAGAATTGGAAGAGCTTCAAGGGGTTTTGGACGATTGCATTCACGAAGGATTATATAATGTTTGTCTCGATATGATAAATGTTAAATTTATCTGCAGCAGGGCTTTAGGCCTTTTAAATAAGAAGAAACAGGAATTCAAGAAAAAAGACGGCGACATTAAACTTGTAATTGCAGACGAAGTTTTGTTAAAACCTTTCCAGATTACGATGCTCGATACAATTTTTGAAATATTTGAATCAAGACGCGAATGCATAAATAATTTTTTTTAGCAGAGTGTCATGTTTAATAAAGTAAAACCGAGTCTTGAGGATATTTTTAAACCGATCGATAAATACCTGAAGAGAGTCGATCAGGCAGTCCCGGAAATACTGAATACAAGAATCCCCCTGATGGACGTCAGTTCCCTGCATCTATTTAAAAAAAGCGGAAAAAAAATCAGGGCTTCGCTGGTAATATTCAGCAGCGGATTAATGGGAGAGATCCCGGATGATATAACGGATATAGCGGCGGCTGTCGAGATTTTCCACGGCGCCACGCTTATCCATGACGATATTATAGATCAGGCTTTTCTCAGGAGAGGGAACATAACCGTATCTTCGGAATGGGGAAGCAAAGTGGCGGTTCTCGTAGGCGATTTTATGCATGTAAGGTCGCTGCAGACTATTTTGAAGAACGGCAAATCGCTTCTTGTGGATGAACTCCTTGCCGCGGCTCTCGACATGTTCAAGGGAGAGATCTACCAGATAGAATTTTCCAATATAGACGTAATTAATAAGGATCATTATTTCAAGATAATCGAGCTCAAGACCGCAATATTCATGGGGACATGCGCCAAGCTCGGCGCCATGAAAGCCGACATGCCGGATGAAGACAGGGAAAGACTGTTCCAGTTCGGGCTCAATCTTGGCAGGGCTTTCCAGATCATAGACGATACATTCGATTACGTCGAAGAACAGAATGTCATAGGGAAAGACGCGGGCAATGACTTCCGGAACGGCAAGATAACTCTTCCTTTTTTATATTTGCTGGAAACCGTATCCGGAGATGAGAAAGATATGCTGATAAACAGCGTTAAGAATCCTTCAAATGAGACATGGGCGAATGTAAAATCGTTGATAAAAAAATACAATGCGATCAGGTATTCAATGAATGTGGCGGAAGAATATCTGCAAAAAGCTCTTCCTTTTATTGATGCTTTCCCGCCCACTTTATATAAAGATAAATTGACTGATCTTGCCGGATTTTTAATTGATAGAGAGTATTAGAAAC
Organism: uncultured Leptospirales bacterium; assembly: GCA_964626055.1. Classification (GTDB taxonomy): domain Bacteria; phylum Spirochaetota; class UBA4802; order UBA4802; family JAFGDQ01; genus JAFGSG01. The sequence continues at coordinate 35,975 of CAZVDF010000026.1, forward strand.
TGTTATCCGATATCTGCATCGGAGGATATTCACAATGTCGGTTTTACCAGAAGTCGTTTCAAAATTATGTAATGTATTACAATTTATCGTTAATTACATATATAAATAATTCATCTTGGCTGACATTTATATTAAATTAGCACTGATAATTCGATAAAATGATCATATTTTTATAAATTTTCCGCCTCAAATACCCCATCCATGGACTCTTCGGCGGCGGCAACATCCTTGTTGCCTTAAAATTTATAAAAATATGATCATTTTATCGCTGATGTAAACAATTCAAATAAAAAAATCAGCTAAGTTAAGTAAATCAATAATTTTGAGACTGCTTCTAAATATTCTTGATCCCGGAGGGCATTATGATTACAAAGGAAAAAGAAGAGGTTCTGAAATATTACAATCTTGGCCTTACAGCATATAAACAGCGCAAGTGGGACGAAGCCATAAGAGCTTTTGAACGGGCTTTATCCGTTGATCCGGATGATGGGCCTTCCGATGTTTATATGGGAAGATCAAGGGAATTTAAACAAAATCCGCCCCCGGCAGAATGGGATGGAGTATATGTAATGAAAACCAAGTAAAGGGAATATAATGTCCAGAAAAATAATCCAGGTTAATAAAAATCCGGTCTATGAGATCGGAATGATCGCAACGGTTTTCGGTAAGGAAACGCAATTCTTCGGAAATCTGAATTTTAAAAAATCGCTTCAGATCAACGGCACATTCGAAGGAGAAATATCTTCGGGCGGATTCCTTGTAATTGGCGATGGCGCGGTCGTAAAAGCCAATATAAACGCGAAAGTTGTAATCGTAAACGGAACCGTATACGGCAATATAGAAGCAAAGGAAAAACTGGAAATACAGCCGAGCGGCCGGGTTTACGGCAACATCAGAACCGCCAAACTGAAAATTGCCGACGGAGTAATTTTCGAAGGAAGCTGCGAGATGATCAAGCCTTATGAAGAGACAGCCGGTAAAACAGTCCCTTCAAGAGCCGAGGCCGTCAGCCAGGTATAATAATATACGCTCTCAATCGGTCGTCGCCGTCGGTCGGCTGTAAAACAGGCCTCCTGGTCGGCTTAAAAACACAACATCCTGTTGCTAAGCCGGTCCTATACGTCACCTATACCCGGCACTAAGGCATTCGTGGCTGTCGCTCGACAACCCTGTGCGCAGCCTACCCCTGGGACTCCCACGTTTAACGCGTGCGAAGGCAGGTGTCCGGTTCTTGATAGTAAGAATTTTGATTATCTATCGGTAGTCAGTAATGAAACAAGATAAAGAAGCTCTATATTATGTTTCAAGACCGGACGGCAAAGTGGAATGTCTTCTATGCCCGCATAACTGTATAATTCAAAAAGATAAATCCGGCATCTGCGGCGCCAGGAAAAATACGGACGGCAGGCTGATCAGCCTGATATACGGTGAAGTGACCGCCGTCTCCATGGACCCCATCGAAAAAAAACCTCTTTATCATTTTTATCCCGGATCCGATATTCTGTCGATAGGAACCAAAGGATGCAATTTTAAATGTATTTTCTGCCAGAATTATCATATATCGCAGGATATGAACGCAAGATCCGAATACTATACCCCGGAAGAAATAATCAAGACCGCGCTTCAGAGACGTTCCATAGGCATCGCGTATACGTATTCCGAACCGTTTATCTGGTATGAATATGTGATGGATTGTTCAAAGCTTGCCCGTGAAAATAATTTAAAAAACGTGTTTGTCACGAACGGTTTTATAAATCCCGAGCCGCTCAACGATATTCTGGAGTACGCGGACGCGATGAATATTGATTTAAAGACATTTCGCGACGAAACATATAATAAGGTGTCCAAAGGGAAGCTTTCCATCGTTCTTGATACGATTAAAACCGCTTCTTCGAAATGCCATGTCGAACTTACAACGCTCATTGTAACGGGGATTAATGATGATATGAAAGAAATGAAAGATATAATTGATTTCATTCACTCTATCGATCCCGACATCCCGTGGCATATATCGCGGTATCATCCCATGTATAAATACAACGCACCTGCAACAGATGTAAATTTTATATTACGCGTATGTGAAGAAGCTAAGAAAAAGCTTGATTTCGTGTATTGCGGGAATATCGCGAGCTCGTACGGAGGCAGCGATACGATATGCCCTGAATGCAAAACCACGGTAATCTCGCGGATCGGATACGATGTCGGCATTGAATCGCTTAGAAACGGGAAATGCGGCAAATGCGGGCACGATTTAAAAATAGAATCGGATAACTAGAAGCCATCATATAATTTAATCTTTAATTATATAATGGCATCTAATAATCCTGCCAAGGACCGGAAAACAAGCTCAAAAAAATATCTATGGAGTAGGCGACAGGATGTCGCCGGTAATGCGTAAAACAGGAAGTTTTTTACGCATTACCGGAATAGATATTTTTTGGAGCTCGTTTTCCGATAATAATTCTTTACTGCTATCTATTTGACTTTTTACCGGAATATATTATTTGACTTATTAAAAATATTCCTGCCATTTTGAACAATTAAGAACTTTTCTTTTTCCATATTTTAAAAAAGTTTGCAACGATTTGCGAAAATTCAGAACTTAATTAATAAGAAGGCCTTTTTAAATGCCTGAGCCAAAGAAGGGCGACCTTTTCTCGAAACTGTTTCTGGATTATTATCCGATGGTATACAATGCCGTTGTCACAAAGGTCAGTTCTCAGCACGATGCCGAGGATATCTGCCAGGAAGTGTTTATCGCACTGTATAATCATCTTGATGAAATACAGAATATCCGCGCATGGCTTTACGGAACGCTTAAGAATTTTGTGCTGAAGTACTACAAGGAGAAGTACTCAGGCAATGAGAACCTGGAAAATTTCATGGAAGACGCCGCGTTGAGTTTTGTCAACGGATTCCGCGATGCCAGGATCATTATAAGCGAAGTGCTCGATAAAGCCCTGTCCGATGACGGGGACAGGAATATGTTCGAGCTCATAGCCTATCATAAATACAGCTATTCGGAGACTGCGTCCATAATGGGGCTGACAAAAAGAAAAGTCGAATATAAATACAATAAAATTGCCGTAAAAATCACTTCGCTTTTAAAAGAGAAGGGCATATCTCAGATCGAGGATTTGTTATAATGACAGAAACGGCCAAACTGGAAATTTTGCTTGAGAAATTCAGGTTTACTGCGCCCGTCTCGGTTTCCGCGCGCAGGATGTTATTAAAGTCTCGCGCCAGAGTCTTGAAATCCGTTTTAAAAGAAGTCGGAGCGTATTCAATCTGGTTCGGTCTTGTGCTTTTCATTATTTTAAAATTGAGAAAACTCGGATTTAAATTTGCGGTCACAATGGCGAACGTAGCAGCCGTCACTGCGACAATGATTGCCTCCGCCGCTGTTGTGGGCGGTACGTATATTGCCGTAAAGCAATACCTGGCTGATATTAGCCCGGTCTCTTCGGAAGAAGAAAAGAGCGAAGCCGTTGATCTTACAGACGAAGCGGATAATGCGGTAAAAGATACGCAGAAAGAAATTGCGCCTCGTAAGGAGCAGGAGCAATCGCTTAAATATGAAATTCTGCTGTATAACGGCAGAAAATATTTCGGCAGCATAGAATCCAGAGGGGCTGTCTATAAAGTTAATACATCCGCTGGGCGGGTCACAATTCCTGCGAAACAGATAAAGTTAATAAGAAGGGCGGGGGAGTAGAGGGATCCTTTACTAACGATTTATAAATTTTTATAGACTTCTTTTCTGTGTCGAATTCTTATTACTTGAACAATAATTTCATTCTGCTAAATTTCATAGATAATCCTGTAATCACCGATCCGAATACGATATGCCTGCCTGTCTTTCAACTTTTTATAACCGGGAGGCCTTGGATTTAAAGCCAGACTATCAATTTCTTTGTTGATCTTTGGTATTTCTTTTTGGGGCAATCTTTTATAGTCACGGTTTGCTGCAGGCGAAAATATGACAGAATACATGGCTTAACGCTTCACTTTTTCCCAGGGGATCGGTTTTCCATTTTCTTTTTTTGCCCTGTCGTAGGTCGCTATATCTTCCAATTCTTCGATATATTTCAGCATTTTATCGTAATCTTTTTTATTAAGAATTATTTTTGTAGGGTTGCCGTTTTTATCGACTATGTAATTTTCTTTTACGGAGATCATATAATCCTCGCAATTAATCTGTCTAATTTGTTTAAATATAATAAATATTAAAAAAAGTTCAAGAATATTATTTTGATGTAAGCTCTCCGCCGTGGAAAGGCCGCAAAGCGGCCTGTTGGGATGGGCAGCCCGCGGTTGCGATTGCGGATAGTTTTATATAAATCGGTTACATAATAATTTTATCGTAAAATGCAATGAATACCCCGTAGCTTGCTGTAGAGAGATTCATTTAATTTTCTTTCTGATTATAAAAGGATTAAAAGTTGCGGAACTTCCATTTCCAGTACCCGGCCGAACAAAATACGGTTAGCAGTATTATTGTTTTAATGAAAGTTTTCATAAAATTCCCGCAGAATAAAACTTATTAATATCATTTATTTAAAGATAAAAATGTATTTATTTTATTTGACTTTTTTTCTGAATATTGAAAGACCATAGGCATTACGATGTAGATTTGATGATCCTAACGTTAATGACCCATCATTATTTACTTTTAAATAATAAATATGATCATCGCCCCAATCAGATAAGTAAATATATTTCCCCGATGGATGAACAAGTATGTCATAAAACATACCACCAATACCGCCGACGTTGACTAGTTGACTGACGGGAGAAGAAGACAATGTGCCGTCAGAAGAAACCTGATAAGCAGTTACATCCTTAGCATCAGAAATTAAATATAAATATTTCCCAGAAGGATTAAGCGCTAAATAACGATTATTAGCAGGAGGTGCTTGTAATATAAAATTGCTTTCAATAAATGTAAGATATGCAGGCCAGTTGTAAAAAAATATACCACTGCTACTACATATATATAGATGGCCAAATAAATCAACAACCACATCTCTTATATCTGATGTAATCGCTCTATCAATAACATTATGGAAACTGCTAATTAGGGTTAATTGTCCAGTAGTATTATTAATTGAATAGGAAACAATACTTTCTCCGTCAACATTTACAACAAAAAGATAGTTTCCTGCTGGATCAATTGCCATTCTATATGGGAAAAGACCATCAGAAGGAATTGTACTTGGTATTAGGTTGGCTAATGTCCCATCACTATTAACACCATACATTGATATATTATTATCTCCTCCATTTGAAACATATACAAATTTACCTGAAGGATGTACTTTGACTGTTTGAGGATTCTCTCCTGTTGTTATTGATCCTGTTCCTATAGTTAATAAAGTACCATCATCCATAATCCGGTACATTAATATAGTATCGTCAGTGCCAACGTCATTATCATTAGCAATATAAACGAAGTCATTCGAAGGGTGTACTGCGGGGTAGGTTGCAGTATCATAAGTTGCTATTGCATTATAGTTAATAAAATCTGGCACACCATCATCAGAAATTAGTGAAAAAATATCGATGTAAGAACTGCCTGTAACTGTTAAAGAGAAGTGATACTCATCATTCTTATCATCCTTCGCATCATTATACATATTCCAGCACCCTATATAACTCAAAACGAACACTATAGCATTTTACGATTGAATTAATACATATCCGCACGAGGCAAACCAACCA
>CAZVDF010000027.1:0-41577 GCA_964626055.1 uncultured Leptospirales bacterium
CGGATTAGCTGAGTGTCAGAATATCCCTGTTTTGAATATTGTCAAGCAATAAGAAAAGAGCTTGTTTTTTAACAAAAATGAGTGGGTAACTAATCCTTCATTTTCTCATGGGGTAGCGAGCCAGGAGATTTTTGCAGAGAGTGCTATTTAGCCGAACGGCCGCATTGAATTCTATCAATTTTAAAAGAATAATTAAAATAAATGATCGAATAAATGTTACAAAAATAAATTGACTATTCTGTACCAATAGTACAGAATAGTCAATTATGAAAATCGACAGGAATATATTCGCCGCCCTGGTAAAGGAATTAAAAAGAAAAGAAATATCTATACTCCTGGGGCCAAGGCAGGTAGGAAAAACCTTTTTACTCAATGAACTGAAGAACGAAGTAAAAGATAAAGGTCTCCGATTCCGGTACTATAATCTTGAAATACCGTCCGATTTAATCAAATTCAATAAAACTGATCAGGAAATATTCGAAGAATTGACCGGCGATGTAGATATTGTATTTATAGATGAATTTCACTACATTAAAAACGCTTCTAAATTATTCAAAGCCGTTTTTGACAGCAATAAAAATGTTAAAATATTTTCTTCCGGTTCTTCTTCCATCGAAATCCATAGACATTTAAAAGAAAGTCTGGCAGGCAGGAGACTTGTTTCTTTAATATACCCATTAAACTATGATGAATTTTTGCAGATCAAATCGAAGAAATCTTATGAAAACTATCTGATTTACGGAGGTATGCCTGGGCTGATCCATTACAATGATAATAATGACAAAATACGTCTGTTAAATGAAATTCTCGAGACATATATTCAAAAGGATATAAAATCGCTGCTTAAAGAAGAAAATATCCGCGCTTTCAATACTTTGCTTTATTTATTAGCGGAAAATCAAGGCAGCGTTACGGCCGTAAGCAATTTATCCGGCGAAGTAGGCTTAACCGCCAAGACAATCAATAAATATCTTTCAATACTGGAGCAGACTTATATAATTTTTTCAATAAGTTCGTACGCGAAAAATATAGGCAACGAGTTGAAAAAGTCTAAAAAATATTATTTCTATGACACCGGGATCAGAAATGTTATTTTAAAGTATTTCGGCAAGTTAAACGATAGAGACGATATCGGCGTTTTAAACGAAACTTTTATTTTTTTGCAGATGCGGTATCGTTTAAAGCCGAATTTCGAAATTAAATTCTGGCGAAATAAAGAAGGGAAGGAAATTGATTTTATTGTTTTGAAAAACCGGAAGCCTTTTTTAATTGAGGTTAAGACAAATCTTAACTCGCCGGAAATTCCGCAGGCAATGAGAATTTTTATTAAAAATTATCCGGAAACTCTCGGCGGAATAATTTTTTCAAATAACTTAGAAGGAGAAAGGACGGTACTCGGGAAAAAGGTTTATTTTAAAAAGCTTGAAAGCGTAACCGAGTTTATCATTGGTTTTTTTTAATTGGCACACAATTTTTCTTGTTTGACGCGAAATAATGCCGTAAAAATTCTATCACCGCGGGCATAACGGAAATAATGATGATCGCGAATATGACAATGCTGAAATTATTCTTAACAACCGGCAGGTTGCCGAAAAAGTATCCCATAAACAAACAGATCGCGACCCATGCGATTCCGCCGACTATATTGTAGCTTATGAACTTCCAGTAGGTCATGCTGCCGATGCCGGCGACGAAAGGCGCGAACGTGCGTATAATAGGGACGAACCTCGCGATAATTATCGTTTTGCCGCCGTATTTTTCATAGAACTGGTGCGCGCGCTCAAGATGCTTTTTGTTCAAAAAGCGCACTTTTTCTTTGTGAAATATTTTTGGGCCCACAAGATGTCCTATCCAGTAATTTACCGTATCGCCGGCTATTGCCGAGACAGACATAAGCGCAAAGAGCCACCGAATGTCCAGAGCGCCTATAGCGGCGAATGAACCCGCGGCGAAAATAAGCGAATCTCCAGGAAGCACCGGCGTCGCGACAAGGCCTGTTTCGCAGAATATAATGATAAAGAGTATGAGATACGTCCATATCCCGAAATTGCGGATAAGCTCGCCTAAATGCACGTCTATATGCAGTATAAAGTCGATGACTGATGTAACGAATTCCATGATGTCTCCGGAGGAAATAATTTTAAACAGAACTGATAAAATAATTTATGTGCGTGTAGGAGTCAAGATATTATCAAAATAACTATTGTGCTATATCACTGGATAATTCTAAAATCAATTAAAAGATATTATCTATGGAGCAGGCGACAGGATGTCGCCGGAACTGCGTAAAACAGGATGTTTTTTACGCGGTTCCGGAATAGATAATATCTTTTAATTGATTTGCAGTATAAACTCTTGATTTATTAAAATTGGCTTTAAGATTAAAATTATTTTTAAAAATGATATTAAATTGAAATTGCAAAAGAACTATAACAAATTATCAATGTCCGGATAAATAAGTATTTATTCGTCTATTTCAGAAATACAAAGCTTCATCATAAAGATTATGTATTCGTTAAAAAAAATAAATTCACTGCCTAAGGATTTTTTACGCTTTATCGCCGCTGTGACCATCTTCGGATTTTCAATGGCGGTTGTGAATGCTGTCTTCAACAATTTTCTGAGCGAGACATTCGCGCTCGGTGATTTTAAAAGGGGCATGCTCGAGCTTCCGCGCGAGCTTCCCGGATTTCTCGTGGTCTTCGTGTCCGCGCTTTTCTTTTTTATGTGCACAAGGCGGCTCGCGGCTCTTGCTCATTTGCTGGCCGCGGCGGGGATTTATCTCGTCGGGCATTTCTCGGCCACTTATTCTTACATGCTTATATGGCTTTTCATTTACAGTTTGGGAATGCATATTTTTTTGCCGCTTACGCAGAGCATCGGTATGGAATTTGCCGAAGAAGGAAAAAGCGGGAAACGCCTTGGCCAGCTTACCGGCGCGGGAAACCTTGCGGCAATTGTCGGGAGCTTTGTAATATTCTTAGGATTTAAATACCTGGACTTCACGTTCTCGATATCTTTTACCGTCGCCGCAGCCGGGCTGGTTATATCCGCGTTCCTGATATTTATAATGAAGCCGGATAAAGTTCATCCGGAGCACTCGAAGTTTACTCTAAGAAAAGAATACGGACTGTTTTACTGGCTGAATATTTTGTACGGCACACGCAAGCAGATATTTCTTACGTTCGCGCCATGGGTGCTGGTGACAGTTTTTAAACAGGATACCGCGACGGTAGCCACGCTTTTAACGATAGGAGGAGTGATCGGGATCGTGTTTAACCCGCTTCTCGGCCGCGCTATCGACCGGCTCGGCGAGCGACGCATCCTTATGGCGGAAGCCGTGGTGCTGGTTTTCGTCTGTATCGGTTACGGATTTTCACGCATGCTATTTTCGGAGCAGCCAGCGTTTTACATCGCGGCAGCCTGTTTTATAGCGGATCAGCTTTCAATGTCAGTCACCATGGCGCGCGCGACCTATTTAAAAAAGATAGCTGTAAAGCCCGAAGACGTCAGCCAGACTCTTACCATGGGAGTCACGATAGACCATTTCTTTTCCATCAGCATAGCCCTTGTGAGCGGAGTAATATGGACAAAGCTCGGCTACCAGTACGTATTCCTGATCGCCGCCCTGATCGCTGTAGTTAATTTTTTCTCTGCGTCGCGGATCAGAATAAAATTCCCCGGGGCAAGCCCCCGGTACTGACGTACCGGCCGCCACCTTCGGTGTCGGCGGGGTATTATGTTTCAAGGCGTTATCGATTTGCTACGCAAATCTGCCTTACACTTTCTTCATTGCCATGAATGTCCCCAGGCTGTTGCCGCCCGCGAAAGCTAAAATATTGTAAATACCTTCGTTTATGCTGTCTTTTAGAAGAATTGTCAGTAAAGCGAAATTTACAACAGTAATTATTCCGCTAAGGAAAGCGGCGCGTCCGATCTTCTTTGAAACTATGTAGCTCGTGAATTTCGTGGACAAGAGGTCGACAACGAATCCTGCAATAAAAATTAGTATTATGTTGATTATCATGATCATGACGGTACCTCCTTCCTCAAGAATTCAGAAATAACGTATCTGCTTTTCAGGCAAAGCGTTAATCGCGTTATATTATCATCTTAAAAACATGATAAGACGACTTGTTTAAAGACAAATTGATGAATTAAATTATGAATTTTTGTTGGGTTATTGGGAAGGAAGGTCCATGACCGTGAAAAAATAAAAGAAAGAAATTTTGACCGGCCCAGCTTACCCGTAACCCAACGGATTTTCGCTTGCGTCCATCAAATACTCCGAAATTTTAATTTCAGTGAGTTTTAATTACTCACTCTACTATTAATATAACCAAAAAAGGGCCGGATTTCAAGAAAATGCTGGATTTTTTACAGGATGAACGAATTATTGCTTTCTAATGTATTCTTATTTATGGGAAATTAAAATATAATTTTGAGATGGCTTCTAATAATGGAGTAATATTTGTCTGAGAAAAAACAGGAATTTTTTTCGGGAGTGCGCAATACATTTCCGCTGCTTCTCGGAGCTTTCCCGTTCGGTCTGATTTATGGAGCACTTGCCGTTAACTCCGGATTGTCCCCGGCTGCCGCCATGGCCATGTCTTTGTTTGTCTTTGCCGGTTCGTCGCAGTTTATTGCCGTGGGACTGGTATCCGCGGGAGCGCCTTTGGTTATAATAATTTTTACGACATTTATAGTCAATTTAAGGCATATTCTTTACAGTGCCACATTGCTGCCCTATTTAAAAAATTTGCCTCAAAGATGGCGCATCCCTCTTGCGTTCTGGCTGACTGACGAGACCTTTGCTGTGACCACACACAGGTTTCATAAGGACGGAGCTTCGGAACTGGGGCACTGGTATCAGCTGGGATCGTCAGTCGCAATGTATTTAAACTGGCAGCTCTGGAGTTTTACAGGACTTGTTCTGGGCAAAAGAATTCCTGACGCTTCAGGCTGGGGACTGGATGTTGCAATGCCGATTGCATTCATCGGAATGATTATCCCTTTCGTTAAAAATATTCCAATGGCTGTATGCGTTCTGACCGCCGGAGCGTGCTCTCTGATGACACTGGGTATGCCTTATAAACTGGGGATTATTGTTTCTGCGTTTGCCGGGATATTTGCGGGAGCTGTTACAGAGCGGATCAGAAAAAATATTATTAAAGAGGCAGTATGACAGGAAATGAATTGCTGATGATATTGGGTATGATGGGCGTAACCTTCGGCATCCGGTATTTGCTTTTTGCTATTGCCGGCCGCATAAAAATACCTTTTTTTATTGAAGCTTCTCTTAAATTTATTCCTCCTGCCGTATTGATCGCCATAACTCTTCCAGTTGTTTTATTGCCTGAAGGGGAGTGGCGCTTATCTGTAGCCAATCCATATCTTGTTTCGGCTGTTATTGCCGCAACGGCCGGAGCTCTCACAAGGAATTTGCTGGCGACGATTGCCGTCGGGCTTGTTTCGTTTTTCTTGTACAAAATGCTGATATTAGTTTAATGGGAAATAAAAATTGAAAAAGAAAGTCGGGCTGATTTCGCTCGGATGCCCCAAGAATCTCGTGGACAGCGAGATAATGCTGGGATTGCTCGCAAAAGCGTCGTTCGAGATCACGAACAGTAAAAAAGACGCGCATATCCTGATAATAAACACATGCGGTTTCATAGAATCCGCGAAGAAAGAGTCGATAGACGCGATACTCGAAATGGCGGAGTGCAAAAAGGAGAAATGCGAGCTTCTGATAGTCGCGGGCTGCATGGCCGAGCGATACAGGCATGAACTGGCGGAGAGCGTCCCGGAGGCGGACGCGCTTATCGGCACGGGCGGATACGCTGATATAGTAAAAGTGATCCGGGAAGCCTATGCTTCAGGTAAAGCTGCATCCTTCCCCGGGCAATGCGATCTATCATATCTGAATAATAAAAGGATAATGAGTTCGGATAAAGGCTACGCGTATTTAAAGATCGCGGAGGGATGCGACAACCGATGTTCGTACTGCGTTATTCCGTCTATACGCGGAAAGTACAGAAGCAGGCTGATGAAAGATATACTGAAGGAAGCGAAACGTCTGGCATCGCTGGGCAAAAAAGAGATCATCCTCGTTTCACAGGATACGACGCGGTACGGGATCGACATGTATAAAAAACGCAGTCTTGTTGCGCTGATAAAAAAGCTTTCTAACGTAAAAGGAATTGAATGGATCAGGCTGCTTTACTGCTATCCAGAAGAGATCGACGATGAATTGATTCGGGAGTTGAGAGATAATCCGAAATTATGCAGATACGTAGACATTCCGGTTCAGCATATCAGCGATAAAATCCTGAAAGCAATGGGCAGAAGAGGGAAGGCCGGGGAGATCGAAGAACTGATCCTCAAGCTGAGACAGGAGGTGCCGGGAATAGTGCTGCGCACTTCTCTTATTGTCGGATTTCCGGGAGAAACGGAAGCGGACTTTAAAATGCTCTATGACTTTGTAAAGCGTACGGAATTCGAAAGGCTGGGCGTTTTTGCCTATTCGCAGGAAGAGGGAACAAAGGCGGCGCTGATGAAAGAGCAGATAAAAAAAAGCGTAAAGAATAAAAGATGCGGAACCATAATGAAGCTTCAGGATTCAATTAATAGAAAAAAGAATGCAAAGCGTATCGGGAGCGTCTGCACAGCGATTGTCGACGGGATCACCGACGACGGAAAGTTCTATTACGGCAGGACACACGGGGAAGCGCCGGACATCGACTGGATCGTGTATTTTAAAAGCGATAAAGCGCTGAAGACAGGCGATATTGTTAGATGTGAGATCTTTGCAATTGAATAAAGCACAATGACATTAGTTACATAAACTACTATTTACTAAAAGTGCGTCCCAAAACCTTTTGTACTGTTTTATACTGTATGTAAGCAGCAATCATTGGTAAAAGGGACATATCGCTAATTGCCTTTTAGAGGTTTTGGGATGCACTCTAAATTACTTCGATAAATTATTCTGCGGCTTTTTCCAGATATACAAGCTCGAAGATATCGCTCGTCTTCTCGAATTTGAATATTTTATACCCGAGTTTTTTGTAAAACGAGATATTTTTATAGCTGAGCGAACCGGTGAAAAGCTCGTAGCGTCCGGCCGAGCTGAAAATTTTCTCGATCTCGTTCATCAGGCTCTTGCCGATACCCTTGTTCTGCCTTTCCGGATGCACGATGAGCCGGCCTATGTGACAGGTCCCGTCCTTCTCGGTCGCTCTCACCGACCCGATGATCCTGTCGTCCAGAACAGCCTTTAAAAAGACATGATCACGGAACTGGTTCTCGACTTCTTCCAGAGTCTGCAAAAGTGGCGTGATTGTATAATCGTAATATATTTTCGCTTCGCTTTTATATGCGAGCTTCTGCAGCTCGAGAATCGTGTTTAAATCTTCTTCCGTTGCTCTTATAATTGTGATCATATTTTTAAAAGCGCCGTACCGTAATGAATAGCATATTTTGCATCCCGGACGCGCAAATATCAAGCAATTTTAGTCTTTTTGATTTCTTTAATGAAGTCTTTCCTCTGCTTTAATATTTCTTCACGCGACGCATTTCCGTCCCTATCGCGATAGGGTGTCGACTTGACATCGGCCAGCAGGGCTGCAATTTCTTCGCTGCTTAAAAGCGGGATGTTGCCGCTCTTTGAAGCAAGGGTGCCTTCCTTCTTCTTCCCGACCGAAGGACCTCTGCCTATAAAAAAATCCGCTTCCAGCATTGCTCTTCTGACCTGAATTGCGCTCGAATACGTAGTAAGAACGGCTCCGGTTCTCATCACCCTGGAGAGATCACGGAAAAATTCCACTGACCACAGCTCGGGATTTTTGGACGGGCTGAACGGGTCGTGAAATACCGCGTCGAAACGATCATCCGGGAACCGGCCGATCGTTTTTCTGGCGTCTCCGAAGATCACTTTAATCGAATATCTGCCGAAATTCTCTTCCGTTCCGGAAAAAGATTTTTTTAAGTTGCCGAATATAACGTCCCTTTCATCGCTAAAGAGGATTTTATCCATGCAGATGGAAAAAGCGGGATCTTTCTCCAGGGAAACTACATGAAGTTTCTGGTCCGTTTTCTTTTTAAGAAATTCCGTGATAAACGCGAGTATATTATAGCCGAGGCCGAATCCCACATCGAGAACGGACAATTCGCCGGAATCGTTTTCCAGTATTTTCGAAGGATAAAGATGCTTGTATAACGCTTCATTATAGGCGCCCGAAAGCGAATGCATAGCCTGGCCGTATTCCTCCGAAAACAGCGTGAGAGTTCCGTCTTCCGTTTCTATAAGATTAAAGTATGGACTGTCCATAATTATTATTAGGAATCATCTTAAAATTATATTTTATTTATTTATAATCATTTATGTAAATTTATAATTTTGAGATGTCTTCTAAATCGGCGGTTTGACGGTTCTGGTCATATCTTCCAGCCATGTTTTTCTGTAATGGTCGTATGTTTTAATCACGGCTTTATCCTTATAAAGATAAAGCGAATTGGTCCATATCCTTTGCCTGTCGATATCCGGGCAGTGGATGTTAAGTATTCTTTTGCCGTATAAATTTATCGACGAATTGAAATTTTTATTCGCGGGAGTGGTATGAGTGTGCCCGGAAATCCACAGGAAAACCTGCCTGTTGTCTTTGAGAATTCTGTCGATATGCCTGTAAGGCTGCGCGACCAGCCAGCCTTCCGCCGGCCTGTTCCCGTTAAGAAGAGTATGGTTTAACGGCGCGTGATAAAAAATTATTGCAGGAATATTTTTGTTCACGGCCAGTGTTTTCGATAGCCAGTCAAGCTCTTCCATAGACATCTCCGTCATCAATTCGCTGTCAGGGGAATTCACGGAAAGGAACATGAGCAAATAATGCTCTGTCCTTATCGTATAATAATTATTTTGCAGGTTGAATGTTTTTTTGAAATATTCCAGTTTTTGTAAACGCTCTTCAGCCGTCGCCGTAATCAGCCTCCCGTCGTCCTTTTTTTTATCCGAGAAAAAATAATCATGGTTGCCGTTTATCAGGGAGACCGGCGCTCTGAATTTCATGAAATAAACAACGGCGTATTCGTATTCTTCTTTTGTCCCGGTATTCCCGGCAATGTCGCCCAGCACGACTACCCTGTCCGCATCCTCCCATTTATTGATGTCTTTAACAAGATTTTCTTTTGCATTTATAATTTTTTGTTTTTTAGCCGGTTCTTTTAAAATGCTTCCCTTGAAAGGCAGATGAGGATCGCCAAGCACAACTATCCTGTAATAATCTCCGGCGCGAACAACGGACGAAAGGCCGATTAGAATTACGGCTATCAGAAATATCTTTTGCAAACGATATTTTTTTATCATATCATGTTCACGGAATTCGTTTTCTGTATGAATTACGCAGTATGAATGCGCCGATGAAAAGTATTAATATTGAAACATATTGACCGGGCGTAAGACCGAAATATGTGGCATCCTCTATGCGGAGAAAATCCAGAAGAAATCGGCCGGGTGCGTAAAGAAGGCAAAGAAGCCCGGTGTAAAAGCCTCCGGGACGCGTTTTGCCGCGCCCGAGCGCGAGAAATACGGCGGCGATAAGCAGGGTGTACAGCGCTTCTTCGAAGCCCAGGTTATGCCGCGCTATCCCGTCAGAATACACCTGGCCGAGAAAAAAAGACGTCTGTATGCCTGGATGGTCGTAAGCTACAAAGCATCCTGTGCGACCTATTGCCCAGCCCGCAGGAAAAACGTATGCGATAAGATCGAGGTATTGCCATCGTTCGGGCCAGGTTTTTGAATATTTAAAGAACAGCAATGCGCCTGCTGCAGCTCCGAGGAATCCGCCGAATGAGCTTGTGCCGTCCCATATCCTTAGCAGGCTGAGCGGGTCGCTGAGGGTTTCGGCCGGGAAATAGGCGATGCGGTCAAACAGGTGGGCGGCGATAAAACCTGCTATAAGTATCCATAAGATCATTCGTTCCGCGACGACCGGGTCCAGGCCGGTATTATATGCGCGGCGGCGTATAAGCAAATAGCCGACAAATATTCCTATGCCTATAAGCGCGCCGAATGCATATATGGAAACCGGCCCTATAGTTAAGATGGGCTGTTCAAAATACGGGATCAATTCTTCTGCCTCGATATTGAATTATTAACAAGTAGTCATGGGGTTGTCCCAAAATGTCTTAATTTAAAAGAAATTCGATTATATTAGTAAAATTTTCGAGGACTGTCTGAGGCCGAAGGCCGAGTTCCGCAGAAAATTTTACTAATATAATCGAATTTCGATATTACATATTAAGCAGGCTTTGTTTTGAGACAGCCCCTATCTTCTATTTACTTTAGGCCGATCGCCTGACGCACTTCTTTCTTGGCGCGCTCAAAATCGCGCATAAACAGAGGCTGCTGGACCAGGGCGTTCGCAATTGCCGCCGCGGAAGTCTTTCCGGCTTCGACGTCGGTCGGGAAATGCACGCCCGCGATCACGCGGTTACGCCCGTAAACGGCTGCGCGTTCAAAAATGACCTGCGCTTTTTCCGGCATCATCATCGATAGAATTGTTGCATAAACATAGCCGGTAGTCGAGTGGCCGCTTGGATAGGAAGGATTTGGTTTCTGATCATATATAGGTTTGATCCCCGGATCGATCACAAAAGGCCGCTTGCGATTATAGTGGTCCTTGATCTCCAGGCAGGCTTCGATCTGGTCTCTGAATACCTTTTCAAAAAAACCAGCGGCAACCGGGAGTTTTTCTTTCCTGAAGTCGGGGCCAAGTACGTTAGAAACAAAATCGAATATTGTCAATACGTTGTCGGCAAGCGCTGCTTTTACCTGTGCTTCCGTACGGTTTTTTTGGGCATCCTGAACTGCTTTGAGATCGTCCTTTTGCGCCTGTGAGCCATTCGGCGGCGGAGGCGGCATTATCAGCGAAAGCGATACCTGTGAAGGTACGATATAGAAAGTATCCTTTGCATCTGCCGGCGGTACAAATGAAAAGACTGCAATTAATATTAAAACAAATATGAGCGAATACAGTTTACGGTTAAACGGCATATAATATCCCCCTTTTTATATTTAATTTTGCCGACAATATACCTGAAGCTATTTTGCATGTCAACGAAATATGCAATACAAACGATCAAAACAATATTTTTTAACTGATTTACGTCCAGCGAAAACCTGCCAGCAAGGCCGCTTTACCAGCTCCCGGAAGCTCCTCCTCCTCCGGACGAGCCGCCTCCGCCGGAAAATCCTCCTCCGCCCGAAGAGCCTCCGCTTGAAAAGCCCGAGCCTCCTCCCGTGCTTAACATGAATCCGCCTATGGACGCCTTTCCCTTGGTGCGCAGATCCTTATTCGCCTTCCGGTACCATTCGGAATTTTTTAACAATAATTTCGCCGCAGGATATACGATAAGGTAAGTTATCAGGCATACGAACGCGCCTTTTGTGCCGAGAACGATAATAGGGAACATGGCCCAGAACGGGATAAGGAACAGGTAGAGGAACCAGCCCACACCTGGTGTAAAAATCCCTATGATTGTGAAAAGCCCGATAATACCGAATATGAATGCGCCTATGAGGATGCGTTCCATAATGGACATATCCGGGCCTTCTATATGCAGAAATTCCGATTTTTCTTTTTCAGTTTCTTTAGGGCCTGCGACAGCTTGCGGATTGCCGCCTTCCAGCACTTCAATCACGGTCCGGACGCCTTCGGAAATACCACCGTTATAATCGCCGTTCCTGAACCTTGGAGTCATGACATTCTGAATGATGCGTCCGGCCATGAGATCGGTCATTACGCCTTCAAGTCCGTAACCCACTTCTATGCGCATGCGCCTGTCCTCCGGGACTACTATTATCAGTATGCCGTTATCCTTGCCTTTCCGGCCGAGCTTCCATGCCTTGAAAACATCGACCGCGTAGTCTTCAATGCTCCGGCCGTTAAGCGTGGGCACAGTAAGCACCGCGATCTGGTTGGTTGTGCGTGTTTCGTGGGTCTTAAGACTTTCGGTGATCTCCCTCCGCGTTTCGGGAGAAAGTATCTGCGCATTGTCCGTTACGCGCCCCGTCAGATACGGCACGTCGGTCGCGGCGAATGTCGACGCAGCCAGGAGAATTACGATGAACGATATTAACGATAATTTTTTCATACGCCTTTCTCCTCAATTATTTCATTCGGCAGCTCGTTCCCGCCGCTTTTTTCTCCGCACGTTCCCTCACCGAGAGCCGTACATAACCGGTCCAGCCCGGATTTCATGGCTTTCGCGATCTCTTTTCGACCGAGCTCTCCGGTCATAAGCCCGATGATCTCCCGCATGGAAGCTTCATCTAAGCGGCTTCTCAGGCCTTTGTCCGGGAGAAAAATAACCTGCCGCTCGAACAGGCTGACCAGCATCAAAATGCCCGTTCTTTCCTTTGTCGCGAAGAGTTCTTTTGAAAGAAAAAGAGATTCCGCGTATTGCCTGACTTCCGTTTCTGCGCGCTGCTCCGTCAGGAAGAGCCTTGCGAACCCGGGAATGAATACAGCGGCCAGAGCCAGCGCTGCCCCTGTCCCGAATATTGCGGCAACTGTGAAAAGCACGGCTGTCTGTGACATCCGCATATAGAAAAACAGATCCGTGATGAACGCCATAAGCCCGGCAATTGAGGCGCCGAGCGCGAAAGCCTTCCACGGCAGCTCCGCGTAAATGTCGCTTCGATTTATGACTGCCAGCACTATCTGCGCATCTGTGCGCTTCTCGGCTTCAGCTACGCGTTTATCCAGCTCAATACGCTCGTTTTGCGATAAAATTTGTTTCATATTGTTTTGCCTCGCAGGAACTTTTAAGAATTAACGAAAAAGATTATAGAAGTCATCTCAAAATTTTATTATTAGTTGATAATTTTTTTTTAATCAGGTTGACTGATTTTTATTATGAAATAAAACGACCGCCTTTGGCGGTGGTCCACCGATCTTTCCAATAGTGGGAATACGGGCTATGCCCGTATTCTTTTTCATAACAAACGACCGCAACAGCACTTTTAAAATGTATTTTTATAATTTTTTAATACCACCCGCTCTGCTGGTGGTCGTTTGTTGCATCGAAATTATTAGCTCTTTCCGTAATATTTGGGAATTTCTCTCTCCCCCCCTATCCCCCTGAGGGGGCACCTTCATTGAAATTCGTGTTTTATTTTTTCAATAACAGTATCCAGATTATTCAATATTTCTTCATTACGTATTTTTATTGTTCGTATCCCTAAACTTTTTAAAAATTCATCTCTGTAATCGTCACTGTCTTTCTGTTTTCTATGGACTTCTCCATCAACTTCAATAGCCAGGTGTTTTTCATAAAAAAAAATCAAGTACGTATCGATAAATTGGATGCTGACTTCTGAATTTTAAACCATTGATTTGTCTTTTATTTATTGCTAACCATAATCTTTCTTCGGCTTCAGTCATATTGTGCCGCATATCTTTGGCAAGTTCCTTAACATAATACGGTGTCACTATTTTTCTGTTCATAACGAATATTTACAATATTCTTAATCCTTACATATTTGTGCCCCCTCCGGGGGATAGGGGGCTGTGTTGCATGCATGTTTTTTGTTTTATTCACTTTTCCCAAATTTAGGAAATGACTTAAATTATTTTTTAGAATTACAATCTTACTCTCAGGAATTTGCATCTGCCCTGTTTTTAAGGACAAAAACCGCTTTTTCGACAGCGGAATTGAACCTGTTCTCGGAGAAAGGCTTTAAAAGATAATCTATGGCTCCTATATCGAATGCCTTTAACGCATGATCGGAGTAGGCGGTTGTGAAGATCACAAAAGGAGGTTTTTTTATTTTAGCAAGAAGCTCGATCCCGGAAATTACCGGCAGGTTTATATCAAGGAACAGAAGATCAAAATTATCATCCGTAAGCTTATGAAGCGTTTCTTCCCCGTCCTTCGCCCATCCGCCGACTTTCAGTTCTTTCCGCTTTAAGACGAGGTTGATGAGATAATCCCTCGCCGGCTGTTCGTCTTCGGCGATGAAGACGGAAAAATGGTCTTTTTTCTCAGGGCTCATTTTATTACTCCGTTTCTGTGTTGAACATTACGGTGGCGACGGCGCCGTTTCTCCCGAGTTTTTCGAGCGTAACGGCCGAATCCCTGTAGCAGAAAAACAGTCTCTCCTGAATGTTGCCGATTGATCTTGAAAATTTGTCTTCCGAGCTCGGGCCCGGCCCGTCGTCGACTACGGTCAGCGTGACTTTCCCTCCGACTTTTACTGCGTGTATTTCGAGCATACCGGGCTCGGATTTTTTTCTTAAGCCGTGCTTTATGGAGTTCTCGACAAGGGGCTGAAGAAGGAGGGGAGGAATTTTTACGCCGCTGAAATCCCCTGTCATTTCCATATTGAACGAAAGGATATCCGGGAACCTTATCTTTTCGAATTCAAGATAGCTCCTGACAAACTGCCACTCGTCGTTAAAATCGACAAGAGGCGACAATGACTTTTCCATTATGAAACGGTAAATCTCCGCGAGCTTTAATATGCCGGTGTCGGCTTTTTCAAGGTCTGTGTGCATAAGCGAATGAATGGTATGCACTGCGTTAAAAAGAAAATGAGGGTTCATCCTCTCCTGCAGGTTCAAAAGCCTGGAGGCTTTATAGTCGCTTATCGCCTGCTTTAACGTAAGCAGGGTGTTCACCCTTGCTAAGAGCTCGCGCCTGTCGAACGGTTTCGGAAGAAAGTCGTTCGCTCCGCACTCGAATCCCGTGACGATATCCATTACCTGGTTCTTGGCCGTGCACATCAGCACCGGAAGATCGTAAAGAGTGTGCATTTCGCGGATGTTCCGGCATACCTCGTAGCCCGAAATTCCCGGAAGCATTATGTCCATAAGCACAAGGTCGGGCAATTCTTCTTTACTGAGCATTCTCATTGCTTCATTTCCGTCGCCGGCGGTCTTAACCGTGTAACCCGCGAGAGTTAAATGATTCTGCAGCACTTTCCGGTTTATTGGCTCATCGTCCACGACAAGTATGCATTTGCCCTGCGTGCCTGCAGCATGATTGTCATGTGAAGCCTTTGCAATGCCTGCAGGCTGTATAGTATTATATCCGTTATCTGCATTGTTCGCGGTAGCTGCGTAATCAGCTAAAACTGTGTTCGCAGTATTTTTATCATACATTCCTTCCGCTTCTTCCGATTTATATTTATCGGAATATACCGGCAAAGTAAAAATGAAACTGCTGCCTTTGCCTGGTTCCGATTCCAGGCGGATATTGCCGCCGTGAAGCTCGACAAGCTGCTTAATGATGCTCAATCCGAGCCCGAATCCGCCGTACTTTCTTGTAACGGACGAATCGACCTGCCTGAACGACATGAAAATTTCATCGAATTTATCCCGGGGTATGCCTATGCCCGTATCTTCAACCGTTGTTTCAACAAAATCGCCGGTTTTCTTTGCGTATATATTGATCTCGCCTTCCGATGTGAATTTAATTGCATTGTCGATCAGGTTGTTCATTATCTGCTGAACGCGGTTCTTGTCTCCGTAAATATTCGGGGTATCGCTTGTAATATTATTTTTTATTTTTATATTTTTTCCTCTGAAAACGGAGAGCGCAAAGCTTATTGCGATATCCGTTGCCTGCCGCAGGTCCACGGAGCTTTTTGAAAGCTTGAGATCGCTGTACTTAAGCTTCGATAGGTCAAGAATGTCGTTCACAAGCGAGGAGAGCCGTTTGCTTGATGCTGATAACAGCTGAAGGTTTTTATTTGCTTCTTCCGAGAGATCGCCGGATGCTCCGGCAAGCATGGAATCCGTGATCCCTACTATTCCCAGAAGCGGGGTGCGAAGCTCGTGTGAAGTAACTGCCATGAACTCGTCTTTCAGCTTGTCGATCTTTATAAGCTCTTCATGCGCTTTCTCGAGTTCGTTATGCACCTCGGAAAAACGCGAAGCGAGTATTGTGGCGAACACCAGTGTCATTACAAAGAATCCTTCCGTTATTGGCGGATCGAATTTCACGATGTCGAGGAAGCTCAGAATGCTTATAACCAGTCCGAGAGCGAAACACGCGCACCCGACAAGCAGGCGGTTCGCGTATGGTTTTTTCTGTTTTATTCCGCGCAGGCAGATTAAAAGGGAATATATATTTACCGGTATAAAACTCAAAATATACGCGTCAAATAAATACCTGTGAAAATATTTAAGGCCTCCGGTTATAAAAAATTCTATTGAGACTATTGAAATTAAAAGATAATAAATTCCAATAAAAATTTTTGCGCCGGGCTTATTTTTAAATCCCAGGAATGAATTAATAAAATTAATAAAATTTATAAAGAAAAGAAATGCCGCTGAATATACGAAGAATACATATATCCATTGATAATCTAATTGCCATAATATAAAACCTTTGAAAGAAATTATCCATAGGCCCAGGGTGAAGGACATGCCGGAAAAAAACAGATAGTATTTATCTTTTTTTCTTTTCCAGAAATATAAAAGAAAATAAAAACCGAGAAAGAAATCTATTGCGGCAAAGGAAAAGGTCAGGAAAAAATCCTTAATTGCAAGCGCGATGATTGATTCATACGGACCTAGTTTCAGTTTACTGTTAAAAAGACTGTCGAAATTTTTCCCGCTTGTCCTTATTGCAAGCACATTTCTATCTTTTTTTTGAAAATTACCCGGAAGTTTTATAACATTTGGTTTTCCGTGTTTAAGAGGAGTTGTGCCTTCCTTTGAGAAAGGCCTGCTTTCATAAATAAAAGCGCCGTTCAGATAAAACTGCGCCCCGTCGTCATGCAGGGGAACGTAAAGATCAAGATCGGATATTTTATTAACTGAAAAATTTAAACGGTACCACGCGTTCCCGTAATAGTCTTTAAATCCTTTTAAGCGTCTCCACGGGAAATGGGGACTGCAGGAAATCCAGTTTGATGTATCAATGTTTACTTCTTTATATTGAAGATTGTCATCTGCTTTAAAAAGCCATTTATCCGAAAGCTCATTCACGTTATTCGCATCTATAAAAACAGTTCCATCCATGTTTGCGAAAACGTAATTTTCTGATATTAAAAAAACAATGAGGAAAATTATGAGATATTTCATTGAGTTATTAAGGTTTTAATAAACTGAATATTCTGCGGAAATATATAATTCTTGAACCGGATGCAATAAAAAAATAAATAATTATTTTTTTATTGCATCATATATAATAAATAAAGGATTTAATAATTATTTTTTATTTATTTAAATGTTTAAATTAATAACTCTCAACTTTCCCGGCTCTTTTCAAAGGACTTTTGTTGGTTATAAGTTTTTTACATTCCGCTTCTGTCACTGTAAATTTTTTGGATTTAAACCAGGCTGATAATTCTTTTGGAGTGGACATGTCGATCTTTTCCGCAAATTCGTTCCTGAGTGATTTTTTCTTGGACGATTCAACAACAAAATCAATAAAATTAGCCATAACTATCTCCTTGTTTTAATTTAACTTAAAAAAGATAAATAAAGTCCTGAAAAGATTAAACAGATAAATAAGATTCGAAAAATCAAAATGAATTATTTAAATGATTTACATTTTTGTATCATCAATTTATAATTAAGTCAAGATGTATTTGAATTTATAATAATTTTAATAATTTTTTTCTGCAAAAGAAATTGGAATATTCACCTGATTATATAAATAACCTTATAGAAAAATTGACCTTTGGAGAAGTTGCTCTCTCGGATACAGAAAAAAATATTTATGATAAATTAAACGGCAGTTTCATTACTCTTGGCAGAAATCTTCCCGATTATATGCAGAATTCCGCGATGATTTTTCTGTTCGATTATTTTCGCATAAGAGTCGGCGAGCCGCCTGATTTTTTGCACTATTATTACAAACCTTTATGGACAATAATTTTGCGCATAACGGAGTCCGGGCGGCAATCATATGAGCTTGCGGGATCGGAACTCGAAACTGTTATGCTCGGCGAGGCAATGTCGCTTTTTCTCCATTCGCTGGACGACCATCTGAACGACGGCGATATCCCGTCATCGCATTTAACGCTTCTTCTGCGCAGCCAGGCCTGGCTTCTGCTTAATAAAGCAGTTGCAGAATTCGAAAACGGCAAAGAAGGACAGGAGATTGCCTATTTGTTAATAAATGATTACTACACAGGCATCTGCGATCAGAACCAGCCTGCAGATCTTGACGAATACTGCGCTCGATTCAGAAAAGAAATGTCTCTCATGAATATTATGCCCTTGCTTGCTGCGCATAAAATTACTAAAGACAATGATTTTACCGAGAAGATCAAATACGCGATGGAATCCTTCGGGATCGCATGGAGAATACTGGACGATATTCAGGATGCGGAAAAAGATATTGCTGGAGGAACGCACACGGCGCTGTACCATGCCCTTCCGCAAAAAGCAAAGAAGCTCTGGGACGCGAAGCGCGGCAGCTCCGGCAGGAACGCCCGGACAGATATACGCGATGAAATATACCGGGAGCTTGCGGCCGGAAGGATCTTCGAAGCTCTGATGGAGAGGATAGTCCGGGAGCTTGGCGAAGCGCGGAAAACAGTCGAAGCTCTCGGAATACGCGGTATGGCGGGGCAGTACAGAGAAATCGGGGCGCCAATTGAGGACATTCTCAACAAATTGAAAGCTAAGTAAAGAGCTGGAACCGAGCATCAAGGTTTTAAAATCGATTCAGGCAGGATGTTAATTACTTGGTAAATTAAGGTTATTTTGGAAAGTAAAGAAAGATGAACATAATAGAAAAAATTTATATGCTCTCAACCTCCTATCCCCCGGAGGGGGCACAATTATGAATAAAGAAATAATAACTCCGGAATATGTTATAAAACTTGCCAGGGATATGCGTCGCAACATGACAGAAGCAGAAGAAAGATTATGGTTGGCGATAAACAAAAGACAAATAAATGGACTAAAATTCAGGAGACAGCATCCTATTTACCGATACATACTTGATTTCTATTGTTATAAGAAACATCTGGCTATTGAAGTCGATGGAGAAGTCCATAGAGAACAGAGAGAAAATGATAAGTATAGAGATGAATTTTTAAATAGTATTGGAATACGAACAATAAGAATAAGTAACGAAGAAATAATGAATAACCTGAATGATGTTATTGAAGAATTAAAGCATGAGTTTCAATGAGGGTGCCCCCTTTGGGGGATAGGGGGGGTTCCTCAAAATTCTGAGAAGAAATATAAAATATTATATGAGATAACATTCTACCGCGGGATAAAATAATATGACACAAATTGCAAATACGGAAAATGAAAATCCCCCATCTAAAGCAATTGTTACGGATGAGAATATTTCACAGGCAATTGCAGAGGAATATCTTACAATCGAGGTTACGACCGAATGCAATAGCAGCTGCACTCACTGTTTTGCAAGCGCCGGACTGACGGGAAGGACATCTCTCGATATAGAAACAGCGCGCGCTATAATAAAGGAAGGATATGAGCTCGGTTACAGAACCATACACTTCGCAGGCGGAGAACCATTGCTCTGGCCTCATCTTATGCAGCTTCTTGATGAAGCATTCGCGAAGGGATATCCGGCAGCCTTTATAAATACGAACGGCACTTTGCTTTCAGATGGAAAATGCAATGATTTTGCCGCGTACGGGGATAAACTTGCTTTTTCCGTCAGCCTTCACGGTCCTAAAAAATTGCATGAAGCAATAAGAGGCAAA
The DNA here is from genome assembly GCA_964626055.1 of uncultured Leptospirales bacterium. GTDB lineage: Bacteria > Spirochaetota > UBA4802 > UBA4802 > JAFGDQ01 > JAFGSG01. The sequence goes on from CAZVDF010000027.1 coordinate 19,703, forward strand.
GGATCGTATAAAAAAACTATCGATGGCATAAAAAACGCCCTGAATCGCGGTTTGAAGATAAATATATACTCGTCAACAGGAAAAAGTCTTTTAAAGAAGTTGCCGGAATTTGTGGATATGGTTTCAACTTATTGCCCCGGCATTGAGTATTTAGTTCTGATACAGATGATAAGAGTTCATCAGGATTCCTTTGATCTTTCTGAGGAGCTGATGGATCCGAAAGACTTCATTAAATTCGTTCAGACAGCAGCGATGCTTTCTCTTTACGGGATCAGGGTAAAGATAATGGAGAATCCTCTTGTCAACGTTCTTACGGATATATTGAATATTAAATGGCTCGCCCCGGGCTCTCCTGTATCAAGAGCAGGCCGCGCGGTAGTAATGGCCGACAGAAATATCACAGCATATCATTCTTCAAGAGATTTCTTCGGCATATATACGCCCGGCGCCCTGAGAGAGACGCTGTTCTCCGAAGCTTATAAAGGATATGTAGCGGCAAATTACACCGGCTGCGGCAGATGCAGCCATCTGGAGAGATGTAAGTTAAACGGGATGGCGGGGCCTTCCGAATGGTTCCGCGACATGCACCCGGAAATCCCGTTTTGCAAACGCGTGCTCGACGAAGCCTCAGGCGAAGCGAGCGGCTGGAATTAATTTAGAAGTCATCTTAAAATAATAGATTCATATAAGTAGTTAATGATAAATCGGAATAATTTTTTATATAATGATTTTCCTTCTTCTGTCCGGTACCGATCTTCTGTCGCCCAGGCGTCTGTTCGTGTCGACCTGGTATATTTCATCCGTTCCGGCGAGCTCGACCCTGACATTGCCGAAGCCGATATCCAGCACTCTTCTGTCGAAAGAATGAAGCGCCCCCCTTCTCGGCATTCCTCTTCTGTCGTCAATCCGCCTGTCGAACGCGCCTCCGTGATTGCGGGAATACCTGGAAAATACAATATACCCAATGACCAGCACGCTTTCGATTATGATGAAAATAATAAATTCAGTATTGGAAAAAGACGTTATGTTAAACATTTTTCATTACTCCATGTATATTTTTAAGGCGCAATCTTATGACCTTTACGTCGAAGAGAACAGACTTATAAATTTATTATAATCCGGTCTTACTAAAATATACGGAAAAACCGTTAAAAATATTTATTATTTTTAAAAATCATATTAAATTATTAAAACTCAAATGAAAATTTGCATTATATATAAATATTAACTTGCACAACATATCTATGGGATATATAAATGTCCAACCGGTCGGCTCCGGCCTTAAAACATCATGTTAAAGTTAAAGAGGAAAATTCATGCTAAAAAGTCTGGTTAAATTTTGCGCTGCGTTCGTCGCGCTGTTTTTTATTACCGTTACAATAACGGAGCAAATAGCCTACGCCCGCATCGGCGGTGGCCGCTCTTTCGGCGGAAGAGGATCGCGTTCTTTCTCGCGTCCCGCCGCGCCATCGTCTTCGCGCCAGCAAACCGCGCCTGGTTATTCACAGCCGTACGCGACTCAGCCCGGGGGCGGATTATTAAGAAGCATTGGTATGGGACTTGCCGGCGGATTCCTTGGCAGCATGCTCTTCCGCGGGCTTGGATACGGGAGCACGGGCTGGGGCGAGGGTAGCGGGGGAGTAGGGCCGCTGGAAATACTCATAATCGGCGGACTCGGTTTTATGCTTTATCGAATGTATAAAAGACGCAAAGAAGGTTCCGGCGGCTCATCGATATTCGGGAACAGCGGACTTTTCGGTGGGAATACCGAAAATACTTATAACAGGCAGACATCCGTCTCCGACATTAAGAGAAACGAGCCTTCTTTTGACGAAGGACGTTTTAAGGACAATGTAATGGATATGTTTTTCAGGATACAGGCGGCATGGATGAACCGCGATCTTTCGTCCGCGAAATCGCTTTTAACGGATGAAATGAGAAATATTTTCCAGGAAGACATCGACGCGATGCGTAGAACAAAGCAGATAAACCGGCTGGAAAATATCGCGGTGCGTAATGTTGAAATAACCGAAGCATGGCAGGAGTCCGGACAGGATTACATTACGGCGCTTATCTATGCGAACATCCTGGATTATACTATTGACGAGAGTGACGGCAGTGTTGTCAAGGGAAGCAAAACGGAACCGGTTAAATTTGAAGAATACTGGACATTCACGCGGCTGTCCGGGCCGAATCCTTGGATGCTTTCTGCCATTAATCAGGCATAATGTATTAAGGCATGTTCTAAAAACTATCTTAAAATTTAATAGCAATACTTATTTTTAATATTACTTGCATTATTATTCAGTGAACGGAACGCGGTGAAATTCCGCGGCGGTCCCGCCGCTGTAACCGGGGAGATAATCGGTATGTCCGCATTGCAGGACAGCCACTGACGCGTATCAAACGCGTCGGGAAGGCGCCGGATTATCGCCGATCCGGGAGCCAGAAGACGAACTGAATATATTAAAATATTGAACGCGATGGTAAAGGGTTCTTGCGGGTTTAACATACCTGCGGGAACCCTTTTTTTTTGGAGGTAAATACGCCCTCACCCGGGCAAGCCTGAAGGCCGCCCACCCTCTCCCGCACGAAGCGCGGGAGAGGGTTTGGATTATATCTTCGATTCAGACATTGAGGTATTATGCCTTAAAAAATTGTAACGGATAATGGTTTTATTTTACTCATCTTGACTGACTTTTTTATAAACATCGATAGAATAATCTGATCATTCTATCGATAGTATTAAGAAATAGTGTAATAAAAGTCAGTCAACTTGAGCATTTTAATAAATATTTAAGAGGTTAACATGAAAAAATTAAATGAAACAATCCGGATGATAAAAATCCCGGATAAGCAGAAGTACGAAGAAGCTTTAAAAAAGCTTTCCGAACAGGCGAGGCCTGCCGGATGTCTCGGCATCCTTGAGAATATTTCGGCCAGGCTTGCGGGAATTTTCGGGACAATGGATGTTAAATTAAAGAACAGGATCATTGTTACCTGTGCCGGGGATCACGGAGTGGTTGAGGAAGGAGTTACGCTTTTCCCGCAGGAAGTTACGCAGCAGATGGTCTTTAATTTTGTGAACGGAGGAGCGTCCGTGAATGTAATAGCCGGGCACGCGGGGGCGCGCGTTTTCGTGGCCGATCTCGGCGTAAATTATGACTTCAGGCCGGATCTGGGAATATTTCATAAAAAAGTGCGCAGGGGAACGTCGAATTTCGCAAAAGGCCCTGCAATGACGCGCGATGAAGCGGTTCGTTCGATCGAAGCTGGAATAGAGATAGTCGAAGAGCTGATGGAGAAAGAAGCAATTGATATACTCGGAACGGGCGACATGGGTATCGGGAATACGACGCCGTCAAGCGCGGTAATCGCCGCGTTCTCGGGCATACCGGTCAGAAAGCTGACAGGAAGGGGTACGGGCATTGACGACAAAATGCTGGAACATAAGATAGAAGTGATTGAAAGAGGCCTTAAAATAAACAGGCCGGATAAAAGCGACGGGCTTGACGTGCTGGCGAAGGTCGGCGGATTTGAGATAGGCGGGCTCGCGGGCCTCGTGCTCGGCGCGGCAGCGCACGGAATACCTGCAATCTGCGACGGGCTTATCTCGACAGCAGGCGCTCTCATTGCCTGCGGCATAGCGCCGAAAGCGAAGGAGTATCTTTTTGCAGGCCATCGCTCTGTTGAAGCTGGACACAGGTACATGCTGGAATACCTCGGCCTGGAACCTGTCCTTGATCTCGGATTCAGGCTCGGCGAGGGCACGGGCGCGGCAGCCGCGATGGAGCTTCTGGATCTGTCTACAAGGATACTTGCGCAAATAAAAAGCTTCGCTGAAGTGAATATTAACGATGTCCAGGAACATAAATAGAAATAGCTTGAAATAAATCTCTGTTTAGCGAATATTTGATTTATCAGGAGAACTGTTTAATGGGCAAAATTACATTTATAACGGGCGGGGCGAGAAGCGGGAAGAGTACGTTTGCCGAGAAGCTGTTAAAAGGCAGGGACAATGTTATTTATCTCGCAACAAGCGAAGCCTCCGATGATGAAATGAAAGAAAGGATAGCGAAGCATAAATCCATGCGGAATCCGGCATGGAACACGGTTGAAGCTTATAAATATCTGGATATTGTTCTTAAGAAAGCAACTAAAGACCGAAAATATGTTTTAATAGATTGTATCACATTAATGGTGTCTAACCTGATGATCCTTGAAAATGATATCGATTGGGATGCAGTCGATACTGGAACAGTCGATAATATTGAGAAAAATGTCCATGCGGAAATAAATAAACTGCTAAAATTCGCGGCCGGATTCAGCGGTGAGACCATAATAGTCTCCAATGAACTCGGGATGGGTGTTGTCCCGCCCGCTCCTCTAGGAAGATATTACAGGGATATTGCCGGGAGAATGAACCAGATCGTGGCTGAATCCGCAGACGCGGTTTATTTTATAGTATCCGGGATACCTATGAAGATAAAAGGATAGCCATAAGTTTTGTATTTTATAACAAGAAGCCGTCTTGAAATTATAGGTACCTATAAAATATAATTTTGAGATGGCTTCTAGTTTCTAATACAGGTAACAGTAGTAATCATTGAATGATCAGGGATAAAAAATGCTGAAGATGTTTTTAATGCAGATCCGGTTCTTAACCCGCATACCCGTGCCGGTAGAAATAAAATTCGATGAGAAGAAGTTCGCGAAGAGCCTCGTCATTTCTCCTCTTATCGGGTTGTTGATAGGAATTATTCTGGGCGAAATTTATTACTTTGCGCAGATGAAAGGGAGTCAGATGTTCGCGGCGGTGGCGGTCGTCGCTGCGGAAATCATCATAACAGGCGGGCTGCATCTTGACGGCCTCGCGGATACGTTTGACGGCCTTTTCAGCAACAGGCCTAAAAATAAAATACTGGCTATAATGAGAGATTCGCGGATAGGAACAAACGGAACAATCGCGCTTATACTGGCAATATTGTCCAGAACCGCGCTTCTTGTTTCACTTGAAGACAGCCGTCTTGCCCTTTATTTATTTGCCCTGCCTGCGGTATCCAGAATGAATATTCTCTGGGCAGCCGGAACTTCGTCTTATGCCGGCAAAGACGGCATGGGGAAATCGGCGGTAAAATATACCGGTATTAAAGAGATAATTGCAGGCACCGCGATCGCGTGCATCATAAGCGCCTTTTGTTTTAAATTGGCTGCCGTTGCTGTGGTGCCTGCGGCAGTCGCGTTCGCGCTTTTATTCTGCGCCTATGTCAAAAAAAAGATCGGCGGCATTACGGGCGATATTATCGGCGCGGTCATAGAGCTGACGGAGATCGTTGTGCTTTTTGTTTTATTTTTATGGGAATAGTGATTTTAGTAGTTTTCTGCTCCGGCTTTTATAGATTCGCATTCCAGGACAGTTTTTTTAAGACAAATTTTATGTTCGAAATACTTTTAATAAGACACGGCGAGACCGAGTTCAACAGCAGTAAAAAATTCAGCGGCATTACCGATGTCGGGCTGAATGAGAACGGCAGAATTCAGGCGGAAAGGCTTGCCGGGATTTTAAAAGACGAAGTCATAGATCATGTCTATTCAAGCGATCTGAAAAGATGCGTTGAGACAGGGAGCTATCTGCGGGCGGAAGAATCAGGCAGAACATTGAGCAAAGAATTACGGGAAATGAATTTCGGCCGGTGGGAAGGCTTAACCTATGACGAGATAAAAGAAAGATATCCCGAAGAACTGGAGACCTGGGAAGCAGACTGGACGGATTATGTCATAAGCGGAGGAGAAAGCTTTTCAATCATGAGCAGAAGAGTTATAAAGGAATTCGGGGAAATTCTTAAGAAGCACAACTGCGCCGGCAGCGACGGCAGGATCGCGGTTATTACGCACAGCGGATGCATAAGGAGCATTCTTGCGCATTATATAATCGGATCGATCAGGGAAAGCTGGAAATTCCGCGTTGAAAATGCGACAGTGTCGAGACTGCGGGTAGATAAGGATTATATATTTTTAAAATCATTGAACGAGAGATAGGCGTTAATCATGGCAAAAAACATCATGGTGCAGGGTACGGCTTCTTCTGTAGGCAAAAGCGTAATTACCGCTGCTCTCTGCAGGATTTTTTTACAGGACGGGTACACCGTTGCGCCGTTCAAGTCGCAGAACATGGCGCTTAATTCATTCGTAACCGGGGACGGACACGAGATGGGAAGGGCACAGGTGGTTCAGGCTGAAGCATGCGGGATAGAGCCGTCGGTGCGGATGAATCCAGTGCTCATAAAGCCTTCCACGGATAAAACAGCGCAGATAATCATAAACGGCAAAGTCTATAAGAATATGGATGCTGAAGAATATCAGAAACTTAAGCCTGATATAAAAAGCGTTGTGCTTGAGGCCTATAATGAACTAAGCAGAAAATACAATATTATCGTAATTGAAGGCGCGGGGAGCCCCGCCGAGATCAATCTCCGAGAGCACGACATCGTCAACATGGGCATGGCCGGGATGGCAGACGCGCCGGTCATCCTTGTAGCGGATATCGACAGGGGCGGGGTTTTCGCTTCGCTGGTCGGCACAGTAATCCTTTTAAGCGAAGAAGAAAGAGCGCGCGTAAAAGGAATTATCATAAATAAGTTCAGGGGCGATATCGAATTGCTAAGGCCCGGCATTGTTACTCTTGAGAACATTATACATATTCCCGTGATAGGCGTTATCCCGTACATGGATATTAATCTTGAAGATGAAGACAGCGTAACCGAGCGTTTTTCGAAAAAAGAATACGGAAGGGATATACTGATCGATGTTGTAAAACTACCGCGTATCTCAAACTTCTCGGATTTCGACGCGTTTAAAATATTTGAAGATGCCGGCGTAAACTTTGTTGCAGGCGCGGATGAGATCGATGATCCGGATATAATAATCCTGCCCGGAACAAAAAATACGATAGAAGACATGGCGTACCTCCGGGAGTCCGGGATCGAGGAAAAAATTTTAGAGCATTATAAAAAAGGCAAAGTATTAATAGGCATATGCGGCGGCTACCAGATGATGGGCCGGGCAATAGACGATCCATCAGGAATTGAAAGCGGGGTTAAAAGCATAAAAGGAATGGGAATTTTTGATTTTAAAACAGTAATTATGGAAGAAAAATTAACAAGGCAGGCAACGGGAGAAATTATTTCGGACGCCGGCATATTGCGCGGGCTTAAAGGCATTAAAATTAAAGGGTACGAGATACACATGGGCAGCTCCGCATTCGAGAAGAACGATGGCTTCTGTAAAACCGAAACCGGGATCGACGGCTCGGTAAATCAGAATGCATTCGGCACTTATATCCACGGAATATTCGACTGCTCCGAATTCACCAGGGGGCTTTTAAATAATGTTAGAAAAACAAAAGGCCTTGCCCTGCTGGATAATAAAATGACTTTTTCGGGAAACAAGGAAATCGAGTTCGACAGGCTGGCGGATATTGTGAGGGGAAATGTTGACATGAAAAAAATATATAGTATACTATATGATAACAATGTTGCTTGCTGTTAAAATTTCTGCAGGATTTATGCTCGATATTCTGTTCGGCGATCCGTATTCTTTTCCTCATCCCGTCAGGTTCATAGGCAGGCTTATCGGGTATCTTGAGCCGATTCTAAGGAAATTAAAGCGCGATAAATTCGCGGGCATTCTTCTGACAGTATTTACCGTAGGCATAACCTATCTGATAGCATACTATCTCAGCGCTGTTTCAATAGTAGTTGAGATCATTTTGATTTATACTGCTTTTTCCGTTAAATGCCTCGCGGATGAAGCGAAAGACGTTTACAGGGCTTTGGAGAACAACGATATCGGGGAAGCAAGGAGGCTCGTCAGCTTTCTTGTAAGCAGGGAGACCGCCGGACTTGACGAGAAAGCCGTAATAAGAGCGACGGTTGAGACCGTATCCGAGAACATCGTTGACGGCGTGATCTCGCCCATGTTTTATCTTTTTATCGGCAGCGCTCCTCTGGGGATGGCCTACAAAGCCGCGAGCACTCTTGATTCGATGGTGGGATACAGGAACGAAAAGTATATCAGATTCGGCTGGGCGGGCGCGAGGCTTGATGATCTCTTGAATTTTATACCGGCAAGGATTGCGGCATTCGTTATTCTGCCTGCCGCGGCTCTCGTATGCGGGATGAGCGTAAAGAACACATACCGGGTGATGCTCCGCGACCGGCGAAAGCACAGCAGCCCAAACTCGGCGCATGCCGAGTCCGCCGTCGCCGGAGCCCTCGGCTGCAGACTGGGCGGGCCGTCGAAATATTTCGGCGAGACGGTAGACAAACCATACATCGGAGATCAGTTCAGAGAGATCGGCAAGGAAGATATTTTAAAAAGCGTACGGTTATTGTACGCGGCGTCTGTTATAGGCCTGGTATTGGGGTGCGCGATCTTGATGCTGATGTCGAGACTTTAGATTGCCGGCTTTACAATAACATTCTTTAGGGGGATGTTTTCAAAGCGGTCAAAGGAGACTAATGCCATGTTTAGTTATGTAAAGAAGAAATTATTATTTGAAGAACACGTATGCCCGTGGTGGTTTGCGTATACTTTCGATAACCGTATCAGAAAAATATTTCATGATCCGGATAAAATTTTAAAACCTTATATTAAAAAAGATATGACACTGCTCGACCTCGGCTGCGGCATGGGCTATTTTTCGATAGCAATGGCTGAATTAACGGGCAAAAGGGGCAAAGTAATAGCTCTCGATATCCAGGAAAAGATGCTTGGGATCATGAAAAAACGCGCTGCCCGTGCGGGTATGATCGACAGGATAGTGCCTGTAATCGCAAAAGCAAATGATCTGGGCGTAAAGATAAAAGTTGATTTTGCTCTGAGTTTCTGGATGGTGCATGAAGTACCTGACAAAAAAAGATTTCTGGAACAGGTTTTTAATGTATTAAAAAATAAAGGCAGGTATCTTATCGTTGAGCCGAAATTGCATACAAATGCAACATATCTTAAAGAGCTGGAGAATATCTTAATTAGAGCAGGTTTCAGGATACTGGAGAGACCGTCAGTGGCTTTAAGCAGAGCAATGTTGCTTGGGAAATAAAATGCCCTCACCCGGCTGACGCTTTCGCGCAGCCGCCCTCTCCCACCGTTCCGGCGGGCGAGGGCATTAAGTTCATTTTATATGTAGAGTAAAAAATTAATGGAACTGCACGGCGGGAACATATATAAAATCGGGAAAGAGCTCAATATCAGCGATGAAGATATTATCGACTTCAGCTCGAACATCAATCCGCTCGGGATTTCTGAAAAACTGAAAAAGGAAATGATCGCCAATCTCGATGCAGTGCGGAATTATCCTGATCCTGATTACGGCGATCTCAGAAAATCGATCGCCGGATACAGCGGAATCGATACCGGGAAAATCCTTGTCGGGAACGGGGCGACGGAACTTATCTTTCTTTTTGCGAGAGCTCTTAAATTCAAAAGAGCGCTGATAGCCGCGCCGGCTTTTATCGAGTACGCGCTCGCGCTGGGGAGAGCTGGGACGAAAATTGATTATTTCAAACTGGAAGAGAAAGAGGGATTCGCGCTTAATTCCGATCGTTTGCTGAAAAAGTTTAAAAGAGATGTCGATCTTCTGGTGCTTTGCAATCCGAATAATCCGACGAGCGGATTTATATCTGCGGAAAAAATAATTGAGATAATTTCAGCGGCAAGGAAATGCGGCACAACCGTTATGCTCGATGAATCGTTTATCGAATTCGTTGGGAGAGATTTAGTCGTTCGCAATACCGAAGCATTCCGTAAATTCGGCAACCTGTATATTTTAAGGTCTCTCACGAAATTTTTTGCGATTCCCGGGCTTCGCCTCGGATATGCGCTCGCGTTTAATAAAGATATGTACGCGAAGATCAGAAAGAATCAGGAGCCGTGGACAGTGAATCAGGTCGCGGATCTCGCCGGCAGGGTGCTTTTAAAAGACTGGGAATATATCGAAAACACGGAAAGAATTATTAATGAAGAAAGAAAATATCTGCTTGATAATTTGCGGGAAATAAAATGGCTTGCTGTTTATAAACCGCATGCTAATTTTTTATTGCTTAAGATATTGAACGATTTTACATCTTCCGGGCTAAAAAAGGAATTATTGAAGCACAGGCTGCTGATCAGGGATGCTTCGAACTTTAAATTCCTGAACAATAAATTCGCGCGCATCGCCGTGAAAGACAGGCGGAGCAACGATCTACTGCTTAAGCGGCTTAATGAACTCGGCAATTAATAATTTTGAGATGGATTCTAAATAACATGGATACTATCAAAAACAGGCATACCGAAATAATAAGCGAGATAGGACGCATATTTATTTCCACGAAAGATCTGAATATTCTTCTGCAGAATGTTCTTAATACGCTATCGAAATTTTATCCAATCGAAAGAGGCTCGATCAATATTTATATTCAGGAGCTTGATGAAATACGAATTGACGTGGCTTACGGATATTCAGAGGACCAGGCCGCAAAGGGAGTTTATAAATTCGGAGAGGGCATAATCGGGAGCGTGGTCGCGTGCGGCGAGCCGGTCATTGTGCCGTCTATCTTTGAAGAACCCAGATTTCTCAACCGCACCGGCGCGCGCACGAAATCCTCCGCGGCCGGCGGCAATATAGCGTTTATCTGCATGCCCATAAAGACGGAAGGCGAAGTGATCGGCGCGATCTCTGTCGATCTTTCCAGGGATAAAAACGAACAGTTCGATGAGGAATTTGAAATGCTTTCAATGATCTCGGTCATGATAGCTCACGCGGTGGACAGCAGGAGGGAGATGCTCCGCAGGGAATCGGAATTGATGGAAGAGAACAAGCTGCTGAAACTGAAACTTGGCACAGGCTATATTGCCGGCACCATGATAGGGAATTCAAACCTCATGAAAATGCTTCATGAAAAGATAATGCTTGTCGCCGATACGGATTCCACGGTTCTTATAACAGGCGAAAGCGGCACAGGCAAAGAGCTCGTTGCCGAGGCGATCTATAGCAACAGCAGGCGAAGGGGCAAGCCGTTCATAAGGGTAAATATCGCATCGCTGTCGCAGAGCCTCATTGAAAGCGAGCTATTCGGCCATGAGAAGGGCTCGTTTACGGGCGCGCTGACCCAAAAAAAGGGACGTTTCGAGCTGGCGAACGACGGGACGATCTTCCTGGATGAAATAGGCGATCTGAACCCGCAATCGCAGGTGCACCTACTTCGCGTTATACAGGAAAGGACGATCGAGCGGGTGGGCGGCACGCAGACAATACCGCTTGATGTGCGGATACTGGCGGCCACTCATCAGGATCTTGAAGCAAAGATCGTGACAGGTGAATTCAGGCAGGATCTGTTTTACAGACTTAATGTTTTCCCGGTTTATGTCCCGCCCTTAAGGGAAAGGAAAACGGACATACTGCTTCTGGCAGATCATTTTCTGGAAAAATACAGTAAAAAGATCGGCAAGCCGGTGAAAAGGATAAGCAGCGACGCGATAGATCTTCTCATGATCTATCACTGGCCAGGCAACGTGCGCGAGCTCGAGAACTGCATTGAAAGAGCAGTGATACTCACGCAGGAAGACGCTATAAGGAATTATCATCTGCCGCCTACACTTCAGATGGCGGACAAGCCTTCTCCGCTCAGCGGCTCTCTCGACGAAATGACGGATATGTTTTTAAAAGAGCTCATAATAGACAATCTGAAGCTTTCAAAGGGAAATATCACGCAGGCCGCAAAGGCTCTCGGGACAACAAAAAGGATTCTTACATATAAGATCAATAAGCTGGGAATTGATTTTAAGAAATATTATTAGAAATCATTTCAAAACTGACTGTATTTAATTATTTTAAATTAATTAGAAGTCATCTCAAAATTATATTTTATTTCTTGATAAATAGTGATACATTAGAAAATTTTTGAGGACGCTTTTCAGACCTGATGCAACAGCTTTCAAAAGCGTAATAAACTTGCCAGGAAGGTCTGATTCCGGAGTAAATTTTGTAATGTATTTCGATTTATTATAATTATTTTAAATTAATTAATATTTTTAACTTAGGTTTAATTAAAATAACAGAGACGCACAACACTGCGTCTCTGTTATTTTAAATGTTAAAGAGTTACGCTTGCTCCGAAAGTTGCCCAGAAATGATTTTTTATCCCGCTGTTGTAATCTCTGAAATCCTTCCCAAGCGTTCTTCCATAGTTAAACGAGGAGTTAAAGGAAATATTTTTATGTGACTTGCTTATGCCTGCTGTAAGTACGGCATCGCTGAAACCGCTCATATCGAAATATGCGTTGTTATAATATCCTACATATCCTCCTAAAGAGAAAGCAAATCCATCCTCAGTCGATATTAAATTATGCGATACGCCGGCTTTCACATAGTAATCTTCCGCGACCGGAGTTTCTTCTTTTCTTTCATGTAAAAAATAATCATAATAGAACGCAACGTAAGGCGAAAGCAAAGTCTTCAGCGTAAGAACAGCGCTGCCTTCGATAAAAGATGCTTCCACTGCAGTCGGATCAGCTTTATCGTAATAAGGATATCCGACATACATCACTCCTAATGCAAGAGTAAACTTATCTTTATTTATTGTATACGCTGCTCCCAGGTCGATCTCAGTGAGAGCTTTTGCGGACTTCTCCGAGGCGCTGCTTTCTGCTGTGATCCATGTTTCCGCGATCCCGGCAGCGGCAGTCAGGGATAGATCGCCGTATGTAATCCCGGCTCCCGGCCAGAGCACCCCGACTCCCGGGCCGTTTAGCTCATAGCCTCTCCACCAGTAAACGCTGCTGTAAGAGAAAGAGACAGGTACGGTTAATTTCGCCTCTTCAGCGGATGAATTTTTTACGAGACCTGATCCAGTTATCATTATCAATGTTAAAAACGCTACACCAAGTATTCTTTTCATTTTTTTCTCCATTTTATTTAAATTTATGTCCGGTAAAAGTTCATGACTTTTGCCGGAATTTATTGATTATCTGTATGGCCAAATTTTAATATCCGGCCATACAGTAATTATTATAATCGTTATCCGATGGCGTCCGGTCCTTTCTCCTCCGTGCGTATCCTTATGCACTGTCCAAGATCAAGCACGAATATCTTGCCATCGCCGATCTTTCCGGTCTTGGCTCCCTTAACGATAGCCTTGATCGTTTTATCCGCAAAGTTGTCGTTAACCGCTATCTCAAGACGGACTTTCGGGAGCAGGTTTACTTCCATATCGACTCCGCGATATGTCTCAAGGAATCCGCCCTGCTGCCCGCATCCGAGAGAGTTGGTTACAGACATCTTCGCAACTTCGTTCTTTGTGAGCTCTAATTTGACGTCGTTTAGTTTTTCAGGCTGAATGTATGCTATTATAAGTTTCATTTTTAGCCTCCTTACTGAGTTTTGAATATCTGGAACCCGGAATACGCTTCCATCCCGTGCTCATCGATATCGAGTCCTTTTAGCTCTTCTTCACGGGATACCCTGAGTCCGACAGTGTATTTAATGATACTGAATATAATAAACATTGTAACTACTACCCATAAGAAGACCGTAACAACACCGAGTGCCTGTACTCCAAGGAGCTTTAAACCGCCTCCGTAGAAAAGACCGTTTATGCCTTCACCCGCGTATTTCGCTTCGGCAAAAAGGCCTACCATTAAGGTACCTAGCGATCCGCATACTCCGTGAACGGATATTGCGCCGACAGGGTCGTCGATCTTAAACACGAAATCGAATAATTCGACTGCAAGGACTACTACGATACCAGCTATAAGACCGATGATTATTGCGCTCACCGGTGAAACGGCTGCGCATCCGGCAGTGATCGCCACAAGGCCTGCCAGGGCGCCGTTAAGGCTCATGGAAATATCCGGTTTGCCGTTCTTGATCCATATAGTCAGCATGGCTGCGAATGCTCCTGCAGCGGCAGCAAGGTTGGTGTTTACGGCAATAAAACCTATGCTGAAATTTTCACCTGAAAGCGTACTTCCCGGATTGAACCCGAACCAGCCGAACCATAGAATGAATACGCCTAGTCCCGCTATTGGAATATTGTGTCCTGTAATAGCTTTTGGCTTACCGTCCGTGCCGTATTTCCCGATTCTTGGGCCCAGTAAAAGTGCGCCGATCATAGCGCTCCAGCCGCCTACCGAGTGTACAACAGTGGAACCGGCAAAGTCGATGAATCCGAGTTTGCTTAACCAGCCTCCGCCCCATATCCAGTGTCCGGAAATCGGGTAAATGACCGCGGATATTACTGCGCTGTAAATTAGATAAGAGACAAATTTGGTCCTCTCAGCCATTGCGCCCGAGACGATGGTTGCCGCAGTAGCTGCAAATACGCACTGGAATAGCCAGAAAGTGTATTCCCACATACCCGCCGGATTTGCTGTGGATGCATTTGATAAAAAGAATTTGCTGAAACCCAGAAATCCTGCAATATCGTCTCCGAACATAAATGCGAAACCGACAAAAAAGAACACCAGTGAACCCATTACAAAATCCATTAGGTTCTTCATTAAAATGTTACCCGCGTTTTTTGCCCTCGTGAAGCCTATTTCCACCATCGCAAAGCCCGCCTGCATGAAAAAAACAAGGAAAGCTGCAATAAGCGTCCAGACAACATTTATCGGCTGTATTGCCGGCGCAGCCGGCGCCGCAGGAGCTGTCGCTACTGCAACTTCGGCGAAAACACTTGTTGATGACGCAAGCACAACCGCTAACGTCATCAGTTTAGTCAATCGTTTCATAGAAACCTCCTTTTATAAGTTATTCTTGACTATTTTATAAAGCAATTCGCGTGCCAGGAAGATGGGTTAAAACTTTATTTAACATGGATGAAATAATTGATGTGGATTTAATGAATTTTTGGATGGGTGATAAATTTAATTTGGATCGATTCGGGCTATATTTAAAACAAATGAAATAAAATGATATTATTTATGCTTAAAATTTTGTCGTAATCGGGTTATCCGGGTAATAAATTAAGATGAATGTATAAATAGTTAAAAAATAAAATACAAAATTGTATCGAAGGTTGAAACCGGATACAAAAATGAAATTGCCGGATTTATTTATTGGGGAGCTGAATATAAATATGTAAGCGGGTGATGACTGTAAAGAAAAAATGCTATAAATTTTATTTGTTATAAGTAATTATTTTTTATTCCTGCCGGGTCTTGTTTGCATTAAGAACCGGCAGGAAAAAATAGGATTTTTTATCCTACTGCGTCGCTTCCGGTCTCTCCGGTGCGTACCCTGATGCATTCTTCAAGCGGAACGACAAATATCTTCCCATCCCCGATCTTTCCGGAGCGGGCTCCTTTAATGATCGCGTCAATCGTAGGCTTGACGAATTTATCGTTAACCGCGATCTCAAAACGAACTTTATCGAGAAGGTTTACTTCCATATCCACACCGCGGTACGACTCGTGGTATCCTCCCTGGGAGCCGCAGCCTATGACATTGGAAACCGTCATTTTGCCGACTTTTGCTTCCGTCAAAGCCTGCTTGACATCGGTTAATTTTTCCGGCTGAACGATTGCTATTACGAGTTTCATATTATTTCTCCTGTATATTATTTTAATCCGGCTATATGCCGCTATTTTGTGAGGAATCCCTGAAAATCGGGATAAGCCTTCATGCCATGTTCGCCGATATCAAGACCCTGTATCTCTTCTTCCCTTGTAACTCTGAGGCCCATTACTGCTTTGATGACATACCATACAACAGCAGCGACGATAAATGTAAAAACTCCGACAGCTACTACTGCAAGAGCCTGCGCTCCCAGCAGTTTAAGCCCGCCGCCGAAGAACAGTCCGTTTCCGGTCGCAGTGCCCGTAATTTTGTCCTGCGCGAACAATCCGACTGCCAGAGTCCCGAAAACTCCGTTTACAAGATGCACCGAGAGCGCTCCGACAGGGTCGTCAATTTTCAGTTTGTCGAACATCAATACAGCGAATACTACCAGGACGCCTGCGATGATCCCGATCACTGCGGCAGAACCCATGCCGACAAATGCGCATGGAGCTGTGATTGCCACAAGTCCCGCCAGGGCTCCGTTAATTATCATGGACAGATCCGGTTTTTTCTGGATTATCCATGATGCTAATGTTGAGCTCATTATTGCAAATACTGCCGAAGTATTGGTAGTTACGGCTATATGCGCGATTGCGCTACCGTCGCCGACAGCCATTGTCGAACCGGGATTGAAACCGAACCAGCCGAACCAGAGCACGAGTCCGCCCAGGGTCACCATAGACATACTGTGCCCGAATATGGGATTGACAGAGCCGTCCTTTCGGTATTTTCCGAAACGCGAACCGAGTATAAGTACGCCCGCAAGGGCGGACCAGCCGCCTACTGAATGTACTACCGTGGATCCCGCAAAGTCAAACATGCCGAGCGACTGCAGCCACCCGCCGCCCCATATCCAGTGTCCGGTTATGGGATACATAAATGCCACAAGAACGAATGAAAATACGATGAATGAAAGGAATTTAATACGTTCCGCAACCGCGCCGGATACAATAGTTGCCGCGGTTCCTGCGAATACGAGCTGAAAGAAGAATTTTGCCCATAAAGGAACGCCGGTCCAGTTAAGGGCGGAATATACGCCTTTATAGGCATTGCCTGTCGCAGGGCTGTTGTCAGCTCCGGATGCGAAGAAAACACCCTCAAGGCCGACCAGCGGACTGCCGTTCCCGAACATCAATCCCCATCCGATTACCCAGAACGAAATGGATGCAACTGCGAAGACAATAAAGTTCTTCGCGAGAATGTTAACGGTGTTTTTCGAACGGCACAGGCCGGATTCGACCATTGCGAATCCGAGGTTCATAAAAAACACAAGGAACGCGGTAAAAAGAACCCATACCGTATCCATGCCGACCTGCATGGAGCTTTTTAAAGCGTCGAACGTTTCCTGGGTTATAGCTTTAGACGCCGCATCCGCCGCTGATACAGCGGATGCGGTTATGCCGAATATCAATGCTGATAAAACGTAAGTGAATAGCTTTTTCATAAGCCCTCCTGAAAATTGAATTTAGTTGCACTCGACTGTTTTTTAAGCAATTTATGTGCTAACATTAAATTTAGTGTATTGATTTCGGATTTGTTAACACGGTTGTAATATATAGAGGGAAAAACATTTCAGTTTTTAAATAATAAACTGAAATGTAGATTTAAGATGATCATATTTTAATATGATTTTAACAAAATATCAAGAATTATATAAGAAAAAATAATTTTAAAAATACAAAAATGTACTATATGGACACAATTGATACAAAAATGTAATCTAATATGCCTGTTTGAAAAGCTTATGGAGGATAGTAATCGATCTTCGCATATTTTAAATAGGTTTGTAGAGCCCGGTCATGCTGCTTATAAAGAATCCGGTATTCCTGTACAGGTTCAATACGGCAGTATTTTTTTTATCCGCAACGAGATGTATCCGTATGGCGCTCTTTGATTTTGCCCAGAATGATAGCTGATTTATCAGCATTGATGCAATTCCTTTTCTCCTGTATCCGGGAAGCACAAACAGATCTTCAAGTAAAACAGAATAACCTCCGGCAGCGGTAGAGACGACAAGCTGTCCGGTTATCATTCCAGCCGTCACTGATCCGCATTCGGCAATAAAAGCCGCTTTATTATTGCAGTCTCTAAGCAATAAATTAAGAGCGGCAGTCTGGTTGTGCGCGTTTGCCTTAAAATCAGTTTCAATGGAAAAAAGGCCGGCAAGCATCTGGCACATACATTCAATATCATTTTGAACTGCATTCCTAATGGTTATGTTCATTGTTTTAGAAATATGATTTCCCGATAAAATTTCCATTGCTGTCGGCAAGTTATATAAAAGCATCCATTTTATGCCTGGCTCAGAAATATTAATACTCTCCGGCCGTCTTCCGAAACCATCATAAACAGGCATTATCCGGCACTATTCTAAAATAAATCCTCTCGTTTATGCTGTCCCGGCAGCAAATTGATAGCGTGCTATAATCTGATTTACAATGTTGAGATAACTTTCAACATATAATATAATACTGTCGCTCCCGAAAATTTCGTCCGTATACACATTGTCTTCGAATTCGGCTTCTAACCGGAATCTCTCGGAGAGGTAATGTTCGTCCGCGAACATGCTAGAAGAATACTCGATTACTTTAATATCAAAATGGAAAGCCGATCTTAACGCTTTTTTAACAGCTTCCCATTTTGTGGCTTCTATGGTATTGACCCATTTTTCCTGACCATCCTGATCCGTAAATTCAAGAAATAGTGAAAATTCATGTCTATCCCAGGATTTGATATCGAAATAATATATTTTTTTTAAACTCCAGATCTGGCTGTCAACAAGACCTTTTTTATAAAGGATGGTAAGGAGATCGGTGGAGGATATTGTTTTTTTCTTATTGGCCTCTTCATTAAATATAGGGAGAAGATCGTGAACATCGTTGTCTCCGATCTCCCGGCCGGACATCCTCCTGATCTGTTCCTTAAGGCCGTCTAATCCGGGATTCCTGGACAATGTAAATCTTGAAGGATATTCCTTCGAAAGATCCGGCACTGTATATGTTTTGCTCTTTACAATCATATCATGCTGGTGAATGCCGGATCTGTTTATATATGTGTTTGATCCTACAACGGGTTTGCATGGATGAGGTCTTATGGCGTTTATCCTTGAAATTATCCTGGCTGCCTGCGGAAAATATTCTGAGCGTATGCCGGTTTTTATCCGGTAATAACTCTCCCTTGTCTTGATAGCAGCCGCTATTTCTTCAAGCGCCGCATTGCCAGCGCGTTCTCCTATACCGAGAAGAGTGGTCTCCGCCTGAAGGGCGCCAGACAAAATTCCTGTAAGAGTGTTGGCGGTTGCCATTCCCAGGTCATTGTGGCAGTTAACGCTGATTATCGATCTTCCGTCCCGGAAAGCCTGTACATTTTTAAGCAGATTTTTTATAAGCCTTGAAAATTCACCGGTCTGGGAATATCCGGTTGTGTCCGAAATATTTACAACATCCGCTCCGGCTCCGGTTGCTGCTTCGCAAAACTCGCATAAGAATTTAAATTCCGTTTTTGTCGAATCCTCCGCACTGATCTCAACAGTATCTGCGAATGATCTGGCAAATTCAACCGATTCCGCAGCGATTCTCAATATCTTTTCTTTGCTCATTTTCAGCATATAATTGCGGTGCTCCGGAGATGTCGCAATAGTAAGATGAATACGTTTTCTTGCTGCTGCCTTTATTGATTCCGCAGCCCTGCTTATATCGTCAGGTATAGCGCGAGCCATTACTGACACCTCGGAGTTTTTTATCAATGCCGCAATATCCCTTACTATCTCGAATTCTTTGTCTGGAGAACCTGGGAATCCGGCTTCGACGATATCTACCCCGAGTTTTTCCAGCAGTAATGCGATTTCAATTTTTTCATCGGCGCTGAAAGACATGCCGGGCGACTGATCACCGTCGCGGAGAGTGGCGTCAAGGATAATTATCTTCCCGGATGTGGATTTCATTATACTGTCCTTTAAATACGGAACAATGACTTCTGTCAGATGCGTTAACTTTTTTCTCATTATTTACTTATTTGATACATTTATTTAGCAATAAGCATACCAGTTCATGATGGATTTTTTTTATATTGGATTTGTTAACACAGATGTAACAACTGATGATAAAAGCCATTAAAAGATAAGTTACTATTTTGAAAATTGGCGGGATTGAACGGCTGTAGTTGCCTTTAACGGCATGCTGAGTGTTCTGAAATATTAAAGATTTCCTGTGTTAACGCATTATTGTATATTGATAATGTTTCGCGGTACAAAAATGTATCGCACGCTTTTGAATATTACTGGAATGTTAAATTGTGCCGGAATCCACGCGCTTTAATTTAACAACTATTGACGGGATTTTTGTTTATTTTATAAATTGTAGTTATAAAACACAGTTGAATTTTCTGATAAAGATATTATTAAAAATTGAGGAAAGAATAAATAATTGAATAAAAGAATTGCCGTCCCGCAGCCGGTAATGCACTGCAAATGATCATTCCCGGATATTATATTTGGCTTGAAAATATTTCGAGTGCATTGAAATTGAGGCAAAAGCATTATACACAATGGTTAGAGCAGGTGTAATACCATAAAATATCAAAAAGAACTTGCAGAATCTAGAGCGCATGCATCAAATGCATCAGGAAGCGGAGCGGCTCTGTCCGTGCAGAAGGATTTGCTGAAAGGAGTGATCGTGCTCATAAGCAGCCTCGGGTCCGCTTCTCGGGAAGCGAAGGAGAGCCGCGAGAAAGCCGGGCAGGTTATACCAATATGAAGAAATTAATAAAAACACATAAATCCAGGAAAGACCCCATATCCCGTATTTCGGAGAATGTCAGGGAAGCCTCATATTTTAATCCCGGAGTATTCGAAAGATATAACGTAAAAAGAGGCCTCAGGAATGCGGATCACACCGGTGTTCTGGTGGGACTTACCAATATCGGGGATGTTATCGGTTATAAAAAAGAAGATGATAAAATGATCCCCGTGGACGGCAAGCTGATATACCGGGGTATCGATGTTGAAGATATTGTGAAAGGCGCTATATCCCAGAAAAGACACGGGTTCGATGAAGTCGTTTATCTTCTGATATCTGGTAAGCTTCCCGGCAAATCCGAATTGTCCTCATTCGAAAAATATATGGGCAGATTGCGCGAACTGCCGGATAATTTTACGAACAATATGATCCTGACCCTGAAAGGCCCGGACATCATGAATATTCTTGCGCGTTCGGTACTCGGGTTATATGCTCTTGATGATAAGGCCGAGGATACGACACTGGAAAATCTGGTCAAACAATCATTGAACCTGATAGCCAAATTTCCGGTAATTATTGCCTATTCCTATCGCGCGATGAGGCATGCCTACGAACGCAAGACGCTCTCACTTCGTCATCCGGATCCCGGACTGAGCACTGCGGAAAATTTTCTTATGATGCTTAAAGGTCAGGATAAGTATACAAAACTGGAGGCAGATATACTCGACCTCTCCCTTATTCTGCATGCCGAGCACGGCGGCGGCAACAATTCCACATTCACAATCCGTGTTACCAGCTCAACAGGCACAGATACTTATTCAGCAGTAGCATCGGCTATAGCTTCATTGAAAGGCCCTCTCCATGGAGGAGCGAGCCATGAAGTTCTGAATATGATGGATAATATAAAGCAGAACATAAAGCACTGGGACAGCGAGAAAGAGGTTACAAATTATCTCTATAAAATACTCAATAAAAAGGCTCACGACAGGACAGGCAAAATATACGGAATAGGGCATGCTGTTTACACAATTTCCGACCCGCGCGCAATTCTTCTTAAAAAGCAGTCAAGGGAGCTTGCAGCTGAAAAGGGCAGGCTTGAAGAATTTGAACTGTATTCCATGATAGAAAATCTTGCACCAGCGATCTTTTATGAATATAAAGGTTCTAAGGCTGCAAAAAGAGTATGCGCCAATGTCGACTTTTATTCAGGTTTTGTTTACAGCTGTATCGGCATAAAGGAAGCGCTTAATACTCCGCTGTTCGCCATGTCGCGCATCGCAGGCTGGTGCGCCCACAGGCTCGAAGAGCTTACGTTTGATGCGCGCCGCATTATTCGACCCGCTTACAAGAATGTGTCCCCGCATCGTAATTATATCCAGATAAAGCAAAGGGATAAATTTTTTCTTTAAAATTTAAAGCTCTTTCTAAAATAACATGAGGCGCCATCGCCCACTGATCCCCGGAGGGGGCCAAATTCCGGATTGATTTAAAATAAATATTTTAACTCTTTCCAGAAAATTGGGAATTGCCTTCACTCCCCC
>CAZVDF010000028.1:0-41069 GCA_964626055.1 uncultured Leptospirales bacterium
ATAGGCTTACATCCTCGACGCAAGCGTCGAGGTATTACGCCTTGAAATAAAAAATATACGATTGTACCTTCAGCATAAAAACCGATAATGCCTCAATGATCATCACAACAGCATGATCACTATATTAGGAAAATTAATTATTACAAGCATATTTTGTCAATAGCAATTGAGTATTTTATCCTTACTTTTTAAACTGTTTTTCCCAGAATAATACTTCATCTTCGTTCAGAACCGGGTTTTCATCCTTTTCCGGCTCGATAGATTCGTAATATTTATCGATTGTTTTGTTTATTTCAGCGGAAAATTCTTCGCTTGTTCTGACTTTTGCTTTAAAACGCGTAACATAGTCGATTATATCTTTATCCGAGGTCACAATTGTGGTCATCCGGGGATTAATATCCTGCTTTATAAACTGCTTTATCAGGAAATCGGCTGAGTAATCAAGCGAATAATATACGTCTATGCTAGTTACTTTTTCCTTTTTTATTTCCAGCGAATGGCCTTTTTTGCCGTCAAAGACAACCGTAATATTCGCTTTCGTTATACTCTGATACTGCTTTAATAATATTAACAGACCTGTTCTTGCTTCGGCTAATTTGCCACGATACATTGCTCCTTCCAGGTCAGGAAATTTATATATCAGGTTAAATCCATCAATCAGAATGGCCATATCTGGTACTTTTAAAAAGTTTTATGGAACACAAGATGAAAAATCAAGACGGATCCATTGGCTGAAGTATTTTTTTTATTAAGAATAATACGTTATCTATGACAGCGGGGAATATTCGAATTATGTATTCCCACCCGGAAGTTTAAAATATTAATTTTATTTATAAAATATTATTCACCTAATACTTTTAGTATATTTCCTTATCCTGATCGTCGCTTCTTTAAGAGCTTCCATAGATGTTGCG
This sequence comes from uncultured Leptospirales bacterium, assembly GCA_964626055.1. Lineage (GTDB taxonomy): Bacteria > Spirochaetota > UBA4802 > UBA4802 > JAFGDQ01 > JAFGSG01. Next base: position 915 of record CAZVDF010000028.1, read on the forward strand.
TAAGAACATCGAATAAATCCTTCACCGCATTTCCCGAATACCTCGCCCGGAACTACCGCAACCTTTTCGGACTGCAAAAGGCCCAGAGAAAATTCACGGGAAGTCAATCCTGTTGAAGATACATCCGGAAAAACATAAAAAGCACCATTTGGCAAAACGCATTTCAATCCGATATCGTTAAATTCATTTACTATATAATTTCTTCTTTTTAAATATTCCTGTCTCATTCTTTCTACGTCTTTATCCGCCTTTTGAATAGCTTCGATCGCGGCATATTGAGAGATTGACGGAGCGCATAAGGCCGTATACTGGTGAATTTTAAGCATTGTACCGATCAAAGGCGACGGGCCGGCGATATAACCGAGTCTCCATCCGGTCATAGCATGCGATTTTGAAAATCCGTTGAGATAAATGGTTCTTTCTTTCATCCCGGGTATCGATGTGATCGAGAAGTGTTCTCCATCGAAAATAATTGAAGAATATATTTCGTCCGATAAAATTATAATATTATGTTTGATCGCCAGGTCTGCAATCTGTTCCAGTGTGCGTCTGTCAATCGATAATCCTGTCGGATTTGAAGGATAATTCAACAGAATCGCTTTGGTCCGCGGGGTAATAGCTTCCCTGACTTTCGAAACATCTATTCCGAATCCGCCGGAAGAGTAGGTTTCAATTATTACCGGTTTACCCAAAATCAGCCTGATATTCGCAGGGTAAGACACATAGCACGGCTCAAAAATTATTACTTCATCTCCCGGATCAACGATGCTTCTCAATGCAATATCCAGTCCCTGGCTTACTCCCATCGTTATTAGCAATTCTTCTTCCGGGATGTATTCCACTCCGGTCTTCCTGTGGAGATGTGATGAGATCAGTTCAAGAAGAGCGGGAAGTCCCCTGTTCGGAGTATAATGAGTATGGCCTTCTTTGATCGCATAGCTTCCGGAGTCCGATATCCTCCACGGAGTAACGAAATCCGGCTCGCCCACGCCCAGAGAAATACATCCAGGTGTTGAATAAATGATATCAAAAAATTCTCTTATGCCGGACGGCGGTATGGCCCTCCCTGCGGATGAAATAAGAGATTCAATATTATTTTTTTCAACAAGCTTTAACTTGGTCAAAGGTTTCTCCTGAGCAATTGGATTTTCAGTTGTGATGTACCGTTCATGACGAAGCGTTACTTTATTTTTTTCATGACTTCGGTTTTAACATCTTTTTTAATCTCTTCTATTTTTAACTTCCCTACTTTATCGTCCTTCAATAAAACGTAAAAGGTAAATGCGGCTATTATAATAAAAACAATAGCTGCAATTTTAAGCCTGCGAACCGCCAATCCGGCAATAAATAAAAGCAGGCCTGCGATACAAACGGCAATCACGGGATTCTGCTGGATATAACCCATTATTTTATCCATATATCTTCTCCATTTTTGTTTATATACTCATCTTGACTGACTTTTATTGAATCTATCATAAATATCAACGATAAAATGATCAAAAGTCATCCGGAATTTATAATATATATAAAAAACTTATCGATACATCGGCTTATAATCGAACTGATGCATCGCTGTAATGAACCTTACCGTATGGGTCTTGGAACGCATTACGATCGAATCCGTTTTTGCGCCGCCGGATAAAAAACGAACTCCCTTCAGGAATTCCCCGTCCGTAATCCCGGTAGCCGAGAACATAAGATCCTTGCCCGGGATAAGATCGCTGAGCATAAAAATTTTACCCGGATCCGTTATCCCTTCTTTTTTTGCCTTATTGATTTCCTCGTCATCCTTATAGACAAGCCTTGCCTGTATATCCCCTCCAAGGCACTTGATAGCGACAGCCGCAAGCACTCCTTCCATTGAACGGCCGGTGCCCATAAGAATGTCTATCGGCCTGTCTTCCATTGCGGCGGCGATCGCGCCCGAGATATCCCCGTCAGTAATGAGAATGATCCTTGCCCCCACTGAACGTATCCTCTCTATGAGTTCGCTGTGCCTCGGCCTGTCAAGTACGCACACAGTTACATCTTCAATATATTTCTTCTTCGCCCTTGCAACCCGTTTAATATTGATTTCAGGCTGCTCCGTGATATCCACGACGCCCTTAACATCAGCGCCAACCGCTATCTTTTCCATATATAATGTAGGCGGTATGAAAAACGCACCTCTTTCACCCATAGCTACGGCGGAGATTGAATTTTGCCCCCCCCTGGCGCATGTCATCCCGCCGTCCAGCGGATCAATTACGATATCCACTTCAGGACCGTTTTTATTTCCCAGCTGCGAATCCACGGGCAGATGCGAAGCAGCCGTGTCCGATTTACCGATAACCACCCTTCCGTCAACCTGAATTGAGGAAAATACTTTTATCATTGCCTCAATTGCCATACTTATGGCTTTTGATGCATCCCCCCTTCCCGCGTACCTGCTGGCGAAAAGAGCGGCTGCTTCAGTTACCCTGACAACCTCTAGAGCAAGGTTCCTTTCCATATATCAGTCTCCATCTTATTTCTTTCTCTATTTATAAGAAATAATTATTTCTTATTTAATATCCGGTTCTGCCCGGACCTGACTACATACCAAAAAAAAGCAATAAATACGGATTGTCAAATTTTTAATTTTAAAAATATAAAATTATCAATTGCATAATTTTTCATAAAGCTGTATTTTCCTTCCGATAAAAAATTTAGAATATTCATTTTCGAACTCGTCGTTCCTGTTATTTAATTCCTCATAATGTTTTAATATTTTATTCCATGATCTTTTGAGTTCGATATGTTTTCTTTCCAGCAAGCTTGAGTTTACCAGGAATAATTTTTTAAATAGAAGCGAAATAAATTTTCCATTGGGAGAGAAAAAAACATCTTCTCCCTCCAGACCGGTTCCGGTAATTTTGTCTTCGGATTTTATATAATAAAATATCAACTGCTCCTTTAAAAAGGATATGTACTGCGAGTTTTCCGAATAATTAATGTTTGTATTATATGAGTTTTTTAGAAGCGTCCTTGTCTTATTATTTATTGTGTCGTGAATAATTACAGAAAAACTTCCGGCAAAGCCCGTTCTGTAAATTATTGAAAAATTATCCAGCCAGAAAACTTCAGAAGAGGAGCTGATGCCGTTGACAAAAATTGAACCGGTCTTCCTGAGCAATTTTGCTTTGTAATTGCCGCCGCTGCCGTTCAACACAAGAAACTTTTGCCTGTCCGGCGACAGATAACAAAGAGACGGTGCGGATGATAGAATGATATCGTTATATTTTTTTTTATCCACTAATCCCCTTTGCAGATTTGTATCCAGCGCCAGCTCAACTATCCCATTTTCTCTTTCCAATATAATCGAGCTTCCCTCGCCCGGAATTGTAAAATCGAGGAATGCATAGGAGGAAGATATTGTCCTAGTCTGTCCCGTTCCCAGATTTACAATTACCGTTTCCCCCCGGGGGATAAGGCCGCTTCCCTGCCTGAGCCTTTTTAAAACAAGATGCCTCCCGCTGTGAGTAACTCTGGCAATCGTAATTACGCCGTCCACCTTGCATAGTTCTACACTTTTCCTGTCCATCAACCGGTATTTAAAAATATAGTTTGCACCTGACCGATCGTTCTCTTTTATGTAAACGATATCATTGCCGCCGGTCCACAGGGCAAAAATGACGTTGCTGTCGATAAATACGGCTTCAACTGTCCGGTAGGTCTCAATTTTTTCTAAAGCAAGCTTTTTTAAAGAAAGGGATATTTTTTTAATATATATTTCATCGAGATTGATATCCCTTGCCTGCAGAACGGCAGGGATAATTAAGAAGGCACCGAATATAGTCAGGCTAAAAATTTTCTTCAAATTTTTTACTTTTCAACACCCGTCTTATCGGTAACATTTTTATTTAAATCATTCAAATCGTTCTCTTCCGGTTTGTCGGTATCCGGCAATTTCTCCTCTGTCTTTAAAGCAGGAACAACGAATTTCTGCCCGGGAAAAATTAAATCGGGATCTTTTATTTTATCTTTATTTGCCATATATATAAGAGGCCATAACCTGGCATCTTTGTATACATATAAAGCTATACGCCAGAGGCAGTCGCGGTTTTTCGGATCATATTTTACGGTATATTCGGTCACTGATGCACTTATTGTTCCATCAGGTTTTAGCATTCCTTCTATCCTGCCTGCCTCTTTGCCTTTCTCCATAGTGATGGCAACCGAATTTAAAACTCCAAGCGCCTCTTCGGCTTTCATGGCGGATTCATTGTAATTCTCTCCGGCGTATAATTCCTTACTGTCTTTAAGGAGACTTTCCGCTTTCTGTAAATCTTCGGCATACGCTTCTTTCGACGGCGATGAAGACAATTTTTGGACGCCTTCTTCCGCGGCTTTGATCTTGGCCGCCGCATATCCTTTCCATGTCTTTGCGCCGGCTGCGTCTAGAGCGGATTCGGCATCAGCAATTTTTTGAGAAGCTTCTAATATATTCTTCTCTCCGAGAAGCCGCCTGGATTCGCTCAGGTTTGTTTCAATAGCTGTCATTTCATCCGGAGCAAATTCCCGGGAACCGATTGTCTCCAGCTTCTTCGCTTCTTCCTCAATACTTTTAATTCTATCTTCCAGAGCGGATATATTGGAAAGAGCCCTGTCTCTTGCGCCGGCCGCGGCAGCTATTGCCTCATTGGATTTAAGATATGAATCCCAGAATTGCTTATCCGTATTCATCGACTCGGCTTCGCCTATCTTTGCGCCTGCAAGGGAATATTCTTCCGGCGCGTATTTTTCTGCAAACGCTCTCTTTGCTTCTTCGTAAACATTTTTCGCTTCTTTCAAATTATCATCCGCCAGAAGCGGCAATGATTTAGCTATGGCCTCATTAGAATATTTTATGGATTCTTCAGCGGATTTCTTTGCGGTTTTGACATCCTCGGTTTTCATCGCATCGTGGCTTTTAATAAGCTCATCCTTCGCTTTTTTTAATTCATCCGGAGCGTATTTCTCGGATTTTACCTCAACTGCCCTTGTTATCATGGATTTGGCCAGCGTCATTTCCTTAATGGGCACTTCCAGCCTGCACGAAGCGGATATCAAAATAAGCAGAATATTTATTGCCAATATTTTAACATTCAAGAATGATTTAATATTCATAATTCCACCTCTTTTAGGAAATTTTTATATCATTTTCTTTAAATATTTCAACAAAAAAATTTGATATTATTATCGAATTATTAAAAGTGCGTATTTTATCTTATTTATATAATTCCGATAATTAATAATAGAAAACATATTTACAAGTTATCTTAAAAATCAGTTTTGCTCTTAATTATAAGATAGCGATTAATAAAATAGCTCAAGATTAAAATGAAAACAAAATCCATATATTTTATCATAATATTATTTTATTTTTATTCAGGCGAAATTGTCTATGCTCAGAAAAACGAGCAGGATAAAAACGACAACAACAAATCGATTGAAATCAATTCCAGATTGACTGAATTAAATTCATCGATCGGCAAGAACAGGAGGGATACCACCTCAAAGAACACAAACACCAAAGATAAGAATAATGCTGCAAAAAATAATAAAAGTGAAATAAAAACAGAGCGAAATGCGATAAATAAAGCCGATCAATCCGGGAACACAGCTCCCGGCATCGAAAAAAACACCGATAAAAAACAAAGTGAAAAAGCAGAAGACGGATATGCGGCAGAAAAGAAAAAAGCCGACTGGATAATAAATACAATAGATAACAGCATACATAAAGACAGGAAAACCGCGATGGGCCAGATCCTGACAATTAAAAACCAGGATTTAAGGAAAAATCTCGGGGATAAACTGGTAGAAACGATCAAGACTGAAGCAGAACTTGAAGTCAGGATCAAGGCAATAACCATAGCGGGCGAATTAAAGCACAGGGAGGCCTTAGCCGTACTGATTTCGATGCTCAATAATGAATCCGATGACGTTAAGGTCGCTTCGGTATATGCGATAAAAAGAATCGGCGATCCGTCCGCGAAACCTGCCCTGATCAATAAATTAAAAGAGCAAAAATTCGAGAACAATACTAATCTAATTGAAGCCCTTATTGACACCCTCGGCGAGTTTAAAGCCGCCGAATTATCCGCTTTTGCATCCGAAGCCGTAAAAAGCACAAAGACTCATCAGATAATACGCGAACTCTTCGTTCTATTTCTCGGAAAAATTGAAACCAGGGAACCTAAAAAAACCCTTCTTGAAATTTTGAACGATGAGGATGAGAATGAACAGATACGTGCATTTGCGGCCAATTCGCTGGCAAATCTTAAAATAACGGAAGCTATACCGGATATCGAAAAACTGGTGCATACAATCGATTCATATCCCTTTAATAAAAAGACAAAATACAATAACTTATATATTTACTGCGTATCCTCTCTCGTGAAACTGGGATACGACAAAGCTTTTCCTATGTTTCTTAATATGTTAAGAAGCGACAATGCCGTGGTAAGGCTTAAAGCCGTTACTCTGATCAAAGATACCAAAGACAAAAGAACGATTGACATATTAAAATATAAAATGCTCTATGATCCGAGCCTGAAAGTCCAAAGCGCCGCAAAAGAAACGCTGAATGAACTGGGGATAGACGTGGATTCAATTAAAAAAGATAAAGAAACGGCCGGGATGGATAAAAAGTATAACATAAAAGATGAAGGCGATAAAAAAAGGGAGCTTAAGGATAATTCGACGGACGAATAAACAGCGGTATTCGGATAGATTTTTTTATGTTTATTTGCTGAACATCCCACAACATCTCGGGTTTTAATTATGAACAATTCTTACGAAAAAAGCGGGCTAACGAGCAGAATAAAAGAATCCTGTACGATTTTGCTTTTTATTTTTATTGCCCTGATAGCCTCCATGGTTGTTATGAATATTCTGGTATTCCCCATAGCGCTTTTTTCCATAAACCACAAAACCATCTTTACATCAATTGTGAAATACTTTCTTTGGATTATTGTTATCGCGTCTATAGGTTACCATCTCGTTAATAAGATAATATTTTATAAAAAAAATGGGCTTTCAAATCCTCAAATAATAAAAAAAATCATTTTAAAACCCTTGTCTTTTTTCATATTTTTATTGATATTGCTCTTAATAATACTGGTATTGATGATATTTATAAATTTCCTCCTTCAAAAAAATTATTACCTGCTGTACAAAATCATAAACTTATAGACAATACAGTGATAAACGACTTTGACAGAATTTTTTTTAATCTTCCTCCCCTTGACAGGGAAAAGGATTTTGATATATTCTGGAACAGGTCATTTAATGAATTAAAAAAAATCCCGATAGATCCCGTAATCGATAGAAAAGAAGAATTCTCAAACGTAAATTTCGAGATTTACAATACGGTCTTCAACGGAGCCGGGAAATACAAAGTAAAAGGTGAGCTTTATTTACCTAAAGCCTCGGACAAATCCAGGATCGTAATATTAATCCATGATTACAATCAGCCATTCGATCCGAACGTGGATGATTTGGATCCCGAACTGGCATTTTTCTTTTTACGGCTGCGCGGCCATGAGCTTCTGGATAAAAAAAATGCGACCGGAGCGAATAACAATAAAGAAGAAAAAAAACTGCCGGGATTTTTGTCGGATAATATAATTGAAGCAAATAATTTTTATATAAAAAATATTTATCTGGATATGTTCAGATCCGTTGATTTTTTAAGGCTTACCGGCAAACTGGACTGCGGCGGCATGGGATTGATCGGCAAAGGATTGGGAGCCGCCGCCGCGCTTTTTGCCGCCGGTTTCTCGAACAGGATCAAATCGCTGGTTATTGATTCTCCTTCCTTCTGTTTTCTGGAGCTGAACCAGAATATTTCCAAAAGCGACGCAACCAATGAAATAAACCAGTTTCTTTCGAACAATCAAAGCAAGAAGAAGTTAATTAAAAAAAATCTCTCCTATTTCGATGCGATAAATTTTACCGATAAAATAAAAATCCCGACGCTTGCCGCCGTCGGATTAAAGGATACGATTTCCCCGCCGGAATGCGTGTTTGCTTTATTTAACCATCTGCGATGCGAAAAGACCGTGGAGGTATACCCGGAAGACGACCATAATGCAGGCGGAGAAATCCAGTTTAAAAAAGCGGTGCAGTGGACAAAGGAAATTTTGCTTGGAAATGAATAGTAATGAGGATTAACAGCCATTTAGGGCATTCTAGGAGTTAAGGCTGAAATACTTCATGCAAGAATTCAATCAATAGGACTGCGGATTCTGGTTTAAATCCGCATATAAGTTGTATTTATAAATTATCAATTTTGCTACTTCCCCCTATCCCCCAAAGGGGACACCGGCTTGGAAAAATTTATCAATATTTCTCGATATTCATTTCGATTAAGAGGGGAAGTGGGAATAAAATAGAATTATTTTACAGATTGTTTTAGTGACCCATCTGTCCCAGGGGAGGCTCCGCACGTGGTTAGGGGGACGGGAGTATGGAAGGCGTACTCAACCATTCAGTTAATTTATCTAATAATGATTAGTGGGGATCGGTTAATCCGGGATAGATGACCAAAACAGCTATGACACTCTATGGAACGAAATACCCGCCCCACTCCACACCGCGATGGCCTTTATAATCAACTTCTATCCTGATATCCGACCACCATCCCCTTATTGACGGATTTTTGTATGTTGTATAAATCAAGACATATCTGAACTCTTCCGAATCCCTGATCCTGTCGTATATGCCTCTTAAATTATCCAGTTCATTCGCTTTAAATATGCCACCGCCTGTCTCTTCGGCAATGCGCTTAAGAGTCTGATCTTTTTCCCTGAACACAATTATATAAATCGGTATAAAGTGGCTCTTCGCAAACTCAATGATATTTTCCGGCGTGTATTTCGCAAACGAATCCCGATTTAAACTCCCGTCGGAAATTAAAACAATGCCCCTCCTGTTGATCTTCGGAAGAAGATTGCTTATTGCGTTATAAAGGGCTTTATCAACGGCTTTACCGTCGGAATAGATTCTCTTCCGGAGAGCTTTTATCGTCTTTAACCTGCTCCAGTCGAAATCATTGCCAATCCACGCGTCCCTGTTGAAATTAAGTACCTGCAATGAATCGTTCTTTTTCATTTTTTTTAATATAAAATCCGATGTCCACGGAATATCGTTATGAAATCCCGTGTTGGTACTTGATCTGTCGACGCACAGAACGATTGAAGCGGAGGGATGCCGGTTCTTTAAATAGTTCGAATACAGATTTGCGGCAGACGCATTATCTTCAATTATTTTGAAATTTTTGCCTTCAAGATTGTAAACCGGATTTCCTCTGCGGGTTCTGACATTCAGATAATATGCCACTACGGGGTACTTATTCACATCAACGGATGTGATCTCGATATCTAAATTTGAATAAACCGCATGCAGCGGCGAAAAAACAAAAACATTCTCATGGTCGTGATCCAGACAGTATAATATTCCATCCCTGTCGGCATGCGCGGAGACAAGCCTGGAAAACTTGCTTTTCGAGTTATTCCACGAATTAAATCTGAAAGAAACTCCGTTTTCCAGCGAATAGAACACAAGGCCGCTTTTTTCGTCCGATACGATCAGGTTTTTTTCATATTTGCTAATTCCTCTCGGAGTATGTATCTCCCTTATCGATAAATTCTTTATGAAATTCCCGGAATCATCAAAACATGCGATCCGTTTATTTCCCGTATCAGTTACATATACCGTCGTATCATCTATATAAATTCCCGACGGATTGTCAATCTGGCCTTCGTATTCTCCAGGTTCCCCGAACTTTAAAATGAAATTACCTTCGCCGTCGAACTTCTGAATTCTGCTGTTGCCGGAATCAACAACATAAATATTGCCGTCCTTATCGAACTTTATGCCTTTCGGCCCGTGGAAGTTGCCCGCATCTTTACCCGTTGTGCCGAACGATTTTATCAGGTTAAGATCTTTATCGAGAATATGTACCGAGTCGGATTTGAAGTCTGAAACGCATACCCTGTTCTTCTCACAATCGATTCCATAGAACCTTGTGCCTGTGCCCCGGTCAAAAATGGACAGCCCGTCTCCGTTAGGGCTTATTTTTACCAGCTTGCCCGAATAAAACGATGTTATATACAGGTTCCTTTCCGCATCTACTGCAAGATCAATCGGTTTTAAGAACCTGTATCTTCCCATGTTCGAAGCATTATACGCTTCGGAATATACAAATTCTTTGGAGCCGATGGATAATTTTCTCTGAACTTCGGCAGACAGCCGGTATTTTATGGAATCCAGCTTATTCATTACGGCTACATTATTGGAAGACATCTCTGCGATAATCTCCCATTCCTTTACAGCCTCGTCTGTAAATCCCGCAAGCTTATATGATCTTGCAAGGTATTCCCTGGCGGTGTAATATTCCGGATACGCCGCAACAGCTTTCCGAAAATACTCAACCGCGGATAAATACTGCATACGGTTAAAAAAAGCGAAACCTTTAATAAAATGACTCTTCGCCGTTTCAAATGTCGTTGATCCGCCGGTCTGGGAGAAAGAATTATTGGCATGAATGCCGCAGAAAAAAAACAGGAAAATCATGAAGGATAAATGTTTAACGGTTTTTTTGCTTAACATAGCACCTTTTTTATATATTGTCCAGTGTAAGAGCTTTTAACTTTAGCAATATTTTCAGGAGATCCTTCAGCTATTACCCGGCCGCCGTCATTTCCGCCGTCCGGGCCAAGGTCTATTATCCAGTCGGCTGTTTTTATTACATCCAGGTTATGTTCAATAACTATAACAGTATTGCCTTTATCTACCAGCGAATTTAAAATATCAAGCAGCTTTTTAATATCCGCGAAATGAAGGCCGGTGGTGGGCTCATCCAGTATATATACTGTTTTGCCTGTCGATCTTTTCGAGAGCTCGGTGGCCAGCTTGACCCTTTGTGCTTCGCCTCCGGAAAGGGTTGTCGCGGGCTGCCCGAGCTTAATGTAGCCAAGGCCCACCCTGTTAAGCACTTCAAGCTTTGAGGAAACAGCAGGTATGTTTTCAAAAAATTCCAGCGCTTCTTCAACGCTCATCTCAAGAATTTCGTATATGTTTTTTCCTTTATACCTTATTTCAAGAGTCTCGTGATTGTATCTTCTGCCCTTGCATACTTCGCATGTAATATATACGTCGGATAAAAAATGCATTTCGATCTTCTTAACTCCGTCCCCCTGGCACGACTCGCACCTGCCTCCTGCCACGTTAAAGGAAAACCTTCCGGGATTGTAGCCTCTGATCTTTGATTCCGGGAGCCTGGAAAACAGATCCCGGATCGGGGTAAACAGTCCTGTATATGTTGCCGGATTGGATCTCGGCGTTCTGCCTATCGGGGACTGGTCAATATCAATCACCTTATCGACGTTCTCAATCCCGAAAATCCTCTCAAATTTCCCGGGAAATTCCCTGCTCCCCATCAGCATGGAAGACAACGCCTTATACAGTATTTCAATTATAAGAGTCGATTTGCCCGAACCGGATACCCCTGTGACGCACGTGAGGACGCCCAGCGGAAATCTGACATCTATATGCTTTAAATTATTTTCACTTGCGCCCTTGATCTCGATATATTCCCGCGGGCTTCTCCTTTTACCAGGCACCGTAATAAAAAGCCTGCCGGAAAGATACCGGCCAGTTAATGACTTTTCATTTTTCTGGATTTCTTCCGCGGTTCCCTGCGCAACCAGATATCCTCCGTCCAGTCCCGCGCCCGGCCCGAGATCTATGACATAGTCCGATTCCCTGATCGTCTCTTCATCGTGCTCCACGACTATCACGGTATTCCCGATATCCCGCATATGCTTTAACGTATCGAGCAGTCTTCTGTTATCCCGCTGATGCAGGCCGATGCTCGGTTCATCAAGGATATAGAGAACTCCCATAAGGCTCGAGCCGATCTGAGTCGCGAGGCGTATTCTCTGGGCCTCTCCTCCTGAAAGCGTCCCTGCGGCCCTGTTCAAGGTCAGGTAGTCGATACCGACATCCTTTAGAAATCTAAGCCTTGTTTTTATCTCGTTTATGATCTGATAAGCTATCTTTTTCTGGACTTCGTTCAGCTCAATACCGGAAAAAAATTCGATGCTGTCTTTAATGGAAGACGATGTCATCTCTCCGATATTTTTGCCGGCAACTTTAACCGAAAGACTTTCCGGTCTGAGCCGCTCTCCGTTGCAGGCATCGCATTCATGGTTGGTCATAAAGCCTTCCATCCATTCACGCATGTATTCGGATTTTGTCTCCCTGTATCTTCTCTCAAGATTCGGGATCACGCCTTCAAATGAACGGTGGAAATTATATTCATCGCTGTTTCTTTTGATCTTATAATTCATCTTTACATTGCCGGAACCGAAAAGGATGATATCCTTTATCCTTTGAGGAATTTTCTTCCACGGTTCATGCCCGCTAAATCCGAAATTATTCTCAAGCGCCCTTATCTGCTCCTGGTACCAGTAGCTTGTGGTCTTTCCCCAGGCCTCTATCGCACCTTCGTAAAGCGACTTGTCCTGATCGGAGATAAGCAGGGCCGGATCGAACTGCATAATGAAACCGAGCCCGCTGCACTTCTGGCATGCCCCGTACGGGCTGTTAAAGGAAAACATCCTTGGCGACAATTCCGGGATGGAAATGCCGCAATCCGGGCAAGAGAGTTTAGCGGAGAAAAGCCTCTCTTCCGAATCGATAATAATAATAACAAGACCGTCTGAAATTTCCATTGCAGTTTCAATGGAATCCGCGAGCCTGGGTCTGATCCCGTTTTTAAGAACTATTCTGTCGACTACAATTTCAATATTATGCTTTTTTGTTTTTGAAAGTTTTATGTCCTCATCCAGGTCTTTCAACTCTCCGTCGATCCTGACCCTCGCGAAACCGTTCTTTTTGGCAGATTCGAGCTTTTCTTCGTGTTCGCCTTTTCTTCCCCGCACCACGGGCGCGAGGATCTGCATTTTTGTTCCCGTAGAGTGAGTAAGTAATGATTCGACGATTTGATCCACGGATTGAGATGAAATTTTTTTACCGCATTTATAACAATAGGGCTCCCCGATGCGCGCATAAAGCAGCCTGAAATAATCATATATCTCAGTTACCGTGCCTACGGTCGACCTTGGATTGCGGTGAGTGGTTTTTTGTTCTATGGAAATCGCGGGGGAAAGGCCATCGATAAATTCGACGTCCGGTTTTTCTACCATGCCTAAAAATTGTCTTGCATATGACGAAAGGGATTCGACATATCTGCGCTGGCCTTCTGCGTATATTGTATCAAATGCGAGGGAGGATTTCCCGGAACCCGAAAGACCGGTTATTACAACAAGTTTATCTCTTGGGATATCGACTGAAATATTTTTTAAATTATGCTCTCGAGCGCCCCGAATCCTGATATATCTTTCGCTCATATCTGGGTTATAGAAATGGAGCCGCACATGGGGCAAGCCAGATCAAATTCTTCTCTTTCTATCTTTTCTTTATTCCCGACAATTATATCGTCCCATCTGTAATCGCAGTCATCGCATGCGAAGCTTAAATGGACCCTGGTCTCTTCGCCGTCTTCATCGGCCGGTTCTTTATCTTCATCTTCGTCTTTTTCATCATCGCGGTCTAATTCTTCATAATAATCGCTGCCGCTTTCGAACATATTATCATCATTAGTATCCTCATCATAAAATCTCTCATTAGAATTAATACCAAATAAATCATTCATAATATCTCTCCGTTAAAACCATTTGAAATTTTATGCGCACTAATTATTCCGTAAATCTGTCCGCGAAGGCAAGCTGCGCCAGCCGAAATATTTTGTAAATTAAAAAATCATATACTTTTTTGTCAAATGATTTTAAAAAATAATTAATTCCGGGTGAACAAAGGTTTTCTGAACTAATCACCGGAAGCCGAATAATAATATACTTAAAAATCAATGCTGCGATTCCTGTCTGGGCTGAATCGGATATACCTGAGTTTTTTGTGTGCTTTCGCTTTCAAAAGCCCTAAGAGTCAACGATATGAAGAAAAGATGTTCATAATAGGTCAGCTGGTCCTTATTTTCCAAACCCCAGTTTTCAGTCTTTCTGAGTATATTATAGAAAAAACCTATTTCCCAGCAATGCAAATCGTGCAAAATATTAATATACAGGTTTCTTAATGTGAATACAGCGTTTTTACTCTTATCTCTGTCATAAAAGTACAACGATTTTTGCAAATCGTCAAAGAAATTTTGCCCGTTATTATCATACAGCAGATATGCCCTGTCCGCCTGGGATCCGCTTCCTATTTCCAGGCGCCATAATTTATGAATATCGATTGCCATAGCCCATTTTAAAGACATGGTATCCCTGAAGTCGAATCTGTAATCATGGTAAAAATCGTATCCTATTTCAAAATTTCTGACGCGTTTTATCACGGGCAAGGAAAAATTACCGGTTGTAAATTTTAAATAAAATATATCGTAACCGGATGCTTTATCTTTGGTTATATATAAATAATTATTTACCGCTTCTATTCCCGAGTAAAAAAAACCGGCTTTCCGGTTCGAAACCGAACCTGAATCATAGAACAACCTGCAAAAATCAAGGAATATATTGTTGCTGACCGCAATATTCTTCAGTCTTTCATCCTCGAACGGGAACTTTGTCCTTGTATCGTAACTTGTTGTGACCGACATTTTCAGTTCTTCAAATGGAAGCAGAAACACGCCGCCTACGAAATCATTACGCCTTTCATGCACGTAAGGCTCAACCGTTTCCTTTTCAAGGTACGACCTGCGGTAATAGTGCGTAACCTGCAGAAAATATTTAGGGAGACCGAATTTCAACGCGTTCGATATCTCAAAATATTCAAAACTGTTCTTATCGGCCGCAAGTTCTGCGGATCTCTTCGCGGATGCGTCGTTATTAAAAGGTCCCCTGACTTCCTGCGCTATAAATCCGTTCTGAATGCCCGGTGTGTAGGTAAAGTAATTCAGAAATAAAAAATCCGTGTTCAGGAGCAGGCTGCCGGAAGGCCTGTATGCAGTGCTGTAATAATGGCCTCGATCATATTGCTTATATGAATCGCCGGTAAAATTAATGAACCAGTTAATCTTTTGTTTATTATTGCCTCCCGGGCCGTTTCCCTGATTCATAAGGTAAAAAGAATCGTTGTATGAAAATTTAAATATCGGGAGCTGATCGATATACGGCACGTACCTTCCCATTGTAGAATAATTGTCGATATTATCCACAGGCCTGGTTGTGTCCCAATACCATTGCCTTGCAAACTGCAATGAAATTTCGTGATTAGCGCTGCGGTCTCCTATGGAATAATTCCAATTGAGGAATTGTCTCTGGGCTATCTCGGGCGGCATAAAGCCGAACATCATGAAGGACTCGGACGGTTCGCGCCTTGCATCATAATATCTTTCAAAATCCCAATTATTCATCCATTCGAATTTGACAGAGCTGTACGAATTTGAACCGCTTCGCTTGTTGAACGTAAAATCGTTATTCAGCATAACTTTAAACCAGTTGTCGTTCTCGCCCTCCGGCAGCGATTTAGTTACCCACTTCCCGCCGGAAGGCTCAGCATACCGGTATTTGGCGCCTGCAAGATACGCGCGGGTGTCGGAATCCGCAGTTTTGCCGGTGTATTCGATTCCACCGAAGGTTCCGAGCTTATCGTAAACATCAAGTTTATATTTCCATTTAACCCCGGTTTCCGAAGTGTATTTCACCGTGTTCTGCATAAATGTGCCCCTTCTTCCTCCCTGTCCGAACTGGGTTATAATACCGATACCGTCATCTGAATGGGCAAGCACAGGGAAATAGAAAAGCGGGACATCTCCGACCGTATAAACTGCGTTGAAGGCAATAACACGTTTATCGCTGTAAACCGTGACTTTTTTAACAGAAAAGTGATAATGCGGCCTTTCAAGCTCGCATGTGGTTAAATTTGTATCATCCGTGATATATGTATTTTTATTCGCGATACGTATCTTTTTCGTATCGAAAAAAACCGGCCTTTCGGATGATCTGGCATCGTAAAGAACGCCGGCATAATCATTTACGTTGAATATTCCCTTGCTTGCCTGAATCCTGTTTTTACCGTCAATAAAAATAATATTGCCGGTAAGAGTAACATCGCCCGTGCCCCGGTTATAGACAATATGCCGGGCGTATATCACTTTCCCGTCGAATTCCATCCTTATATTTCCGGTCATTGTGAGAATTTCTTCCCCTGACTCCGCAAGTTTAATATATTCGCCCTCATCTGCTCCGGAAAAAACAAAATTTTTGTCTGCAGGCTGGCCGGATTTCGCGCCAATGTTTAAATTTTTATCCTGATTTTTTATAGGTTCGGATGACAGGTGCATAAATTGGAAGATTATTATGATAACAATAATATACGAAATTCTTTTCAATTTTTATCTCTGTATCGGTTTAGTTGAAAACTGATCCATCAGGCTCCTTCCGCATCAAAAGGCAATTTAATAATCTCCCTCCATGCCTCCCGTGTGGCAATATTCACAGCCGGTTTTTTAATAAAGTTTTTAATACCACTAGCACTGCTGGTGGTCGTTTATATTATTAGCTCCATATTTTATGTAAATAAAAAATTAATATTGCATTTCATTTGTATATATTTAAACAATTGTGTAATAATAATATTTTAGAATTGTTGAATAATCCAAGGTATTGTGATAAATGGCCTGAAAATATTTCGCCGATAATGCATTTTATAAAGAATTCCCAATATTACAACAACTCTATTTTATAAAACTTATTTTAAAAGTTAAAAAAACAACATTATGAAACTATCATCATTTTATAAAACCATCGTATTAATTCCATTACTCCTTTTGATAAGCGCTATTCTGCATGCGGGATACTATGAAGAAGGCTGCAGGTACTTCAGCAATAAAAAATATGACAAAGCCAGGGAGATGTTTGAAAAAAGCATAGAAATAAGCGACGATGGGAACTCATACTATTTTATGGGTGAAATGGAAAAAAATGAAGGGAATTTCGATAAAGCTGAAGAATTTTACAGAACAGCAGTCACTAAAAGGATGATAGGGAAATATAAAAAACTGGCTTACTGGAATCTTATTGTCTTTCAGGAACAAAAAGGCAAATACCATGAGATGGTGGTAGCATGCAGGGAATTGTGGGATGCGATGAGGGATGAAGCCGCTAGAAAAAAGGCGGAGGTTTTAATAAATAAATTTTTATGGACGGAGAACGACGAAGCCAAACAGCTTTATGTTTCCGGCGTTGAATATAAGAAAAAAAATGCTAACGATAAAGCAAGGGAAGCGTTTTACAATGCCATGAGAATCGATTCCTCGTTTCTGGCTCCCAGATTCGAAATAGGTTTAATGCTTTTCAATGAAAATGATACAAGCAGGGCATTAAGCTATTTTAAGGAAATTATTGAAAGAATACCGTTTTACGGCGAAGTTCACCTTCTGATAGGAGAAATTTATTTCAATGACCAATCCTACAGCAACTCGATCACTCATCTGGGAAAAGCCAGGGAGTATGGATTTCTCGATTCTAAAATAAAATATTCGTTGCGCCTAAAGATGGGAACCTCATATTATGAATTGGGAGAGCTTGAAAAGGCACAGGAAGAATATCTGGCTGCCGCGGATCAGAATAAAAAAGACAGCGAACCGCTATTAATGCTTTCTGCAATTTATATTAAAAAAAACAGTCTGGAACAGGCCGTCGCTGTTCTTCTGAAAGCAAGGGAATTAAATCCGGATAATACTGAAATCCTCTTTCAGATAGGCAGCATATTATATAAAATGAACGACCAGAAATACGCGCAGTATTTCAGCCAATTATTCAATAAATATTATGCGTTAAAAGAATCCATCCCGCAAAAATATCACAGGGCAATTTCACTCCTGTTCAGAAATTATTACGATAATAAAAAATTCGAGGAAGCAGCAAGAGTATTTGAATCCCTGCCGGAATCTCAAAAAAATAATGAAACCGCATTAATGGCCGCAAGGGCATATTTTTATTCAGGAAAACATGAAAAAGCTGTAAACCATTTCGAGAAACTGTCACTCGCGAATGATGACAGATATTTGCAGTGTATTTCATATGCAAAAACCGGGATGGAAGACAAAGCCAGAGACATATTGCTGGCATTATCGGATATAAACGGATATCTCGCGAAAGCAAAATCGGAATACGCAATTAGAAAGATCGCGATTGAAATCGAAAAAGAAAAAATCAAAAAAGAAGAAGCAATAAAAAAGGCGGTTCTTGAAGAAAAAAAGAGTATCGAAGAGGAAAAACTCAGGGAAGAGAAATTAAAAGAGGAGAAGCTCAGAGCCGAAGCTGATTCAAGATACAATAAAGAGGAAAAGCCGAATCCCGAACCTTCTGTGTCCAAATAGCCTTTAAAATATCCATGCTGATAATCAATAATATTAAATATACAAAAAACAATCTGGAAATATTAAGAGGCATTAATGCAGTTTATAATGAAGGCGAGATTACCGGCATTATAGGAAAATCAGGATCCGGAAAAACCTCGCTGTTAAAAGCCATAGCAGGCACAATAAAATTCAACGAGGGCGATATTCTTTTTAATAATCTCTCAATAAAATCACTTTCAATAAAAAACAGGGAGAGGCTTATTGCGTCGCTTTCCTGTGATAATTCCCATAATATTATTGACGAAAGTTTATTTAATTTTCTTATGCAATCAAGAAAATTGCATAAGAAATCTTTCAGCCCTTTCACCGACCTGGATGCCCAGATAACCGAGGAATATATAAAAATATTTAATTTAAATGACCAGAGAGAAAAAAAAGTCCTGACCCTTTCGGAAGGAACGTTCAAGAAAGCCCTGATTGCATGTCAATTTATCAAGAATGCCGATATTCTTCTTCTGGATAATCCGACAGGCAACCTGGATATGGAATCGAAAGCACTGCTGCAGAAAGCAATAATGAAATATTCGATAGACGGAGATAAAATCATTTTAATTGCCTGCAATGAAATTGATTTTCTTCTGCAAACTGCCGATAAAATCGTGATAATGGATGAAGGCAGGATAGCTGCCGAAGTCACTCCCGATACAATCGATGCACATCTCATTAATAAATATTTTAATACCGAAGTATTGTTATCTAAAAACATTTATAACGGAAAACCGATAGTCCATCAGTATTTAAAAGGCATGGGGTAAGAGTAAATCTCTATTAAATTTTTGCAATACCTTCTTCAATATTTTCTATTACTGTGATATATGGAAGTACTCCCATAACCTCAAACATCTTAACTAAATTATCCCTGATCCCCATTAACATTACTCTTTTTTTTCTTTTGCGCGCCCCGGCAGAGATATTGATCAGCGATGTAAGCCCTCCGGAAGTAATCACGCTTATTTCTTTCATATTGAGTATAACATTATATTTCTGTACAAGCCCGTTTATTGTATTCTCTAATTCCGTTTTGCTTGCATTTGAAATACTTCCTGAGAGTTTAACAATTTTAATGCCCTCGTATTCTGAAATGGAATAAGTAATTTCTGAATTCAATTATCAAATCCCTTGTTTATATATTTTATTGTAAATCTTACAGCAATCATACCGGAAAGGTTTAAGAGCCGCGAAGCGGGTTTTAAAAAATATGCATTTTTTTAATTTACAGCCATTCGCTTGTCTTTCTGCATCTGGTTCCTGATAATATTTTCGATCTCCAGCGTTACCTCAAGACTGCGGATATCGGCTTCATTGGTTATGGACGGAATAAGGCCGTTATGAATGCAGTTATAGAAATGCTCATGTTCATGTTTCAACGGATTTTCTTTATGAACGAATAACTCTTCAACAAACGATTCCTGGCTGTATTTAATCTCTTCCTTTGTTAAAAGGAATGCCTGAGAAGCCTGGCGATGGATATGAATATCCTGGGTTGAATAATCCAGGAAAATATAGGATTTTTCCTGGCTAATCGATAGTGTGCGTATTTTCCTTTGAGTTATCCTCGATGCTGTCACAGTTGCGATGCAGCCGTTTTCAAACTGAAGTATCGCCGTTGCGAAATCTTCATAATTGGAAAATACCGACCCTCCCGAAGCTTTAACCGATATAACCGGAGAATGGACAATATTGGTTACAATGTCGATATCGTGAATCATCAGATCAAGTACAACTCCGACATCCTTCACCCTGTCGGAATACGGAGCCAGTCTTCTCGATTCAATTATTAGCGGATTCGTAACAATTTTATACAATTCCTGCACGGCTCCGTTAAACCTTTCAACGTGCCCCACCTGGAAAACAAGGTTTTTTCTTTTTGCTTTGGCTGCCAGTTTTCTTGCCTGGTCAATTTTCTCCGTAACGGGTTTTTCAACCAGTACATGGACATTCCTGTCAAACGCCATGGAGGCGTATTTGTAATGCAGATACGTCGGCACTGCAATTATTACAGCCTCAACATTCTTCAGCAGATCTTCAACATTGTCATAATAATTAACTCTATATTTATTTGATATTTCCCTGGACTTTTCCAGATCGATGTCAAAAATTCCGTTCACGGAGATTTTATTTTTGAGTGATGCCGCAACGCTGACGTGGTACTGTCCCATATGCCCTACGCCTATAATTCCAAGCCTCAATTTTTTCATTATTTTCTCCGCTTTCCGATTTAATTTAGAAATCAATACTGTTTATAACATCTTCAATAAGATCGGGCTCCACATCCTGATTGTAAACAGGTCTATTAAGCCCTTTCAAAAGAACAAACCTTAGTTTGTTGCCGGAATTTTTTTTATCATATTTCATATGCTCAATAATTTTTGATGCATTGAATCTCTTATTTTTATAAATCAGATCATAACGCGAAATCAGATCATTCAATGTCCTTGTCTCTTCGTTATTGACCCATCCAATCCGTTTTGAAATCTCCATCTCGATTTTCAAACCTATTGCGACTGCCACTCCGTGAGGGAAATCCTTATAGCCGGTCATCGATTCGACAGCATGACCGGCCGTATGGCCAAAGTTTAATATAGTTCTTAAGCCTCTTTCATCTTCGTCTTCCTCAACGATCCTGCTTTTAAATAATGCGGAAAAATATACGACTTTTTGAAGAATATCCGGGTCTTTTATCGATTTCAAGTCATTTTTATTTAAAATGTCCATAAGTTCCTTATCGCCTATCAAAGCGTGTTTCAAAACTTCGGAAAGCCCGTTTTTAAATTCATATTCAGGCAATGTCTTGAGAAAACTGACGTCGGAAATTACCATGTAAGGCTGATGGAAAGCACCTACTATATTCTTGCCAAGGGACAGGTTCACTGCAACCTTGCCTCCTATAGATGAATCAACCATAGCCATGAGTGTCGTCGGCACATGTATAACCGGAATTCCCCGCATATATACGGAGGCTATAAAACCGGCAAAATCCCCGACAACACCTCCTCCGATTCCTATAACTGCTGATTTCCGGGTACATCCCTTTCTGAGCATTTTATCCAGAATTTTTTCCGCATATCTGTAACTCTTGTTTTTTTCACCGTCGCGCATTTTAAAGATTTCATATTTACTTAACGGGTTGAATGCTTCTCTGACAGCATCGCCGTATAAATCCATAATCCTTTCGCTTACAATGATAACGAACCTGTCTGCAGATAATATTTTATCCGTTCTGATTATTTGAGGTAAAACGTTATCACCTATAAAAATTTCATAATTTTTACTTTTTGTGCGTGCTGTAATGGATGTCATTGCACCACCCACTTTTTCCCATGATAGATTTTATTTTCAAAACCAAGCATTGTTCTTTTAAGTTCGTCTTTTATGGGTGGAAGGATTCGAATATCATTAAGTTCATCGGCTTTAAAAAATCCGAAATCATAAAGCCGCTGTTCATTATCCAGCAGGTATTTGCCGGTGTCATGGGTACAAAAAAAGCATATATTAACTATATGCTTGCTTTCATCCGGTGCGATCGAATCGCATATCAATGCGATATCATTTACTTTGATGTGTATATCCAATTCTTCTTTAAGCTCTCTTCTTAAAGCTTCTTCCAGGGACTCTCCGGAATTAACACCTCCGCCCGGCAATAACCAGTAAACCGTATTATCCTTTTTATGTGCAATTAAAAGAATCTTCCCCTCTTCTATTAAAAGTGCAGCAACCCTGATCCTGATATTAAAATTGTCCATACTTTTTTCTTATATCGAAGCGCCCCCCTTCCAGACCTCTTCCAGAATTTTTTTTGCCGCGTCCATCTCCGCTTTTCTTTTGCTTGATCCGACGCCAAAAGAGATATTTTCCCCATGTACGGTCAATCTCACTTTAAACTGCTTGCTGTGATCGGGTCCGCTTTCTTCAACAATTTCATATAACGGCCTTTCTTTGTATCTGCCCTGAACATACTCCTGCAATGCGGTTTTGGGATCCCTGAGATATGATAATTTATCTATTCTTTCGACATGACTTTTCAGGAGAGAAAGGATATACCTTTTTGTCTCTTTCAGACCGGCATCGAGATACAGCGCGCCGATAACCGCCTCGAAAGTATTGGCTAAAATCGACGCTCTGTCTCTTCCGCCGCAGCGTTCCTCGCCTTTCCCCATTAAAAGAAAACTACCGAGGTTTATCTCGGCAGCTACTTTTGCGAGCGTTGTTTCTGAAACCACGGCTGATTTTATCTTGGCAAGGTCTCCCTCGGGGTAATCTTCATAACGCTTAAATAAATATTCGTTTATTACAACAGCCAGTACGGAATCGCCAAGATACTCAAGTCTTTCATTATCTTTAAGGCTTCTGAATTCATTTACATAAGAACGATGGGTCAATGCCCTGTTCAGCAGGCTTTTGTCTTTAAATTTTATTTTTAAATTTTTTTGAAGCTTGTTTAACTGTCTATACCTTTTTACCCTGTTGTTATTCCCTTTTTGGTTATCATTTTTTTCTTCAATACCCATTATCGATGCTTTCCACAATCAGAAAAAGATATATTTAATTGGTCTCTATTTCTGTTTGGCCTCAATATATTGAATAATATCAGCAACGGTAACGATCTTCTCTGCGTCAGTATCCGGTATTTCAATACCGAATTCCTCTTCCAATGCCATTACCAATTCAACTGTATCAAGCGAATCCGCTCCGAGATCATCTATAAATGACGCTTCTTTTGTAACTTCCGATTCATCCACTCCAAGCTGATCAACAATTATCTGTTTAATTTTTTCGAAATCGACAGCCATCCCGCCGCGTCCTCCTTATTTTTCATATATTTAGCACTTTTTATATTTTCCGCTAAAATTTGGAGAATATATAATCCAATTTAATAAAAAACTTATTAAATAATAATATTATTTAGCCTCTTTAATCCTGACTTTAGGCTCTACTACCAAAATGCCTTTATAATGACCGCACTCCGGGCAAACCCTGTGCGGAAGGACGTATGCCCCGCATTTGGAACACGGCCTTAAATTGGGAACTCCGATAGCATCATGAGATCTCCTCATTCTTGATTTTGCTTTTGATTTTCTTCTTTTTGGTAAAGCCACTCTGTTACTCCCTATATTATCTCTATTAAAATTAAAAACTTACCCATAATGCAACTCATATGTTATGTCAACATATTTTTCGACTGCACAGGGCTCCCATCGTCATCGAACCGACTATTTTTTCGTCCCGAATGTCTCTCTATTGTAGCCAAGCAAAAATAACCTTTTCTTGGCTTTCGAGTTGAATATTGACATCGGATAGTCTTTTATTACTCTATTATAATATTCCTTTGCTTTTAAAAAATCTCCCTTTTTATGATTCATCCTGCCAATGTCATAATAAATTTCATCGGCAATAATACATTCTTTATATTCTTTTTCAAGCCTACCAAGTATCCGGAAAGTTCCATTAATGTCATTCAGCTTCTCACATATTACTCCCGCACGATGAAGAGCCAACGGAGCAAAAAACGAAGACGGAGATTCATCGACGAATTTTAATAAATATTCCCTGCCCTCGTTATACTTATTCTCTGAAAGGAATAATCCGGCTATTAAATAATAACCGTTTTCCTTTACATATCCCCATAACGAGGACTTTATTAAAGAGTTCAATTCATCTATAGTTCTCTTTAAATTCCTATTCTTCTCGCCGTCGGAATAATACCTGTCAATGATTGTTTCCAGTTCCCTTATTTCTCTCTGTTCTTTATTATGAATATAAACAACACCGCTTAATATCAAAGCCAGCATAATTACAATTGAGACAGAGGAGTATATAATCACTTTTTGATTATTTCTAAAAATATCCTTCAGACGCATTAAAAAATTTTCGATAATGTTCCTGCTGATCTCAATCTTCCTGTCATTCATGTTATATCATTGCTCTCCAAGTTTGATCTTTATAAAATCTCCGATGGTTACCTTCCGGGAACCGCTGTTATGCAATAACTTATCAAGCTCTTCTTTCTCGGCTGCAGCGTCATACTTCTTTATACTTAGCGAAAGTCTCTTGCGGTCAACGTCAATGCCGAGAACTTCCACATTCACTTTATCGCCTGTCTTAAATTGTTCCGACAGGTTTTCAATCCTCTTATGCGAGACTTCCGATATATGCACAAGGCCTTCTATATCGTCTTCTATTTTTACGAACAGGCCGAAAGGCACTATACCGGAAATCGAACCCGAAACCTTACTTCCGGCAGGATATTTATCGTTTATTATTTCCCATGGAGATTTTATGAGCTGCTTTATCCCGCACGAAATCTTCATTTCATTTTGTTTGATTTCCAGTATTTTATATTCGACCGTATCGCCTACCTTATAGATCCCAGCAGCGTCTTTAAAATCTTCATCCCAGCTTATATCCGAAACATGGACCAGCCCGTCAATTCCTTCCTCAAGTTCGACGAATAATCCGAAATTCATGATTTTTTTTACTTTACTTTTATGAATGGAGCCTGCCGGGAACCTTTCCGATATCGTATCCCATGGATTGGGCAGCAACTGTTTATATCCCAATTGTATTTTCTTTTCATCTTTTTTTATTTCAAGGATCTTCGCCTCAATTTTCCCGTTTTTTTGAAAAACATCTTTTGGATTAACGTTTCTTTTTGTCCACGATATTTCAGACGAATCAATAAATCCGTCAATGCCGTCTTCTATCTCTACAAAAGCGCCGAAGTTGGTCAGAGTGACAAGTTCTCCCTTAACAACATCGCCAACTTTATATTTCTCCTCAACCTTAAGCCAGGGATCTTCTACAAGCTGTTTCAATCCCAGAGAAATTTTATATTCTTCCTGATTAATATTTAATATAATAAATTCCCTGACTTCTCCTTCCTGTAACAATTTTTTTGGTTTAAATACCTTCTTCCACGACATATCATTCTTATGCAAAAGCGCTTCGATGCCGTCTACCTCTACAAACACCCCGAATTCTACAAATTTTTTAACTTTACCCTGTATTCTGTCCGCGGTCCTGTACTTGGATAAAAAACTTTCCCATAATTTTTTATTTTCTTCTTCAATATATTCTTTCCTTGAGAGAAGAACCGAATGCTTCTTTTCATCGACGCTTATTATCTTGAACCAGAATTGCGCGCCGTTATTGGAATTTTTTTTAATCTTTAGATCCGCAGCAAGGGAAAACGGTAAAAAGCCTTCGACACAGTTACAATCGACAACAAATCCTTTACTGTTGGAGTTACCGCATGTCCCCTGTATGCTACCGCTGCCCTTCCCATAAATGTTTATAAAATTAGCCCACTTTTTCTCCCTGTCGGCGGCCGTCTTTGAAAATACATACATCCCGTCTATCAGTCTCTTGTTCAGAAGCAATACGTCAATCTTGTCGCCGATCTGCGGTTTTTCTTTAAATTCTTCCAGCTTGACACGGCCGTCAGTCTTTATACCGACGTTTACATAAGCGTAATCATCGTCAACTGTAACTATCTCCCCCTCAAAAATTTTATTAGGTTCAAGTATGTCTATTGCAAAATCAGCTACCTGCTGCATATCGATATTATCTTCAAACTTCTCACTGATTATCATATTACTAACCCTGTATAAATTAACATATTGCAAAAAAGTGTTCCAAATCAAGTTGGCCCCTGATGTGCAATTCAACTATCCCTGCCGCCAGCAGGAGAAAACAATATATTCACATTGTTAAAATTGATTATACGCCGGAACTAACTGGTTTTTTATAGATTGTTGATTAATGCAATTACTCTCTTAATCACTTCACTCTTTGTCATTTCTGATGTATCAATATAAACTGAATCTGGAGCTTTAACCAGGCGCCCAAATGGCCTTGATGTATCCTGTTTGTCACGTAGCGCAATCTGTTTCCTAATGTCCTTTATGTCAACATCTTTTCCTTTCCCCCGGTATTCCAGAGCCCTGCGCCGAGCCCTGACGTCAACAGATGCATCAAGATAAATTTTAATGTCGGCATTCGGAAAGACGACCGTGCCTATATCTCTCCCGTCCATAATAATGGAATCTTCAACAGCCCATTCCCGCAACAGACTGTTCACATAATTTCTTATTTGTATATTATCCGACACGATCCCGATATTATCCGAAATCTTTATATCCCTTATATCTTCCGATATATCCCGTCCGTTTATAAATGTTGAGCAGGAACCGTCAGGATTGAACTTTTGAAGAATCTCAATACCGTTCAGGTCGTCCATATATTCCTTTGGAGCTAATTTTGCATTATATTTCTGCATTAAATACCATGTAATCGATCTGTAAACCGCTCCCGAGTCGATATATTTAAGCCCAAGCTGTTCCGCAGCTTCTTTCGAAATGCTGCTTTTCCCCGAACCCGCAGGGCCGTCAACCGCGACAATTATTCTCTTCCTATCATTCATATCGGACGTAATTCAGGTTAGCGGGGACCCGGACATAATTAAAACAGCTATTCCCCGTCTTCATAATAAAATTCTTCGATCTCTGACATATTAGGCAAATCTGAAATATTTTTTAATCCAAAATGCTTTAAAAATTCATCCGTTGTAGCATAAAGAAGGGGCCTTCCGGGAAGCTCCTTTCTTCCGACAGGTCTTACAAGATTTTTTTTCATCAATTTTGCCAGCACCATTCTGGAGGAAACTCCTCTGAGCTCATCGATCTGTGCAAGGATTATGGGCTGTTTATAGGCAACAATTGCCAGCACTTCGAGCATCCCCTTTGTTAAGCCCTCTTTTTTATCAAACAAAAGGCTTCTTCTTATATCCTCCGCAAAAAGACTGCGTGTTATAAATTGATAGCCGCCGGAAATTTCTTTAAGTGTAATCCCCCCCCCTCTCTCTTCGTATTCGTCAACCAGAGAATCGAGAATGATTTTAATATTTTTTTGGTCCATCTCGAAATTTCTGCTGAAAAAGGAAACCGGTAAAGGATCGTTGGATAAGAACAGAATTGCTTCGAATAAACCATAATAATACTTATCATCCTTTTCAATGCCGTCTTCCTTCCCGGAAATATCAATATGCGGGGAATTCCCATCAGGATTTTTATTTTTTGTCTCGGGATTCCGGTCAGTGATCAATTCACTCATAAAATTTGCATTAAGAATTCAGGATAATTTAAAATTTGGAGAGCTTCAAACGCGAAGTATTTTTATGTCGCCAAAGACTTTATGCTGTAAAATTTTAATCTTCCCATGTTTTGCCATCTCCAATATTGCAAGCAAGGATACTATCAGCTCTATCCTTCCGGGAATATCGGAAAACAGGTCGCTGAAAAAAATATTGCTCTCTTTCTCCAGAATGGAAGAAATTAAAACAATCATGTCACTTATCAGGATTTCGTCAAATACAATTTCTTTACTGACGACCTCTTCTTTCTTCTGCAGGATGTCTGCAAATACATCAAGGAGATCGTATAGTGTGACGCCTGTGTATAATTCATTACCGTCGGTGCTCATTTCCTGAATTAAATTATTTCTGTAAAAAACATCGGAATAATTTTCGTAATGCTTTTTAAGCTTTAATGACGTTAATTGAAATCTTTTGTATTCAAGTAATTTTTCAACCAAATCGGGAGGAAGCGGGGGTACGAAATATTCGTCTTCGATGTCATCGCCTGGCAGAAGCGCTTTCGATTTGTAATATAAAAGATCCGAAGCCATTAAAATAAACTCTGAAGCTATCTTTACATTCATTTTTTCCATAAGCTTCAGATATTCCAGATATTGTTCCGTTATCTGGGAGATAAATATTTCTGTTATATCAATCTTGGCTTTTTTTATTAAATCCCATAAAAGATCCAGCGGACCTTCAAAATTTTCAATATTTAAAATATAGCTATTGTTTCTTTCACCGCTTATTTCTTCATTTGATTCTACGAGCATTTCCAAAATTTTTCTTTTCCGTTATTCGCATAAAATTACTTAGATGAGCGAATAATCCCTCAAATATTCTTCATGATAAAGCTTTTTCCGCTGCCCTCTGCAGTCTCTCCGGAGGGAACGGTTTTACAACAAAATCCTTAACTCCAATTTTTATCGCTTTTGTCAATAAATTTTCCTGACCGAGCGCCGTTACCATGATTATTCTGGCCGATGGATCCAGAGCCAGTATTTCTTCTGCCGCTTCAATTCCGTCTTTCTCACGCATTGTAATATCCATTGTAACGAGATCGGGTTTGACTTTTTTGTATATATCTACCGCAATTTTTCCATTCTCCGCTTCGCCGACTATTTCATGTCCTTTCGGCACAAGCGCATCTTTTACAAGCGTTCTCATAAATTTAGCGTCATCAACTATTAAAATCTTAGCCATTTTTTTTCTCCGTTAACTCTGATATAATGAAAATTAAATAATATACATCATATTACTATTTAAATAACATATCAACAAAAAATTACGCTTATCACAACATTTTTACGATAGTTTCTGGAATACCGGATAAAGGGACAATTTCATCGATGGCGCCCATTTGAACAGCGACCCTGTTCATCCCGTAGACCACTGACGTTTCTTCGTCCTGCGCGATGGTACGACCTCCGAGATTTTTAATCTTTAATATGCCTTTTGCTCCATCCTGCCCCATCCCGGTCATAATAACACACACCGAATCCTTACCCCAATTTGAAGCAATCGAATCAAACATTACGTCTATCGACGGCATATGCCCCGAAATCTTGCCGCTTTTATCCAGTTTGATTATCCTTTCCCCATTCCTGGCTTCTATCTTAATGTGAGAATGTCCCGGAGCGAGATAGCCGTGGCCGGGTAATATTTTATCGCCATCCTCCGCTTCCTTGAAGTTTAATCCGGAATGCGCGTCCAGCCTTTCTGCAAAGGCTTTGGTAAAACCTTCAGGCATATGCTGGACCACAAGCACGGGACATGGAAAATTTTCGGGAAAGCACTGAAAAATTCCGGCCAGAGCGGAAGGACCGCCGGTTGAAGTTCCGATGCCGACTATTTTATGGCTTGTCTCCTTTCCCGCGACACTGACTATCTTTTTTTCGAATTCCGCTACAAGCTGTTCCTTTCTTTGTTTCGCTTCCGGCTGTATTTTCTTTCCCGCAATTTTTATTTCCGATTTGGAAACCGATTTAACTTTCTCAATAAGCAGATCAGCGACTTCATTCAAAGTAATAGGCAAGTTAGAAGCAGGCTTTGGAATAAAATCGACAGCGCCGTATTCGAGAGCTTTAAAAGTTTCCTCTGCACCGTGTTTTGTCAAAACACTCAGCATCAGGACCGGTTTGGGATTCTTTTCAATGATATGCCGAAGTGATTCCAGCCCGTCCATCACCGGCATTTCGATATCCATTGTAATGACATCCGGGTCCAGCGAATCGTTTTTAAATATGGCTGACTGGCCGTTATTTGCAGTCCCTACCACTTCGATTTCGGGATCGCGTGAAAGAATATCCGTAATGATCTTCCTTGCAAGGGAAGAGTCTTCAACGACAAGGACTCTGATCTTTTTCCCCATTTTTCCTTTTTCTCATAATATTATTGTAAAAATCAAATTAAAAAACGATACAATATTGCTTTTATTCGTTCCGCATGTAATTTGTCCCGGCCATGCTGGCAGGGAAGGATCGCCGATAAATTATTTACTTTTTATTTTATTTATCATCTTTTTTAATGATTCAGTCTCTGATAATATAAATAGCTTACCCAAAACGCGATCATCATGATAATAAAAATACGTATTCATTGAAAGAGCATAATCTCCGGATATATTATTCTGTATAAGAATTGAATCTATTGCAGACTGTATATAATCGTGAACAACAGTAGGAATATCCGGCCTTATTCTAAGATCGATTTTTTCAGCCAGTATATTTATCATTGATGATCCGATTATATTTGTTACCTCTTTCAAAGCTGATTCGCCGTCCTGATCCAGATTTTTGGTTTTACCGGTTGATAATCCGTAAAGCATATCGATCAGCTCAAAACCGGATTCCTCGGTAAAGCTAAAAAGTACCGCGCCGTTGACATCGCCCATTATAGGCATAAATACTCCGACATATACCGTGTCTATGTCTCCTATAATTTTTGCAATATTCTTAATCGGTATTATTTCAACTTCGGGGATGGAAAGGGATACGGACTTATCTAAAATTTTGGAAAGAGATTCGGCGGCATTTGCAATTCCGACATGGGCAATTACATTAATTTTTTCCATATCCTCTTTTTTAATATTTATACTTTTAAGTATTTCATCATCGTCATCAAGTTCAATATTATCTCTTACATTGCTTTCCAGTTCCTTTCTGAATGTGCTCAGGGATTCCTTGACTTTTTGTTCTATCTTATTTTCAGGAGATGATATTTCTGTTTTATTTACCGAAATTTCTTCATCCTTGATGAAAATTATGTCTTCCGCGATATCATCGTCGATTTTCCGTAAATCAACCTCAAGGGTTTTCCTTAATGATTTTTGATCCTCCGACTTTAATTTCTCCTGCAAATCCGTCAATTCGCTCCCGGAGATCATTTTCGCTTTGATGTTCTTTTTCTCAATTTCCAGATCTTCCAGCGATTTTTCTTCGATTGCGGTCGAATTCTCGGACATCGCGCTCTCTTCCGCTTTTTGAAGCTTCTTCTGCCTGATTGTTTTTTCCTCATCTGCGATGACTTTATTGATCATGGATGCGATATCCAGTATCAGGCAAATACTTCCATCCCCGAGTATTGATGCCCCCGAAAGGCCTTCTATATTGGTATAATTTTCCTCAAGAGATTTGATTACGATTTCCTGCTTGCCCTCCAGACTGTCGATGATTACCCCGATCTTTCTGTTCCCATATCCGACAATAACAACCGGGATCTTTATATCCGGAGCAATTGTGCTTTTTATTCCGATAAACTCATTCAGACGCAGCAGGGAAAGAATCTCGCCTCTCAGGTTTATTACCTCTCTTCCTTCGATCGTAGTTATATCGGACTGCGTTATTTTAATTGTTTCAATTACGTCCGGAAGCGGTATAGAGTACATTTCATTGCTTACTTTAACCATTATTGCGGGAATTATCGCAAGAGTAAGAGGGAATGATAATACAAAATTGGTACCCATTCCCGGCTCGGTATCTATTCTTATATTGCCGTTCAGTTCGTTGACTGTTTCCTTTACAACATTCATGCCGACTCCGCGGCCGGATACATCGGTAATTACTTCGGCGGTTGAAAAACCCGGGCGGAAAATGAACTCCGCTATTTCGTCGTTATCCATATTTTCAAGAACCTCCGGCGCAACCAGCTCTTTTTCGAGCGCTTTTCTTTTTATCATTTCAAAATTAAGGCCGCGCCCGTCGTCGCCGATTTCAACAAAAATCTGATTGCCGCCCTGGTATGCATTAATAGTTACCGTTGCTTCCTCCGACTTGCCCAGCTTTCTTCTTTCTTCGGAATTTTCAACTCCATGATCGATGCCGTTCCTCAGCAGATGAAGCAATGGTTCACCTATCACATCTATGACTTTTTTATCCAGTTCCGTGTCTTCACCTTTTATTACAAAATTAATTTTTTTGTTGAATTCCTTTGCGAGGTCCCTTACCGGCCTGTTAAATCTTGACAATACCTGGCCTATGGGTACCATTCTGGTTTTCATAATTCCGCTCTGAAGATCTTTGGCTATCCTCGACATCTGATCCATTCTGTTTTTAAATTCAGTTTTAATTGCTTTGTCAATGTTACTTTTTTTTATTTCATCGAACAGCCTGAAAAATCCGGAATTTGCAATTACCAGTTCGCCGACGGTATTTAAAAGAAGATCGAGCTTGTCAACGGATACCTTGACTATCTTTAAAGCAACGGCCTTCTTATCCTCCTTTCTTCTGCCTAAATTTATCTCATCGTGGTCGTCATCATCCGTCTCGTGTTCATCCTGTTTGACAGCATCCTTTATCTTTGTTTCCTCTTTCCTGCTGCTGATGATTTCTTTTTCCTTGAATAGCGTCTCTCTGGCATTAACTTTAAGAGCGGTCTTGTCATCTTTATTTTTTATAAGAGTAATTTTGCTTAAATCAACCTTATTGACCTGATCAATCTCGCATGCCCCTCTGATCTTATCTGCAGTCTGATCCGTATAAAAAACTATCCTTAAAATATTATCGTTCCAGTCCTGGGAAATTTCGTTTGCAGAAGGAATAGACTTCATTATTTCACCGATCTGCTCCAGTTTTGTAATGATAAGCTGTGCTTTTATCCATTTCATCTGAGCATTGGGATCAATATAAATATCGAGTTCGCAGCAGAATTTTCCGGCATTAATAGCTTCCGTTATGCTCTTTATTTCCTTCTGTGCGTATTTAATTTTAGGAAGGGCTTCTTTTCCCTCGGATTCTTCTGATCGTGATTTCCCTTTAGTTCCGGAATCCGTTTCTTTTTTCTGGGCGCTTTTAGGAGATTCATTCAGCTCTTTTATTTTATTGATCGTCTTTGTCAAATCCTGTTTGGGTTCTTCTCCTCTGGAAACTGAATTTATAATCGAATTTATCAGATCAAAACACTGGAAGAGAACTTCAATTATCTGAGAAGACATTGTCAGAGTGTTATCGCGTACTCCCTGGAGAAGGCTTTCCATATGATGGGCGAGATCGCTGAGGTCGTTTAAGCCGACAAAGGCTGCCGAGCTTTTAAGGGAATGGGCGGTTCTGAAAATGCTATTAATTATATCTATATCGATATCTTTCGGGTTCTTTTCCAGCGCCAGAAGGCTTTGATTTAATTCCTGAAGTTGTTCATCCGCCTCTTCTAAAAATATATCCTGATATTCGCCAATAGAAAAAGCCATATTTTATCTCCAATTTATCGAAAATTCCGTGTCGAACCGCGCTTACGATGGTAATTTTTCAATTTTTTGAGTCTCCTCAACAAAAAGCATATTTTCCAGTTTTAAAATAATTATCAGCCTGTCCTTCATCCTGCCGACGCCCTGGATAAATTCCGCCGAAACTCCGTCAATCAGCTCGGAAGGGGAATTAATATCTTTCATCGGTATTCTGAAAACCTGAAAAACATAGTCTACCAGCAAACCGAAGAGTTTACCGTTTACACCGACAACTATTATTCTTGAATCATCTGTAATCCTGGTTTCTTTGTATCCGAACCTTCTTCTTATATTGACGACAGGAATGACATTCCCTCTTAAATTTATTACACCCATAATAAAAGGAGGAGTATTCGGTAATCTCGTAATATCCACCTTCTTTAATATTTCATGTATCGAAAGAATATTGATCCCGTACTCGACGTCATTCAAGAGAGAAAAACTGATTATCTGAACTATCTGATCCTCAGAAACGAACGCTTCCTTACTCTTAGAATCTTCTGTTAAAGCTACATTTTCTACGATTTCATTGTTATTCATAGGAAAATAAACCCCGCGCTTTTAGCCTGTTAACTGCAATAAAATATCACAGCTTAGTTACAGATCATTATCCTTTTTAAAATTTACTCAGTTTTATTTTCGTCAAAATAATAAAACAACTTGTCTATATTAATATCAACTCATAAAATGAATTTTGATTGATATAATCTATTAAGGCAACAAAAATATATAAATTATTTCGCCTTTATGTTATACCATATATCAAAGTTTTTCAAGTATAAAATTACATCATGAAAAATAACAAAATACCGTCATTAAAAGAATGCTACGATATTATGGAAGATGGAATGCTTTCGAATATAAAAAAGCATTCGCTACAGGTGATGAAAGTCGCATTGGCAATTACCGACCATCTTAAACCCGGCGTTGCAGTAAACAGAGACCTGGTCACTGCCGCTTCGCTTCTCCATGACATAACAAAAACAAGATCGTTAGGCAC
This sequence comes from uncultured Leptospirales bacterium, assembly GCA_964626055.1. GTDB lineage: Bacteria > Spirochaetota > UBA4802 > UBA4802 > JAFGDQ01 > JAFGSG01. The sequence continues at coordinate 35,212 of CAZVDF010000028.1, forward strand.
TAAAGAACGTCACGATATGACAGGAGGAATTTTTCTGAGAGAACTGGGGTATGATGTTGTAGCCGATATAGTTGAAGAACATGTAGAACTCAAAAATTACAGCCTCAATGAAAATTTAAGCGAGAAAGAAATAGTGTTCTATTCGGATAAAAGAGTAACACATGATAAAATTGTCAGTGTTGAAGAGAGAGTTGCGGATTTACTGATCAGATACGGGAAGACAGAGGAAATAAAAAATCATATAATTAAGAACAAAAAATCCATACTGGACATTGAAAAAAAGATTAATAATTTAATGGTAACGGATATAAATGAAATTATTCACGGACTTAAATAAAGATAGGACAATTATCAATATTTCTTTCTTTCTTTATTGTGCCCGAGCCTGTTCATGATATAAACGGCGATATATCCGCCGATCAGTCCGGCAATAATGTTGACTCCCGTTGTGTAAACAAGAAAATTCAGCACCTTGATCGTAATTTCAAGAAAAAGTTTATCAAGAATGAATCCGCCTATAAGCGCGCCGACCACACCAACGACCAGGCCGCCTATATACCCGCCAAAAAGATCTCTCCTCTTGAAATAATAAAATATCCATGAAACAGATGCGCCCAGAGCCAAATATATTAAAATAGCCAGCAGCTTCATTAAAAAATTTAAAACTTCATCTGACATATGAACCTCAAAAAAATGACCATTCCCAAAATGTGACTATTAAAAAAAATAAAATAGTTCTGTTACCGGACTTGCCGCATAGCTTAATTACATGCAGCAAAAGTCAAGGTTTATTCTCTCCAGGTAGCGGGCTGGATTATAATATCTTCTGAAATATCTAGTCCGGCACCAAGTCAAACATATATTACAACTTAAACCTTACATTCGAGTCAAATGTCAATTATAAAATAAACGACCACCAACAGAGCTGGTGGTATTTAAAACATTATAAAATACATTTTTTAAAACGCTGTTGTGGTCGTTTGTTATGAAAAAGGATCCGGGCATAGCCCGTATCCCCACCGGCGAAAAGACCGGTGGACCACCGCCAGAGGCGGTGGTTTTATTTCATAATAAAAGGCTTTTACAGGAGTGCTGTCTGCAAAAGCCTTTTATCAAGATGTTAAAAATGAGTGTTATAATTATCAATTACTTTAAAAATCGGCTGATTGTAAAAAAGCTGAAGCATTTTTATACGTTTTTTTCGAAATTCGGTTTATGTAAAGTAACCGATTCGGAGTAAAAAATATTTTTAGCGAACGCAAATGCGAATGATTTTGTTTTTTTCAATGAATTATGATATCTTTATTGAACAGGAATAATTTATAATCTATAAAATAAAGTTGATGTAAAATTTTAACTTTATGTATAAGTATTACTTAGAGTGCGTCCCGAAACCTAATATTAACGGATAAATTAGTATTGCTGTTAAGAATTCCATACGCAGAGCAACATCAATACTATATATAGCAATAGATTTTAAAATATATTTCTGAAAACTGATAATACATTTTTATGGAAGACTAATGGCAGAAACTTCTGAGATACCCGACGTATCCGGGCTGATAGCAATTATTAAATTGAATGATCCGGATGCAAATATTGAATTTATTGATAAGGCGTACAATTTTGCCAAAGAAGCGCACAAAAATCAATTAAGATTGTCCGGCGAGCCGTATATCATTCATCCCCTTGAAGTAACTAAAATACTGGCAAAACTCAACCTCGATACGATCACTCTTGCCGCAGCTATCCTGCACGACGTAATAGAGGACTCAAAAATTACCATAGAAGTCATTAAAAAAGAATTTAACGAAGAGACCGCGGCTCTCGTCGACGGCGTCACAAAAATATCGTCTTTTAAGAAAAGAACAAAATATGACGAAGTCCATAATTTAAGAAAAATGCTACTGGCTACAATAAACGATGTCAGGGTCATATTAATTAAACTGGCCGATAAACTGCATAATTTAAGGACAATACAATATCAGCCCGAAGCCAAACAGCAGATTATTTCAAAAGAAGTGCTCGATATTTACGCTCCGCTGGCCCAAAGGCTCGGTATGGCAAAAATCGCATCGGAACTTGAAGATATCGCATTCAATATATTATATCCGGAAGAATATAAGGAAATTACAGCAAAAGTCGTACAGAAGGTACCGGAAATTGAATTATATATAAATCACGTAAAGGAAATACTGAACGAAAAATTCGCGGAGCTTAAGATAAACGCGCTGATAACCGGCCGGGCAAAGCATTATTATTCTATTTTTCAAAAAATGAAATTACAGGAAAAACCAATAGACGATATCTTCGATATCCGGGCAATAAGGATCATTGTAGATGAAATTAAAGAATGTTACGGGATACTCGGAATAATACACAGCCTCTGGTCGCCTATTGCATCGAGATTTAAGGATTATATCGCGGTGCCTAAATCAAATATGTATCAATCGCTGCATACTACGGTGATAGGCCCTTACGGGCATCCTCTCGAAATCCAGATAAGAACAAAAAAAATGCATGCGGCAGCCGAGATAGGCATTGCCGCGCACTGGTTATATAAAGAAAATCCGAATACAAAAGCAAAAGAATATAAAAATATAATTCTTTTAAAAAATATCCAAAAGAGAGAATTCGAGAAGGATAATCCCGAGGACTTTTTAAAAGAATTAAAAATGGATCTTTATACCGATGAAATCTTCACCTTTACGCCTAAAGGTAAAATAGTAAAACTCGCGAAAGGCGCCACTCCCGTAGATTTTGCGTATACTATACATACAGAAGTGGGGCACCATTGCATCGGCGCTAAAGTAAATAACCGCATTGTACCTCTGAAAACGGAACTCCAGAGCGGCGATATTGTCGAGATCAGGACAGGCACCAAGGAGCACCCATCCGAATCGTGGCTCAAATTTGTCAAATCATCCAATGCAAGATATAAAATCAGGAATTGGCTCAGAAAAGCGGAACTGGAAACGGCATCCAAAGCTGCAAAATTTCAGGAACAAAAGGATCAGGATCAAAAGGACAAAAAAACCGCCGAAGTGTCAATCCCCAACAGCGAACTATTTAAGATCAGGAGTATCCCCAGACAAAAAAAACAGAACCTGACAATTGAAGGCACTTCAAACGTACAATTAAAGCTTGCACAATGCTGCCAGCCCATCCCCGGGGATGAAGTAGTCGGATTCATTACAAGAGGCCGGGGTCTCACAGTACACAAAAAAAATTGCCCGTCTCTAAAAAAAATGAATGCTGAAGGTGAAAGGTTTATTAATATCGTCTGGCAGAATTCAGAAGATACTTATCCGGTGAAGATCGAGGTCCAGGCGCTGGACAGACAGAACTTATTGAAAGATATCGCGGACCAGATCGCGTCCGTCAAAACAAACATTTTAAAAATGGAAGCCGATGCCACGGAGGAAGACAATGTTAAATTTAAAATAGTCGTTGAAGTTAATAATACCGCACAGCTGAATCATTTATTAAACCTTTTAAAAAATATAAAAAACGTTATACGCGTCAGGAAATTAAACGAAAAAGTTCATATAAAATAAAATGAGAATAATACTGGGATCATCCTCGCCGAGAAGAAAAAATATATTACAGAATTTAATTGATAAATTTGAAATTATCAGCCCGGATATTGAAGAGGCTTTAACCGATCGCGAAACTCCTTTGCAGTTCAGCAAAAGAATTTCGCAGGAGAAAACTAAATCAATAATGAAAACAATGCCGGGCAATTCAGAATATCTGTTAATCTCGTGCGATACTATAGTAACTATCCGGAACAGAATAATCGGGAAACCGTCGGACTTTCATGACGCAGTAAATATAATAAGAACATTAAGCGGTAAAACCCATAAAGTGATAAGCAGCATTACCCTGCTCTATTCCAACGGTCAGAAATCAAAGAATATTACTGATTCAGAGGTGAGCCGGGTAACTTTTAAATCCCTCAGGGACGAGGAAATAATCGACTATTTGAATAAAATCGATTACATTGATAAAGCCGGGGCTTATGCGATACAGGAACACGGAAGTTCAATAATAAAATCAATAGACGGCTCGGTGACAAATGTAATCGGTTTTCCTGTCGGGCTTTTCTTCAGAATGCTCACAAAGCTAAATCTAATAAAAGACATTTTAATGTAACATCAGTTTCTCAATACATCTGACATTATTTACAAAACAAAATCCCCGCCACTGGCGGGGATTTTCTGTTAAGAATTACAACCTGGTACAGCTTTATTAGTTACTCTTTTTCTTTCTTTTCTTTTTTATCCTTCTTCTCTTTTTTATCAGCCTTTTCTTTTTTATCTTTGCCTTCTTTCTTCTCTTTCGCTTTAACTTCTTTTTCAGGCTTATCTTTCTCTTTTGCAGATTTGTCTTTTGAAGTTTTGTCCTTCACAGTCGCTTTTTTAGGAACGACTTTTTTCTCCACGAGCTCGATAAGCACCATCTCGGCCGAATCGCCAAGCCGTTTCCCCAGAAGATATATTCTCGTATATCCTCCGTTTCTGTCCGCAAATCTTGGCGCAATGTCATCGAACAGTTTTTTTACGGCATTCTCATCCTTTACGAATTTTAAAATAAGCCTTTTATTATGCAGCTTTTTTCCTGCTTCGGTTTCCGGAAGTTTAATATTTTTTCTTGCTTTTGTTATAAGTTTCTCGGAAATCTTTTTTAATTGCTTTGCTTTCTGTTTCGTCGTTACAATACTTTCATTCAGATAGAAAGAAGCAACCATATTAGAAAACATCGCACTTCTGTGCGAAGGCGTTTTCCCTAATTGTTTTACGTTATTTTTATGTTTCATTGATCTTCCTTCAAGTTATCAGTCAGTCCTAATATCCGCTTTAATTAAATCAGGATGATTATATTCTACTCTTTTAATCCAAGGCTTAAATGCAGGGATTCAAGTTTAACTTTAATTTCCTTCATCACCTGATCGCTGTAATGCTTGGATTTTCTGAATTCATCTTCTGTTTTACGTACGAGTTCTTCCAAAACGCTTATGTCAAGACTCTTTATCGTATTATAAGTCCTGACCGAAAGCTCCAGTTCATCGATAGATTTCGCCAGGATGTTTTTCATTCTCTCCAGGTTTTCATCAACAACTTCGGCTTCTTCCTCGATCTCCTCTTCAAAATTAATGAACACGGTCAGATGATCTTTGATGATCTTAGCAGCCTGGGCAACAGCATCCTCGGGAGTGACTGAACCGTCTGTCCAGGCTTCTATTATAAGCCTGTCATAATCCGTCCTCTGTCCAACCCTGGTATTCTCGACTGTAATATTCACTTTTCTTACTGGCGTAAAATCCGCATCTACCGCAATAACGCCGACAGCTTCGGTGCTTCCCTTACTGAGCTCAGCCGGAGAATATCCGCGGCCTCGCTCCACCTGGGCTTCCATATCGATCTTTCCTTCTTTGTTCAAGGTAGCGATATGTATATCCGGATTCAGCACTTCAACATCGGAATCAACGCTGAAATCCTTTCCGGTTAATTCTCCAGCTCCCTGTTTCACGATATGTAGAACTTTCGGCATTTCGCCTTCGTATTTAAAACGTATCTTTTTAAGGTTTAAAATAATACGGGCTACATCTTCATAAACACCTGTAATCGTTGAAAACTCATGGCTTACGCCTTCTATTTTTATTGCAGTAATAGCGCATCCGCCTATAGATGATAACAATACCCGCCTTAATGAATTTCCGATAGTTAATCCGTAACCCTTTTCAAACGGTTCTGCAATAAATCTTCCATAATCTTTTTGAACTTCATCATGTTCAAAAACTATTTTATTTGGTCTTTTAAAACCTTTTAATAGGTTTTTAGGAGCCATTTATACCT
>CAZVDF010000029.1:0-32972 GCA_964626055.1 uncultured Leptospirales bacterium
GCCAACCTCACGGGGCTGTCTCAAAATAAAGTAAGACATTTTGGGACAACCCCGTGAGGTTGGCAAGGGTGAAAAGGCGAGGCAAGAGCTCACCGCGCGAACGGCAACGTTTGCGGCAGTGCAAACCCCGTCCGGTGCAAGATCAAATAAGCGGCCGCCTTAGGACTGCCCGTCCGAGGCCGCGGGTAGATCGCAAAGAGACGCTTGGCGACATGCGTCCAAGATGGATGGCTGCATAAACAGAATTCGGCTTATGCTCCCCTCCTGTTAAAAGAACTCATCTTAAAATTAAATTATACTTGTTAACACTTTAGATAGAATGGTCGGATATTTTTATAAAAGAAATATTTATTTTTTATTATAATATTTAAACCCGATCAGTAAAAACAGGGTCTAATATATTATATAAAAAACCTCTTTAATTTTTAAACCGCAGAGGATACGGAGATCAGTGACTTCGCGTCCTCTGTGGCAAATATTTGCACTATAAATCAGTTAATAAAAAAATTGAAATGAATTTAATAAATTCCCGCATAAAATATTATAATGTCCCTGTAATTCGAAAATATTTTTTATTCATCGCTTCGGCATTAACGCTGCTTTTATTCTTTACAGTTTACGCGGGCGCGGACGAAATCCTCACTTGGACCGATTGCGTAAAAATAGCTGCCGAGCACAATCCCGGACTTCAATCCGCAGCAGAGAAGACCGCTCAGGCAAAAGCTGCGGTCGGCATCGTAAGAAGCGCTTTAATGCCGCAGGTCGACGCAAACGCGGCGGTTTCCAAATCCAGGACCGATACTTCGAATTCGAGAACAAGCGGCACTTCGGAAAATTATTCCTACGGTATAACCGGGAAACAGCTTCTTTTCGACGGAACAAAATCATTCTACGATCTTAAAAGCTCCCAGAAACAGCTTGAAGCCGCGGATTACGATTATCAGATAAGTTCATCGAATGTTCGTTTAAGTCTTCGAAAAGCGTTTATTCAGCTTTTACGCGCACAGGAATTAACAGGCATAACGAAAGAAATAGCGGCAATTAGAAAAAAGAATTTCGATCTCGTGAAAATGCGCTATACGGCAGGCGTTGAGAACAGAGGATCGCTTCTGACCGCCGAAGCAAATCTGGCGCAGGCGGAATCCGAAGTGATGCAGTCAGAAAGAAATATTTTTATCGCCCAGAACAGCCTGATAAAAGAAATGGGCTTCAAGGAAATTAAATCAGTAAAAATAAAAGGCGATTTTGCGGTCAGCGCTGAAAAACAGAAACCCGAAATGATCAATCTTGCGCTGGGCAACCCGGAGGTCCGGAAAATTATCAGCCAGCGTGAATCGGCCGACTACAAAATCAAATCCGCCAATCTGGACAACGCGCCTAAAATATACGGCCAGTTAAGCGCGGAAAGAACGGGTCCTAAATGGCCGCCGGAAAACAGCGAGCTGTCCGCCTCGGTACAGATGTCTTTAAATCTTTTTCAGGGAGGGAAAAGCTATTACCAGACCGAGAACGCGCGGGCTGCGTACAACCAGCTCGCCGCGGATGAAAGGAGCGCGCGAAGCCTAATTATGCTGACGCTCGAACAAAAATGGAATACGCTGCAAAATAATGTTGATAATACAAACGTACAGTCGAAGTTCCTGAAAGCTGCGGAAGAACGCGCTGTTATTGCGGACGCCCAGTATTCTCTGGGATCAATAGGATTCGATAACTGGATAATAATCCAGGACGCGCTCGTGAATGCAAAGAAGAATTATCTGGAAGCGGAGGTAAACTCTCTTTCCGCTGAGGCGGAATGGATACAGGCGAAAGGAGGAACGCTGATTTATGCTGAATAAAAAACGAAAGATTATCGCGGTGATCATTATTTGTTTAATTATAATAACGGGATTAATAATATTCTTCGGCAGAAAGAAAACCCCGGCTATAACAAAAAAAATAATAAATCCTTATTACGGCACTATTAAAACAGCAGTATCCACGACAGGAACGATTTTGCCCCAGAACAGGCTGGAGATAAAACCGTCTATAAACGGAAGGGTGGAGAGCATTCTTGTCAAAGAAGGTCAATACGTAAAGGCCGGGCAGACCCTGGTCTGGATGAGTTCTACCGACAGGGCCGCGCTTATCGATGCCGCGCGGGCGCAGGGCGGAGCACAGCTTAAATACTGGGAAGAAGTCTATAAGCCTATTCCCCTTGTTGCCCCCATTACGGGCAGCGTGATAGTCAGGGCGATAGAACCGGGCCAGACTGTCACGACTTCAACCGCAATACTGGTGCTATCCGACAGGCTGATAGTAAAAGCGAACGTAGACGAAACGGACATAGGCAGAATTAAAAAAGGCCAGACTGCCGAAATCGCTCTGGATGCCTATCCGGATGTAAAAGTCAACGGACGCGTGGACCATATAAAGTACGAATCTGTCACAGTAAACAACGTCACTACCTACGAAGTCGAGATCGTTCCGTACACAGTGCCGGCCGTTTATAAATCCGGCATGAGCGCCAATATAAACATTATCGATATATTCAAAAAGAGAGTCCTGTTAGTTCCGGATGAAGCCTTAGTACATGAAGACGGCAGAACATATGTGCTTGTCGGATCGGGACGTAACAAAGCTCCCGAGAAAAGGCCTGTCAGAACCGGTCTGACCGATGATCAAAATGCAGAAATAATCTCCGGCCTCACTGAAAAAGAGAATGTCGTCATTGTGCAAAAAAAATTCGTCTCAAGTGAGAAAAGCAACACGAATAATCCATTTATGCCGTCCAGAAAAAAATAGAATCCGGGGCCTGTCCGTTATGATCGAATTAAAAAATATTTCCAAGATCTATAATATGGGGAAGATAGAGTTTAAAGCTCTGGATAATGTTTCCCTTAAAATAGAAGCAGGCGAATTTGCAGCAATCATGGGGCCTTCCGGTTCCGGAAAATCGACAATGCTTAATATTCTCGGTTTTCTGGATAAGCCCGATTCCGGAACTTATCTGCTTCAGGGCAGAGATATATCCAACCTGAAAGACGACGACTTATCGGTTCTGAGAAACCATATAGCCGGATTCGTTTTTCAGCAATTCCATCTTTTACCGAGAATGACCGCTCTGGGCAACGCCGAACTGCCGCTCATTTACGCAGGCAAAAGGGACATGAAGCATATCGCGAAAGAGAAAATAAAGGATGTGGGGCTTGCTCACAGGGAAGCTCACTCTCCTAATGAAATGTCGGGCGGGGAGCAGCAAAGGGTTGCCGTCGCACGCTCGATGGTCAACGAGCCTCTGATCATCTTCGCTGACGAGCCAACCGGCAACCTCGACACAAAAAGCGAAGAGGAAATTCTTGCCATCCTTGAAAGGCTGAACAAAAGCGGAAAGACCATAATTATGGTAACCCATGAAGACGAAATCGCGAGGCATGCGAAAAGAATCATCCGGATGCGCGACGGACGAATAATATCGGATGAAAAAAAAGAAAAAAGAAAAAAATTATATGCAAAACCTGATTCAGGCATCGGGACCATTGACAAAGCTCTTTCCAAATCGCATACTTCCTTCGGACAGGCCGAATTTATCGATTACATCCGTCAGGCTTTAGGCTCCATAATTTCTCACAAACTTCGTTCGTTACTTTCCATACTCGGGATACTGATTGGAGTTGCGGCGGTCATTTCGATGATGGCGCTCGGTGAAGGCGCCAAAGAATCGGTTTCGGAATCATTAAGCTCGCTCGGCTCCAATGTTCTTGCGGTTATGCCGGGATCGCGCCGCCAGCACGGAGTCGCAATGGAAGCCGGAGCGGTAACGCGCATCGAGATGCAGGATTCGAAGGCGATCGCGAATTTAAAGGAAGTCAAGGCCGTATCGCCTTCAGTAATCGGACGCGGTCAGGCAGTATTCATGAACAGGAACTGGAATACGAGCATCAGGGGAGTCGGGATCGAGTATGAGACCGTGAGGAACGCAAGTCCGATGATCGGACGATTTTTTAACGAAAACGAGCAGAGGGCAAGAGAAAAAGTAGCTTTGCTGGGAACAACCGTGGTCAAGGAATTATTCGGGGACATTTACCCGGTCGGGAAGCAGATTAAGATTAATAAAATCAATTTTACAGTAATCGGCGTATTGTCTCAGCGCGGAGCTTCTTTCTTTACGGACCAGGATGACGTCGTGGTAGTACCCGTCACGACTGCCATGTACAGGCTTCTCGGCAGAACATATCTCAATTCGATAGATGTTGAAGTCAAAGATCCAGCGCTCATCGACAGTGCGATAAGATCGATAAAAGATATTATAATAAAACGGCATCGCCTCACGCCGGACAAAGAAAATACTTTTGAAGTGCGCGATACGACCGAGATCAGGGAAATGATAACCAGTACAACAAGAACTTTCAGCATACTACTGGGGTCAGTCGCAGCCATATCACTTCTCGTGGGCGGCATAGGAATAATGAATATAATGCTCGTCTCGGTTAAGGAACGCACAAAGGAGATAGGTTTGCGAAAAGCCATAGGGGCAAGGCGGGCGGATATAAGAGTGCAGTTTTTAATAGAGGCGGCGCTGATGACGCTGTCGGGCGGGCTTGCCGGCATTTTACTCGGAGCCGGTATTTCAAGTATATTGTCGGCAGTCGCCGGATGGACGGTGAAAGTATCGCTATTTTCGATATTGCTCTCTTCGGGATTTTCCGTGCTTGTCGGACTTTGCTTCGGATTCTATCCCGCTGTTCAGGCTTCGAAGCTCAATCCCATCCAAGCATTGAGATGGGAATAACCTGAAATGAACCGTTGATCTGATTTTATATTTTGCGGCGCATCCTAATCAAAAACTGCTTCCTCGCATAAAAATCCCTGGAAAGTACATCTGCGTTCGAACTCGTCATCGATTGCCTTTAAGACGGTCCCTTTATGCATCGCCCATTTCGGCGCTACTAAAGTGCCCGCGTCCCTGTCGCCGAGAAGCCTGTGGATCAGGATATCCGGTCTCAGCCTTTCCAGAAAATCGCATAATATTGAAACGTATTCCCTGAACCGAAGAACGCCCACCCTGCCCTCATTAAAATACTCTTCGAGCCTGGTACCTCTAATGACATGAAGATGATGTATCTTAACCCCGCTTACGGAGAGTGAAGAGATTTCCCTGGCAGTAGCCATCATATCATGCCATGATTCTCCGGGGATCCCGAGTATAACATGCAGGCAGACTGGTATTTCTCTCCTGCGGGCGCGCAGTATCGCGTCTCTTGTCGCTTCGTGAGAATGCCCCCTGTTTAGCAATGCAAGGCTTTTTTCGTGCATCGTCTGCATCCCTATTTCAAGGCAGAGCTCGAATCCGTCTTTCTTATATCCGGATATCAGATCGAGAATTTCGTCGTTGAGGCAGTCCGGCCTTGTGGCTATCATAAGTCCTGTTACGTTTTTAAAACCGATCGCCAGATCATAAAGATATTTTAATTTTTCGACGCCCGCGTATGTATTCGTGAAAGCCTGAAAATAAGCGATGTATTTCGTGTCAGTCTCGGACCTCCTGAAGCCTGCCATTGCATTCTCCATCTGAACCGCAATATCCGGCGAACCGAGAGCGCTGGGGGAGGCGGAGCCGTCGCCGGCGCAAAAGATGCAGCCTTCGGTCCCGATGGAACCGTCTTTATTCGGGCACGTGAAACCGGCATTTACCGGAAGCTTTAAAACGCGGCATCCGTATTTTTCCCTGAGATAATCTCCGAAAAAATTGTACGGTTTGGCGGGCCGGCTAAAGCGATTACTGAGATCTTTCTTTTTTTGTGGAGGCAAAATACGAATTCTTCAGATACTGATGATTTTGATACATACCCGGATCGAGCAGCAGCTGCGATACTCTTTTTACTTTTGTGACCTGTAAATTTTTATTCAGCTTAACAAGATACAGCCCTTCTCTAAAATTGAATTTTACTTTTTCCCGGTCCCAATAAAATATATTCTTCTTCTCTTTATCCGAATACTTCTCTTTTTTTACTTTTTTCGATTCAGACACGTTGTTGAAGGACCTGACAAGCCTGGAAAGAGTCCCGGCATCCGGCGAAAGTGCTTTCGTTATCGCGTCTTCCAGCGTCTGGTCTTTTTCTATTGCAAGGATGAGGGGCGTCCTTAGAGAAGCCTTCTCAGCGGCATATGATACCGGGATCTTCGCCGAAATCCCCTTCCTGAAATAATCAACGATCCTTATCCCGAAATGTTTTTTGCCGTATTTCGAATATTTTCCCGTCAGTCCCGCGAATATCTCCTCGTTGCCGGTTGACCTTACTGCGTTGAGTAAATTCTTTTTTGCCTGCCTGCTTCTGCCGTCCTTCAGCTGGTTTACGCATTTATTGAAATATTTCTCGGCTTTGATGACGCGTTCTCTCAGAACAATATAGTGGTCGACGAGATCCGGATAAGAGTTGTAATAATCTTTTTCAATTTCATCAATTACTTTTACAGCTTTCTCCGGGCGGTCATTCTGAAGATAATAAATTGAAATCCTTGATAATTTGATCAGATCGGTTATTTCGGGGTTGTCGCCGGTTTTCTTCAACCAGAGCCCTGAAATATCCGCTCCGAATATTTTGTCAATGCTTTCCGCTACAGCAAGGTATTGAGACTCGACGATCTTCTGCTGGTAGTCGGGATCTCTTAATTTCACTTCCTCTACCGGATTTGAAATGAATCCTGACTCAAAAATCACGGAAACGGGAAAATCAATAAAATAGCTGAAACGGTCGTCGGCAACGGCTCCATAGTCCCAGCTGTTCAGTTTAATCCCTTTTACGGGAATATATTCCTTCATCTTATAAGCAATGCTTTTTGAAAAACCGGATAAATCGTATTTATTATACAAAGTCAGATATCCTTCATAAGTGCTGTGAACATACGTAAGAAACCTGTTCCCCGCGTCGTCGCATGTCACGTGAATACCGGGCATATTGACAATCCCGTCGGTTTTCTGGAGAACCGAAATATTATTGAGGTGCTCGCTTAATATAATGAAGGCTTTCCCTGTTTTTGCGGACTTCAGGGTTTCGGAGAACGGGATCTTTTTATATTCGTCCGTCTCTCCTTTCAGTACTCTCATGTACTCATCATTTGAAATTACTTTCAAATATTTATTGTTCGAGAGCATTTTATAAAGTTTTCTGGCAAACTGTACCGAATAAAATTCTTCGGTAAGTCCCGTAGAACTCAGCCTGTTGGTAGCTTCGCCCTGCCATTTCCCGCCTGGAAGCCGTCCGTGTGCGGGATCAAAATAAACCGCTATTTTCTCGCCCTTTTCAAGTTTGTTATACAATTCTCCGTATACTTCGTCTATCTCGCCTATTATATCTTTGATATCATTCAGATTTTTAATATTTTTTTCTTTGCCCATTATCGATTCGATTATTTTATTCGGTGGTCGCTTCGATGCGTCGTTTAAAGAAAATAAAGGAAAAGTAATTATAAAAAATGCAGCCGCCGCAAATGAAAAAACAATTGCTTTTAATCTCATATTCCTATTAATATATCCTCAGTAAATTTTAACGACGTCAAAAAGTTCCCGGCGGATAATTCAGCTTTACCTATAAAATATGACGGGTTGCCCGTGCGTTCGGCGGGAATACCGAATTATTAACCGGAAACCGGTAAATATCTTTCCAGCACATAGCTTTAATATCATTATATTGTATAATTAAAAACGGTTCTATACAATATTAATATCGAACATTTTAAGAAAAAGATTGCATTTTTGCTGAAATTGCTAAATAAGTATACAGTATAAAATACTATTACACCATAGACAAAAATGAACAGGGAATCAAGATAATTTTAGCTGGGAGAAATAGTATGAAGAAAGAAACCATTAAATATGAGAAATTATCCCAAAATATTAAAAGTGAGATAAATAAATATTATAACAGCCAAAAGAAAAAAAACAGCGGCCTGACGCTGGAAGATGCGATGTTTCAGTGGTTTGAAAATAATTTTGACAAGTGGTTCGGGAAAAGCTATTCAAAAGCCCTGAAAAAAGATAAAAGAAAATTTTTCCGGCTTGACATAGAAATACCGGTAAGGATTACAAAAACTCTCATCGCTTCCTCAAAAGAGGAAGCGGAGGCGCTTGACCTGGCGGGGACGATAAAAAATATCAGCAGGGGCGGGCTGTATTTCAAGTCGAAAAAACATATCGAAGTCTCAAGCATAATTCTGGTAACGATAGATTTTGCCGCTCTTGACAAAAAAATAAAAAATGTCGAAGCCCTTGCGATGGTTATAAGATCAAATAAAATAAAAAAGGATGAATTCGGGATTGGAGTAATGTTCAGCAGCATTTATGATAATAATAAGGAAAACCTGGATCTGTTTATTTTTAAAAACGTCGCTCAGCACATGCCTTTATCAGGAAAGCGTAAATAAGATAAAATTTTAGGATTTTCTTCAAAAAATAGTGAGTGTATTGGAAAATAATGACAATAAAAAAGAAGAAATCTGTTAAAAATAAAAAAAACGGCCTGAAGTCAGGGAAAGCAGGCAAAGTCAGCGGTAAAATACAAAAGAAATCCGGCAATAAACCGCCGTATAAACCTGTTGATAAATCCATATTTGAAGAAGAAGATCTGGATTTAATCGGCAAACCGACCGACATAAGCCCGGATGAGCTTGACTTTGAAGATGAAGACGACCTGGAGACCGACGACGAGACGGACGAAGCCGAATTAGATGAAATAAGTTCCAAGAAAAAGAATTTAAAAAAAAACAAAGCTATTTTCCGCGACTCCTCAATATCCTGGTATCTTGAGCAAATCAATAAGATAGCTCTCTTATCCAGGGAAGAAGAAAACAGGCTTGCAAAGGCAGCCAAAGCCGGCGACGAACTGGCAAAAGAAAACCTTATAAAAGCAAATCTAAGATTCGTTGTCACAATTGCAAAGAAATATCAAACCAGCGGAATATCGCTCCTCGACCTGATAAACGAAGGGAATATGGGCTTGATAAAGGCCGCAGAGAAATTCGATCCGGACAGGGGGTATCATTTCATTTCATATGCGATCTGGTGGATCAGGCAGGCCATAATACTTGCCATATCACAAAAAACATCGCTTATACGGCTGCCGGTCAACAGAACGGTCGATATCCAGAAGATAGAAAAAGTCCACAGGAAGCTCGAGAACCAGCTGGGCAGGGAACCTACCGCGGCGGAAATATCCGCAGAACTGGATATGGACGATGAAGAAGTCAATTATCTCAGGAGCATAAGCCAGGAGTATGTTTCTCTGGATTCATCCCTCGGCGATTCAGAAGAAATGTCCGTTCTCTCCACTATGGAGGATTTCGGCACCGAATCCCCGGATAAAAAAGTACTGGATGAATCCCTGAAGGATGCGCTTAATTCGGTTCTGGAAACCCTGACAGAATCGGAAAGAGATATATTAAAAATGCGTTTCGGACTTAACGGCAAAAAGCCCATGTCTCTCCAGCAGATAGGGGATAAGTTTAATTTATCCAAGGAAAGAATAAGACAGATTGAAAAAAAAGCGATACGCCGGCTTCGCCATCCTTCCAGGATCCAGCAGCTTAAGACTTTTTTCGGGAAATAGAGCATGCTTTATATTGTTTTAGGATTTATAGCCGGGATATTACTGAGCCTGGCCCCTGTCTGGACTTCATCGGGCGCCATTGAAATATATCCGGAATGGAATGCCGGGCTGGACTCCGTTAAAAACATCCAGGAATCGGTCCATTCAATCCTGCCGAAGAAAGAATTCCCCATAGTGTACGGCCCGGATATTTACCTGCTTTCATCCGGAGGAAAGTTATTAAAAAAAATAAATTTCAACAATCATCTGGTCTCATTGAGCAACGACGGCGCGTATTATGCTCAGTACGATAAAGTCGGGACATACGTTGAGCTTTTAAATACTGACGGCGACAAATTCTGGCGGGCAAAATCCATGGAATACCCGTATCTGTCATCCGGCGGAAAAATAATATTGCTCATGAACGGCGATCACACCAGGATCAGGATAATGAACATTAACGGGAATCCAGCGGGGGTTAAGGAAATCTATGGAACTATGTGTACTGTTATTTCCTTTTCAAGGGACTCAGACTTTTCCGCGATGGGATTCCTGGACGGCAGATATTATTTGCTTAACCAAAAAGGCGAATTAGTAAACTCGGGAATAGCGCCCGATCCGTCGGTTGTAAAAGGAATCTCAATAAGCACAAACGGAAAATATTATGTTGTCCATTACGGCAATACCAGAGGTGATTTTTTAAGACTTATAAACACGGCAAGCGGCAGGCATTACACTCTGAAGTTAAAACACGTCCATTTGACAAAAACTGCTTTAAACGTATCGGATAACGGGAACTTCGCCGCAATAGATCATGACAGGATCATTTTCTGCGAGGATGACGAAATTGAGACCTCTGTTAAAATTCCCGCAATGAGGCCGGGAATGGCTTCAATTTTTATTACGGAAAATATTTACATTGCCGGCTATACGGGTATTGACGACCGTGCGAACCTTTTTGTTTTCCTCGAAGACGGCACATTTCTCTTCCATAAAATATTCCCGAAAGAAAATTTTATCGAATCCCGGATTCACGGAAATGCCCTTCTTCTGCGCGGCTCGGATAGTCTGTATTGCTACAGCTTTTATTTTCCGGGAAAGGAATAACCTGAATGATGTTACTATAAGCCATGCTGCCGATTTCTTTTCCCTACTGTTTTGCTCCGATGGATAATCTGAGCCACTACGTCTTCAGACGTTTAATTGCCGCTACTTTGCCGAGCGGCATAAAGATGGCCTTTTTCAGCCCTGCCATCAATCCGAATTCAGTTCTTGATAAAAAACCCAGCATGAAAGAAAACCTGCCCATTAACCCGGGTGAAATTCTGTATTACAATCTGATGCACGGAGAACCGGATATTATACTCGCAGGAATGGAAAAAATGCTCGGGTTCAATCCGGCAGGATTCAATCTGAACTGCGGCTGCCCGAGGTCGAAAATTCAAAAACCTGGGAGGGCACCCGTAGGCGCCTTGCTGATGGATCATCCCGACCGGGTCGCGGCCATTGTAAAGGCAGCGAAAAAAACATTCCCGTCCGTTCATTTCAGCATTAAGATCAGAGCAGGCATGCGGCATGATCCGCCGTCTCTTTACGATTTCTGCAGACAGGCCGAAGATGCCGGAACAGACGCGATAATCTTCCACGCCCGCTCCGCCGAAGACCAGTTTAAACGGCCGGCTCGGCATTCCCTTTTCGGGGAACTGAAAAAGCGCCTGGGCATTCCCCTTATAGGGAATGGAGATATCATTACCGACGAACAGGCTGTTGCTGTAAAACAGAAATACGGCCTTGATGGCGTAATGATCGGCAGGGGTGCCCTGCTGACACCCGGGATATTCCGCGCAATAGCGCACAGGCTTGCAGGCATACCGCTGCCGCGCCCTGTGATGTCATGTACGGAAAAAAGGGATATCCTTCTGCGGCTTGTTAAGGATATGGATGCTGAATTCGGAACGCATGTGATGCTTCGAAGAACAAGGCTCCTCGCCGGATGGATGTCTAAAGGTCTGGAGTTCGGACTTACACTTGACGGCAATCTACACAAAGCGAAAACAACGGAGGACGCGCTTTCGGCAATAAATAAATTCTTTAAGAAGCCGCAGAAGCAGTACTACGAAGTATTTTTATAACATTATTTAACTTTCAGGCAGCCTATTGCATAACCTGGCCGTTATATTATTTCCCGTCGTCCTTTTTGCCTTTAAATAAAAAATTGACCGGATGCTTCTTCAATTCCTGCGATATTTCGTCAAGCGTAGAAGCAGTTTTACGGAAGGAAGTAAGGGTGGAGCCGATATCTTTCTGGGAATCGGTCAGTATCTGGTTTAAAGTCGTAACGCTGTTTGCGAGGTTCGCCAGAAGAAGCTTTATATTGCTTTTGCTCTCCAATGATATGCCTTTAAAAATATCAACCGTATTTGACAGAGTGACAAGAAGAACATGCACATCCTGTAAGACAGTATCCAGATTGACATATTCTATTCCTTCGATGACGGAAGATTTGCTTATAAGTTCGCCCCGCTTCTCCGGGTTCAGGATCTCAATTTCCGGTTCCCCGATAATATTCTGGTTCTGAATAACTGCCGAACAATCCTCGTATATTTCTATGTCTCTCTTTATTCTCATTATTGCAAGGAAATGGAGCGTGGGCTTATACACAGGTCTGATCTCCGTAATTCTTCCGACTTCGTATCCTTTGACTTTTACCAGCGTTCCCTTCTTAATTGATTTTATGTTGTCCACCTTAAGATATACATCGACGGTACTGCTGGCAAGGGAGTATCCCAGCTTTAAAATTACGAATAATAAAATAATTATTATCGGTACAATTATAAATAAAGCGACCCTGATTTCGTTTCTGTTTAATTTCATATTATCATTTCCGGTTATGAGCCCGTTATCGTTGCTTTACATTATAATAATCATTTAGAATTAAATCAATTTCTATTTTATGCGCAACGATTTTTTTAACAAATATTTTCAAAATGTATAACATATAATTTTTTAATAATTTGTTGTCGACAAAAAGATAATGTATAAATATTATGTCTTCAAAATCGACTGGTATTGGAGTACATTTAGTGCAAAATAAAAAAAATAAAATCGCAGTGTTAAAAATTGAGATCGACCGCGATCTTTATGAAAAGTATAAAAAGGTTGTTAAAGGTAAAAACCAGATGCTGAAAGGCTATAACGACAATCTTTTCCTAAAAGCAGTAAAAGAAGAGATGAGAAGGGAAAAAGCGGAGTAATCCCAGCTCTTCCGGATTATAATACGGTCATCGGGCCATCCGGCAATAAATTAAAATACTGTTTTAAATACTGATTATCAGATGCGGAGAAATCTGCGCGCGACCCCGAATAGACGATAAGCCCTTTATCCAGCATTATGAATCTGTCAGCCAGATCAATAAATAATTTAGGATGATAAGTGACGAAAATCGCGGATTTCGATTTTGTCAGCAATGCTGTTTTCAAAGCCTGGAAAAAAAACTGGGCATTGAAGAAGCATTGACCGTCAACCGGATGTTCAAGCAACAGCAGATCCGGATTCAATATAATCGACCTCAAAAATGCCGTTTTCAGCCTTTCCGATCTTGTAAGCCTCACAGGCCTGAGATTCCTGCAATGGTTCAGCCCCATTCCCTTTATTTGCTTATTGACCAATTCCTCAATTTCAATAGTCGATAAATTTGAATGATATTTTAACGGCAGCGCAATATTTTCAAGCACCGACATATTGCTGATCAATCCATAATCTCTTTGAAGATATCCCAGTCCTTTTCTATACTGATGGGCTTCAAGATAATCCAGCGATCTTATGTCTCTTCCTTTATAGTACACATTGCCTTTATATCCTTCAAACAGCCCGGCGATTATGGGGCAAATATTTTCAATGCCGGAATCCTCCGGCCCGAATATAACCGCGCTTTCTCCTTTTTTGATGGAAAACGAAACGTTAAAAAGCGACTCGTATTTTTCCGAACTATATGAAATATTCTCAAATTCCAGTAATTCTATTCCTTCCAATTCCGATATCCTTTTAACATATATTAAAAATAAAACACTGCAGAGATCAGGGCATTTATTAAAAAAATTATCCAGACAGTGCGAATAACGGCACGGCTTACATCAATGGGAATTTCAAAATAAGCATTGGGCATAAACCCGTAATAGCACGATATCAGCGGAATAAGCGTGCCGTATATGATGCTTTTCAAAAGAGTGATCACAAGGTCTTCGAAGGAAAACGCTTCCATAACTGTTTTCATAAAATTATCGAACGGGATATAAACGGTAGTCATGGCGATCAGATATCCGCCGACAAAACCGACCATGTCAAAAATAATGATAAGCGAAAATATTGAGAAAATTGAAGCAATAATCCTTGGCAGAACGATATAAAGCTTCGTATCGATTCCCATAAGCTCAAGAGAAAGTATTTCTTTATGCTGTTTCTGCGTCCCTATTTCCGCCGTTATTGCGGAACCGGACCTTGTAATAACGATGATGGCGGTTACCAGCGGCCCGATCTCCCGCGCTATGATAATCACTAAAAGATTCCCGATAAAACCTTCGATGCCGAATTTCGGGAAGTTCTGCGTAGCCTGGATGATTACGGTGCCGCCTATCAGAATTGCGATGGAAGCGACAAGCGGAACTGCGTCGAGGCCCGTAAACTTCGTCTGATTTACGGCAATGGTAAAAATCGAGCGGAAACGGAGATGCTTGATCGATTTGAAGGAAATTATGATAGAAGAAATAAACGAACAAAAGTTTTTAATTCCGCTCCAGAAATTTAAAATTTTATTTGCCAGCAACCGGATGCTACCTTTGAATCTTGAGATTTTTTATGTTGATTTTATAATGCAGTTCTTCTAACAGTATCCTGGAAATTGATTCGGTTTTTCCCGCCGCATGAACCATGAACTGGGAAATATTGTATAAAATCCAGACAGCGGATGATATTAATCCATTCGCTTCTGCCGGAATTATAATAAATTATGCAAATAAGCAAAAGAAATATTTATATTCTGTTATTCTCTTATATTTTTATTTTAATTTTAATTTATTCAAGCACAAATTTCAATCCAATAAATTATTTGACGGATTATGTAAAAAAATTTTCCTCCGGACAACAAAGCGCCGGACAGAATAACAATTTTACAATAATCGATGTTTTTAATAGCAATTTCTTTAAACCGTATAAATCCGCACCGGGGAACTTCGTTCATTTCGGTAATTCCTTATTTATTAAAGCCGGGAAAGGGGCAAGCATAAAAGAAATCGCAAAAAATACGGTTTCTTATACGCATTTCTACAGGGCTTATAAGCTTAGAAACGCCATAATGGAATCGAACGGTTTAAAGAACGAAATACTTGCCCGGGATATGTATATATATATCCCGCATTCAATCCCTGCAATCATTCCAAGCCTGATTAATAAGAAAAAACCTGATTTGATTTTCTCAAGGGGTATGTACTTTACAGGCATGTCGGCGGGAAATGAAAATTTTCCCGGCACTGTTATAAAACTTAAAGAAATAGGGATCAATACAATAGTATTCGACGCAAAGGACGTTACAGGCGAAGTAAATTATTACAGCAATGTTCCTGATGCGCAAAAATATAACACCCATGAAAAAAGGACTATCGATAACATTGACAGACTGATCACGACTTTGAAAAAGCATGGAATATACACCATTGCAAGAATAGCGGTATTCAGAGATCACCTGCTGTGCGTAAAAAATCCCGGTTACGCAATTAAATCAAAAAGAACGGGAAGACCGTGGAGCAGTTCCAGAGAAATATGGTGCGATCCGACAAATAAATACGTGCAGGATTACAATATCCGGCTTGCAGTCGAACTTGCGGAAAAAGGAGTTGATGAAATTCAATTTGATTACCTCAGGTTCCCCACAAAAGGAGATCTGTGGGACGCCCGGTATAGTTATCACTATGGTAAAATGCCCGGAGAATCGGTTATAACTTTGTTCTTACAAAAAGCTTATAACGAAATATCAGGCAAAAACGCGCGGGTATCAATTGATATATTCGGCGTAGTGGCGTGGGAAAAAGAAATAGATATTGAGAAAACGGGACAGCGCATAGGATCGCTTTCCAAATACTGCGATGTCATATCCCCGATGCTGTATCCTTCTCACTTCGACGATGATTTTGACGGGATCGCAAAACCCGGGGACGAGCCTTATTACTTTGTTTATGAAGGATGCAAAAAAACAAAATTACTTTCCGGGGGCAAGCCCGTAAGGCCCTGGCTTCAGGCTTTCGGATGGAGGATTACGCCTTCTGTGTATAATGAGGATTATATAATAAAACAGATCGCGGCTTGCCGCGATGCCGGAGCACACGGCTATTTATTCTGGAACGCTTCCAATTCGTATGAACTTGTTCACAGAACACTGGAAAAATTTGCCGCAGCGAAATAACCCTCACCCGGTTGTCGCTGAAGGCCTACCATCTCCCGCATCTGAGCGGGAGATGGTAATCACCTGCGCATCCGCTCAGGTGAAAATCCGAATGTCACCATTGTTTGCGCATTTTTTCATTTTACTTTGCCTTTCTTCTCTTTTCTTTTTTCTTTCAATGTCTTTTGAGGTTTTTTCTTTGTTTCCTTTTTCGTATCCCTTGGCTTGCTCATAAATTCTCCTTGTTATACTGAAATAATATAAATAACTGCGGTAACAGGATTATTATCGATAGTTTGAACTGCATTTTTGACACTTAAATTATTGGAAAGCTTTTAAAAAAAAACTTGACTCAAAAAGTAAATTATTGACATAAACTCGTTTATCTTTAACAATAGCAATTTACTAACAATCATCTGACATTTTCCAATTTTTCTTAAAATGGACCTTTCTCAAATTGCAAAGAATTTAAATAGTTACTGTTGAACAACAGCTTTCTCACCGACTCTGTCGGGGGAAATCACATGTTTTTCTCATAAATATATGTGAAATTTGCCGGGAAAAAAAATTAATGCGAGGAACAATAAATGGTAATGGAAAAAATATTTTGTGCCAACTGCACAAATTGCATTCTCATTAGACAATACGAATCTGAACCTGAAAGATATGTGCTCAGAGTGAAATGCACAAAAAAACAGTGGGTAAAAAGGTCAGGAGAAGAAAAATTCTATAAATATTTCACCGTAGCCCGAAGGATAATGAACGATTGCGAATATTATCAGGAAAACGGCGAGCTTTTCCCATATATTAAAAACCTCAGGAAAGAATTACCAATTAAGGACGAAATATACTCTACAAAGGCTTAGAAAGAGACCGTCTTGTTTGCCGCAACATTCAAAGGTGGAATTTACCCTTCTCAGAATAAAAAGTATACCTCGGAGAAGGGTTTTTCCAATCTGTCGATCCCCCGAATTGTTTTTATACCACTAAAACAGCATTTTGGAAATCCGGCTCTTCCCGTTGTACAAGTCGGCGATTCTCTGCATGAAGGCCAGTTGATCGGAAAAGCTGACGGTTTAATAAGTGCGAATATCCATTCGTCGGTCCCCGGAAAAGTTATTGAAATAACGGATTCCGGATGTATCGTTATTGAAACCGACGGCAGATTTAACGCATCCGGGAAAAACCGTGTGAAAATGCAGTGGCAGGACTTAAACAGGGATTCACTGCTGGCAAAGATATATGCAGCCGGGATCACGGGAATGGGAGGAGAAGGCTTCCCTGTGTTCGCAAAATTATCGTTACGCAGGGATCAAAAAACCGACTGCTTGATTATTAACTGCGCGGAATCCGAACCTTATCTTACTGCCGACGATATGCTGATAAGGACTTATCCCGAAGAAATAATGGAAGGCATCAGAATTGCTCTCAGAATTCTGGGGATCGGCAGCGCTTTTATCGGCATTGAAAATAATAAGGCAAAGGCATTACATATACTGGAAAAAACAATCCGGGAAAATACATTTAAAGAAAAAATCGATATTATTCGTTTAAAAACAAAGTATCCTCAGGGAGCCGAAAAACAGCTTATTAAAAGTATTCTTAAAAAAGAAGTGCCTTCCGGCAAATTCCCGGGCGATACGGGTATCATCGTGCTGAACGTCAGTACTGTCTTTGCAATAAGAGAAGCCTGTATTTTCGATAAGCCTCTTTTTGAACGATATGTAACAGTTACCGGAAAAATATTCAAGAAACCGGGAAATTACAAAATCAGAATCGGAACGAGAATTTCCGATATAATCGAAGAATGCGGAGGCCTGAAGGACAGGCCGGGGAAAATTTTAATCGGCGGGCCTATGCGGGGGACATCTGTTTCGGATCTTAACACGCCTGTTGCAAAAGGAACATCCGGGATTATTTTTCTTTCCCGAAAGGAAGCCCAAAGCTACAGATCAGGGCCATGCATAAGATGCGGCCGGTGCGCGTCCGCCTGCCCGTCACGGCTGATGCCGTTCGAATTGGGCAATCTCATTCTTAATTCGCGTTATGATCTGCTTGAAAGATCGAATATCTACGACTGTATATTTTGCGGTACATGCTCTTACGTCTGTCCGGCGAACAGACCTCTCAGCAGTTTAATTAAAACCGCACAGAAAAAAATTTCCAAAGTGTAAAAAATTACCGTATAAATAACATTTAAAAAACTATGCCAGAGAAAATGAAACCGCCGACGCAACTGTCTGTTACTGATCCGCCCCACATAAAAGACGGCCAATCCACAAAAAAAATCATGTGGTCCGTAGTCCTGGCGCTTTTACCTTCTAATGTCTACTCGGCGTATTTATTCGGCATTAATGCGTTGATAATTCTATTTGCAGCTGTTATCGCGTCTGTCGCGGCTGAAATCCTTTATAATTATTTAGCGAAGAAATCCCGGACGGTTAACGACGGGTCCGCGGTAATCACCGGAATGCTGATTGCAATGAATATGCCTGCAGATATCCCGGCATGGATCGCAGTTATTGCCTCGGTTTTCGCAATAATTGCAGTTAAACAGCTATTCGGCGGGCTCGGGTTCAATTTTTTCAACCCGGCTCTTGCAGGCCTGGCTTTAATTACCTCGTTATGGCCTGCAGAAATTTCGGATAAATTGGTGAATGTTACACAATTTATCACTTATGAATGGCCGTATTATAATGCTGTGTTAATATCCGCCTTAACCGGCAACGACGGAGGATATATCGGTGAATCATCGGCACTGCTTCTTCTGGCCGGCGCAGCCTTTCTTCTTTATAAAAAAATAATTACCTGGCATATACCATGCGCCTTTTTAGGAACGACAGCCGTTTTTATGCTTTTATACTATAATTTAAACGGATTTGATTATCCGGCAGCATACACTGCGATGCAGATCTTTTCAGGCGGACTCTTTATTTGCGCTTTATTCATGGCAACCGACACGGTAACGTCTCCGATAACGGTAAAAGGCATGATAATCTTCGGAATAGGCTGCGGCCTGCTTTCGTCACTGATGCGTTTATGGACTGAATCGGGCTCTGTATGTTATGCGATTCTTATTATGAATGCCGCCGTACCTGTAATCGACAAATACACGAAACCGCGGGTTTTCGGGACATAAATTCTATGAAGATTGATTTATTGTTTATTTCATCCATATTCATTGTTTTATTAAACCAGTTTGCCTTAGCCCGCATACTTAAAATAAATCCGTTTCTGAATATACAGAAAAATTCGGATCAATTTAAATTTTCACTCATTACAGGATTCGCCCTGATTATGATACTTTTACCGGCATCAATAATTACTTGTGTAATCAGTCAAAATATGCTTCCGCAGTACGATATTATATATTTAAGAATATTATTTTTAATGGCATTTTCCGCTTTATTCGGCTATATCGCCAAAAAAATAATAAAAAGGATCTCCCCCGCTGTTTTTATACTGCATAATATTTTTCTTATTTATATCATCATAACAAGTTCGGAACTCTCACTCGTTATCGGATTATTGAACATGCAATCCGGAATTATTCCGGTTGCAGACATTCCGGATTCTCTCGTACATGCGATTTCAGCCGCTTTTGCCTTTACGGCTGTCCTATTGCTTCTGGCAGGAATTTCCGACAGGCTTGGATTTGCCGGGACTCGCCCGAAATTAAAATATATCCCGAATTTAATAATTGCCGCCTGCCTGCTTGCCCTGGCCTTTTTCGGACTTCGGGGAATCGTGATTTGATCCGATCCTCAATTATTTTTAATTTTTTTTTCTTAAAATAAAAAAAGAGATGACATATAAAATAGTATGCGACATAATCAGGCCCATCTTATTGAAGAATAAAACACGACAAAAAAACATTAAACAATTTTTAAAAGATTACGATATAAGAAAAAACAATAAGAATTATTTTTTTTAACGGATTGAAAAAAAATTTTACTTTTTAAAAAATTTTTTGTATTCTTATTGACAAAGATACTGTATTATTTTTTTAATCTTTCGTCTTTAAAGAAAGAAAATGAAGCCTTATAAAGGCATTTAAATTTTTTATAATTAAAAGAGGTATTTAAAAAAAATGCAGCACCAAAGATTGTCTGTGTCTTCTTCAAGCGCTGTTAACATGACAACAAACAATGTATCAGGAAAACCAATGGAGGAATACTCGGACTCCGAGGAACCTCCTTCAAGTAGTACGGAGATATCGGAGTACTTTGTCCCTCCCTTATTATCCTCTCTTGTTTTAAAGGATAAATTTCCAGCCAGAAATTCATCATCTCCAAAAACAACACTATTCAGAAAAACTCATTATCCCTCAGTCTCCAAAGAACAATGGAACGACTGGCGCTGGCAGTTGCAGAACAGAATCCGTAAAGCAGAAGAGCTGTCGCTGATCGTAAGGCTTTCAAAAGCGGAAAAAGAAGCATTCCACCATTCCAACGGGATGTTCCCGCTTTCAATTACGCCATATTATGCAAGCCTGCTGGACAGGGACGACGCAAATCAGCCTTTACGCCGCTGCGTTATCCCGGTAGCAAGCGAATTAATCCGAACGGAAGGGGAATCGGACGACCCGCTTGATGAAGAAAACGACAGCCCTGTGCCCGGGCTGGTACACAGATATCCAGACAGGGTGCTATTCCTGGTTACGGACTTCTGCTCGACCTATTGCAGATACTGCACGCGTTCGCGCATGGTAGGCCGTTCTTGCACGAACATTCTGAGCACAAAGAGATGGGAAATGGCGCTCGCATACATTGAATCCCATACGGAAATCAGGGACGTCCTTGTTTCAGGAGGCGACCCGCTGACCTTATCGGACGAATCTCTTGAATGGCTGCTTTCTTCTCTCAGAAGCATCCAGCATGTGGAAATAGTCAGGATAGGCACAAAAGTTCCCGTGGTTCTTCCCCAGAGAATTACCGCACATCTGGTAAACATGCTTAAAAAGTATCACCCGTTATGGATGAACATCCATTTTACTCATCCCGATGAAATCACTTTCGAAACGGAAAGCGCTTTGAACAGGCTTGCTAACGCCGGCATACCGCTTGGAAGCCAGACTGTGCTTTTAAAAGGCATTAACGACAATCCGGACACTATGAAAACGCTTTATCACAAGCTTGTTATGTCAAGGGTGCGGCCGTATTACCTGTATCAGTGCGATCCGATCTCGGGTTCATCGCATTTCAGGACTCCTGTTGAAAAAGGAATAGAAATAATAGACGGCCTCAGGGGGCATACCAGCGGATTCGCGGTGCCTAATTACGTGATCGACGCACCGGGCGGCGGCGGCAAGATTCCTCTGCAGCCTGAATATTATCAGGGACGCGAAGGATCGTCCGTAGTCTTGAGGAACTATGAGAATAAAACCTTTACTTATCCCGATACCTGCTCTGCAGAATGAGGTAAAACCGTTAGATGCGTATCGGCCTAACCTATGATTTAAGGGATCATTACAGGGCACTGGGATTTTCCGAAGAGGATGTCGCCGAGTTTGACTTCGGCGAAACAATAGACGCCATTGAGAACACGCTTATAGAGCTTGGTTTCGAAACTGAACGCATAGGCACCATTACCGAGCTTGTCTCAATGCTTACCCTTGGAAAACGATGGGATATCGTATTCAACATCGCCGAAGGCGTTTACGGAGTAGGGCGCGAAGCGCAGGTACCAGCCGTTTGCGATGCCTATAAAATCCCGTACACATTCTCCGATCCGTGCATAATGAGCCTCGCCCTGAACAAAGACCTTACAAAGAGAATCATCCGCGACCTGGGACTGCCGACTCCCGACTTCAAGCTTGTGAGTTCGCCTGAGGAGATCGATGCTGTCAGGATGGAATACCCTTTATTCGCGAAACCGTATGCAGAAGGCACAGGCAAAGGTATAAACGCGAATTCCGTGATCAAAGACGGAAAGATGCTTAAAGAAGTCTGTTTGGAGCTGCTTAAACGGTATAACCAGCCCGTCCTGATTGAGACATATCTTCCGGGACGCGAATTTACGGTCGGTTTAATAGGAACCGGCAATGAAACGCGTATTGCCGGCGTCCTGGAGGTCATGCTGCACCCGGACGCTGAAAACGCCGTATATTCCTACTCAAACAAGGAAAACTGCGAAGAAGTAGTGACGTACACTCTCGTCGACGATCCAACCGCAAAGATCGCAGGCAAGCTCGCTCTTGATTGCTGGCGGGGGCTGGGCTGCTTCGACGCAGGCAGAATTGACATCCGGTGCGACGATTCCGCGAAACCTAATTTCATCGAAGTCAACCCGCTTGCCGGCCTTCACCCGGAACATTCGGATCTCCCAATAATCTGCACAAAAGCGGGGATACCGTATATAGAACTCATAGGTTCTATCGTAAATTCCGCATTAAAACGCTACGGTTTAATCGACAAAGCTCCGGAAAAAGTCAAAAAGATAGGTAAAACTTCACATTCGGCAGATAATACGGGCCATCCGGCTAAAAAAAAAACTAATTTAAAAAAGATCGCCATCCTGAATCAGCATGTTCCGGAGAACGCATCCCCCGACGAAAAAGACGTCCTGGTACAGAGAGACGAAATAGCCGCCTCGACAGAACGACTCGGCTATGAGCCAGTAAATATCGAGATAACGCTTGATATTGAAACCGCAAAGAAAAATCTTTTACGCGCCGAACCTTTCAAGGTTTTCAACCTTGTCGAGTCAATAGACGGCAAAGACAGGCTGATGGGGATCGCGCCTGCGCTTCTTGATTCCCTGTCTCTGGACTACACCGGATGCGGCGCAGAAGCCATCGCAATGACCGGCGATAAGATACTTGCGAAGAATTTAATGGAACGGGCCGGCATACCCACACCGGCGTTTTCCCCAATTTCGGATGTTGACAAAATCGCGTTACAAAAAGGCACGTATATTATTAAATCAGCGTTTGATCACGCTTCCCGCGGCATTGATGAAAATTCTCTGATAAAAATTGCCGGAAAAGCGGATAAAGCCTCCGCTAAAAAACTAGCCGGCAGATATAAATCAGGTTCTTTCGCGGAAATTTTCATTGACGGGCGCGAATTCAATATTGCTATGCTTGAAGGGCCGGATGGGCCCGAAATACTGCCACACGCTGAAATAATTTTTAAGGATTATCCGGCGGGCAAACCGCGTATCGTTAATTACAGAGCAAAGTGGGAGGAGAGTTCATTTGAATATAAAAATACGGTCCGTAATTATAAATTCCCCAAAAGCGACAAACGCATGCTCGGCCTGCTGAGCAGGTACTCGATGGAATGCTGGGAGCTGTTTAATCTGAAAGGATACGCAAGGGTCGATTTTCGCGTGGATGCCGGCGGAAAACCATGGGTGCTTGAAATCAATGCCAATCCCTGTCTTTCGCCGGATGCCGGTTTCATTGCTGCGGCGGCAGAAAAAGGCATTTCGTTCGATGAAGTGATAAAACGGATACTTGGATTATAATATTCCCCTTTAATCCCGTGCGGAGCCTCCCCTTGGGACGGAGGGGGCATCAACAGTCTAGTTTTAAATATGATTTTTAACGTGAGGCAATCCCCTACTAACTCTCAGAAGGAGCCGGGAGATGAATTCAATGGAGGTATAGGTGTTCAGGGAGAGAAAAAAACGAAATTCAAAAAGTAACCGCTCAGCCGAAAAAGAATTATCTTTCAGATACCTTCCGGAAAAGGATGACTGCAGCAAAGTACGCGAGCTTGTGCGGAAAACAGGTTTTTTTTCGGATGAAGAGGAAAGAGTCGCGATCGAGCTTATCGAAGAGAAGCTTTCGCTGGGGAGCAAGTCGACATACGAGTTCATCTTAGCAGAAAAAGACGGCGCACTCATAGGATACACATGCTACGGGCTTATCCCTCTTACCAAAGCAAGCTATGACCTTTACTGGATAGCCGTTGAACCGGCTTATCAGGGCGGAGGAATAGGAAGAATCCTTCTGGCAATGACTGAAGATAAAATACGTAAAGCCGGCGGCCAGCAGCTCTATTCGGAAACTTCATCCAGAGATCAGTACATTCCCACCAGAAAATTTTACCAGAGATGCGGATATAAGAAGGGCGCGGATTTCCGCGATTTTTATTATCCCGGCGACGGGAAAATTATCTTTTATAAAATCCTGTAGATTTGCCCCTCATTGTATTATTTTTTATTATTTTTAAATATAATGCGCACTAAACGGCTAATATCCATAATTTTTGTTGACATAAAATCATTATTGTCTTTGACAAAAAATTTAAATGCTATTACATTTTTATAAAATTATTATTTTTTCAATTGTACCGAAGAGTAATGAATTCAAAGTTAAAAACCATATCGTTTGCAGTTATACTGCCCTTTCTCTGCCCGTTGGAAGCCAGTGATATAATCGATTACAGCCTGGCAAGAGGTCAGATAAAATATATTAAAAAGTTTCAGATCAAGGACAAACGCTTAATTACTAAAACGAGAGGTAATTTTTCAAAAAATAAAATTCCCCGGGGCAAGCCCCCGGTATTGACGTACCGGCGATGCCGGATTAATAGCAGAATATTATCGAATTTGTGATTATAAGACAGATTTTTCATATAATTATATTTCTTTAACAGAGTGCAGCAAGCTTATCACTAAATACGCTGTATGGTCAAAATCAACTTATTTTTAATCATATCTCATTCATACGCCTTAAAAGATACAAAATTCGGGTTTTTGTTTTATCGAACCGCATTTATAATTATTAATATCTTGTTCCGTTATATAATATTTATTTAATTCATTTGCCTGACTTTTCCGTCAGTAACAGCAGAAGCCATATAAATAATTGGAACAAGAAAAGTAAAAGAGGAAATAATATGAATATATCACAGAATGAAACTGCCGTATGGCATACACTCGATACGGATACTGTTTTTTCGGATTTAAAAACCTCATCTTCCGGCCTGACAGCGGATGAGGCTGCGAAAAGACTTGATGAATACGGTCCTAACGAGTTGCAGGCAGCTCATAAAGTATCGCCATGGGCAATACTTGCCGGACAGTTTAAAAACGTATTAATTATAATCCTTCTTGTCGCGACAATACTTTCGGTTTTCCTGGGACACGGCATTGAATCGGCTGCAATAGCCGTTATTGTTCTTTTCGCAGTAATACTGGGATTTATACAGGAATTCCGCTCCGAACGGGCCATTGAAGCGTTGCGTAAAATGTCGGCTCCTGAAGCAACCGTGCTGCGCGGGGGCGAAGAGATTGATATGCCGGCGCGGGAGCTGGTTCCGGGCGACGTCATACTGCTTAAGGCAGGGGATAAAATCCCAGCCGATTCAAGGCTGATCGAAGCGGTTAACCTGCAGGCTGAAGAAGCGGCTCTTACCGGAGAGTCCGTCCCTGTTGAAAAAAACACGATCAGACTTGAAAATCCCGGACTTGCTCTCGGCGACCGGAGGAACATGGTCTTCGCGGGAACAGCCGCTACATACGGACGGGGACGAGCTGTCGTTGCGGCTACAGGTATGAATACCGAACTCGGGAAAATAGCCGGGATGCTGCAGACTGTCGAAACCGGCAAAACTCCTCTGCAGTTAAATCTCGATAAAGTCGGACACTTGCTCGCACGGGCCGCGCTGGTGATTGTTGCTCTAATAGTGGCACTCGGGATTTTCCGGGGGCAGCCGTTCATTGAAATGCTGATATTCGGCATAGCGCTGGCCGTAGCCGTCGTACCTGAAGCTCTTCCGGCAGTTGTGACAATTTCGCTCGCTCTTGGGGTTCAGAAAATGGTCAAGCGTAATGCTCTGATGCGGCGTCTTCCGGCTGTGGAAACACTCGGCAGCACCACAGTAATATGTTCTGATAAGACCGGAACTCTTACTAAGGATGAAATGACAGCCCGTAAAATATTCGTAGCCGGGCAGATCCTCGACATTACAGGTTCAGGATATGAACCTTCTGGCAATTTTTTGCATAAAGAAGGGAAAATAGAGATTTCAGATGCCGTAAAACTGTTCCTTCGGGCAGGTGCTCTTGCCTCAGACGCTCATATTGTGTTCAATGAAACCGATAACAGATGGCATGTCAAAGGCGATCCCACTGAGGGAGCCCTGGTAGTTGCGGCTGCAAAAGCAGGTCTGCATAAGAGTGATCTGGATATGCAGTTCCCCCGCATCAATGAAATACCATTTACTTCCGAGACAAAAAGAATGACGACATTGCATTCAAATCCTGAGGGAAATATTGCGTTTTCCAAGGGCGCTTATGAGGTTATACTTAATGCCTGTGCGAATCAGTATGGAATGAACGGCGAGTACCCGCTGGACTCTTCAGACAGAAAAAAAATACTGGATACAGCCGAGCAGATGGCTGAAGAAGCCCTGAGAGTGCTGGCTGTGGCATATAAACATACCGATAAAATTGAAAATTCGGAATCTGATATGACATTTCTCGGCCTTATAGGAATGATCGATCCTCCGAGACCGGAGGCAAAAGCGGCAATAGTCAAGTGCGAGAAGGCGGGAATAAGGCCGGTAATGATCACCGGAGATCATCCTGTCACTGCAAAAGCAATAGCCGCGGAATTAGGATTGCTTAAAGGCGGCAAGGTTGTCATAGGAGCCGAACTTGAATCAATGACTGAAAAAGATCTTGAACGCGAAGTCGACAGCATAGACGTCTATGCGCGCGTTTCTCCCGCCCACAAACTTCGGGTCGTTTCCGCTCTTCAGAAGAAAGGGCATATCGTGGCAATGACAGGCGACGGGGTTAATGATGCGCCAGCCCTGAAAAAAGCCGATATCGGTATTGCAATGGGTATTACAGGCACAGACGTCACAAAAGAAGCCGCGGCAATGACCCTCACGGATGACAATTTTGCGTCAATAGTCGCCGCAGTTGAGGAAGGACGAGGCATTTTCGGCAATATCAAGAAATATTTAATGTATCTACTTTCATCGAACATCGGTGAAATAGGACTTATGGCCGGAGCGACGCTCCTTGGATTACCTTTGCCTCTGACTGCCGTACAGATTCTTTATGTAAATCTCGCTACAGACGGACTGCCCGCGCTTGCTCTTTCGGTTGACCCGCCGGAGCCTGACATCATGCAGCGTAAACCGCGCGACCCGAAGACAGGCATATTCACACGGCCGGTGATATTGCTGATGGCAGCAGGAGGAATATGGTCGATGGTGATAAACCTCGGCTTATTTGCCTGGGCTTTAAGCTCGGGACGCTGTGTTGAGGAAGCAGTAACAATGACATTCGTGTCACTTGTGCTGGTCCAGTTTTTTAAGGCTTATAATTTCAGGTCCGACCGTCATTCCGTACTGAACACGCCTTTTGCCAACAAGTGGCTTAATATTGCTGTGATCTGGGAACTTGCTCTTCTGGCGCTGATCATTTATTTGCCTGTCCTGCATGAACCGTTCGGCACATTCAGCCTGCCGCTTATAGACTGGGTTATAATTATTTTGTTGTCGATCACTATATCACCCGTGCTTGAACTGGCCAAATGGATGGAAAGACGTGGCTTTTTCGGGAAAATTGATTAAAACAATAATCCATAGTCATAAATAGAAGTAAATTTATAATTAGAAGTCATCTCAGTAAGACAAAATCCGGAGAAAAGTGACACCCGAAGGAAGAGTACAAAAACTAAAAGAAATATTAAGCGAGTGCACGCTCTGTCCGCGCGCGTGCCGCGCAGACCGAACTGCGGGCGAAAAAGGTTTTTGCGGGCTGCCCGAGAAGATAGTCATGGACAGCGCAATGCCGCACCACGGAGAAGAGCCGCCTCTGTCGGGCGCAAAAGGCGCGGGCACGATCTTTCTTTGCTCGTGCAATTTAGGCTGTATATACTGTCAGAATTACCAGATCTCCGGGCGGGCCGACGGGAAAATACTCGATCCGGCGGGATTAGCGGATATAATGCTGAACCTGCAGATACTTGGCTGCCATAATATCGACCTCGTGACGCCGACCCCGCAGACCCCTCCTGTTATGGAAGCCCTGCTCCTGGCCCGATCCGGAGGATTAAAAATCCCGTTTATATATAACTGCGGAGGCTATGAAGATCCTCAAATAATTAAAATGCTCACCGGCATGGTTGAGATTTACCTGCCCGACTTTAAATACGGCATTAATGAAGACGGCATCGCATTTTCGTCGGCACCTGGCTACCCG
This sequence comes from uncultured Leptospirales bacterium, assembly GCA_964626055.1. Classification (GTDB taxonomy): domain Bacteria; phylum Spirochaetota; class UBA4802; order UBA4802; family JAFGDQ01; genus JAFGSG01. Next base: position 28,169 of record CAZVDF010000029.1, read on the forward strand.
GGATTTGCGGTTGAATCGCTGAAGGAAATGGTAAAACAGGTCGGCGATTCTCTGGAGGTGAAAAATGGAATCGCGCAAAAAGGGATAATCGTCCGGCATCTGGTATTGCCCGGAAGGATTGAAAATTCCATGGAAATATTCAGGCTGATAAAAAAAAGAATTTCCACTTCGATCCCAATAAGCCTTATGTCGCAATATACGCCTATTGCAGGCGTCCGGCATCACGGTTTTTTAGGCCGCAGGATCACAAAGCAGGAATACAATGAAGTTCTTGATTACGCGCTCCGCCTGGGTTTTAATAATCTATATATTCAGGAAGTCAACGCATTCGACCTGGCTCCGGATTTCAGCAGCGAAAGGCCGTTCAATTTTTGAAATAATAACCGGCTGCGGGGATTAATAACGGATTTTATCCGTGATGTTTTTCAGCATCTTTGCCGGAGAATTCAAATTTTATTTGACAGATCGGGATTTATGGTCAGATATTACTGACCAATCCCGGTTAAAAAGAGTTCCTGTAGTTATTTATCATGTTAAGAAAAATATTCGGCTGGATACTATCGCATAAAATATTTATCTTTGTAATTGTTCCTGTTATTATCCTGTTAATAACAGGGCTTTTCGTCGCGACCGTTTATCTAAGCTGGATTGAAGACAAAGACAAAGCGCTGGATACTCTTTCCAAATATAAAAAGCTTATAGACCGCACTGAAGAACTGAAAACAGGCCAGACATACAGTTACAGCCAGATCGACCTCACGGCAAAGGTAGTGGACATCCCTACCAGGATATACGACAGAAATAATGAGATAATAGGCGAATATTTTGAACAGAAAAGAGAAATAGCCCCTTATGCGTCCATACCGCAGTGGCTGGTCAAAGCCGTTATAGCGAGCGAAGACAGGGATTTCTATAATCACAAAGGTCTGAGCTACAGAGGAATACTCAGAGCAGTAATCACGAATATTCTTAATTTGCGCGTGGTTCAGGGGGGCAGCACAATAAGCCAGCAGCTTGCAAAAGTACTTTTTACAGACATGGAGCGCGAGTTTAAAAGAAAAATTTACGAAGCTTTCTGCGCGCTGGAAATCGAAAAAAGATACGATAAGCAGGATATTCTTTCGATGTATCTTAATCTTATATATTTCGGAAACGGCGCTTACGGGGTTGAGGCGGCTTCAAAAATGTTCTACGGCGTGTCCGTTAAAGACCTCGATGAAACGGAGTGCGCCATGATAGTCGCTACTATAGCAAATCCGCTGATTTATTCCCCCCTTTCCAATCTGGCTAATTCTTTAAAAAGAACAAAAACCATCATGAGGGCAATGGTGGAGGCCGGCTTTATCGAAGAAGGAGTAGCGGAGTATCAGGCAAAAAGATTTTTAGCGAAATGGGATTTTTCGTTTAACCGGAGAAAGGAACCGGAAAGTTCCCTGATCGGCAGCTTTCTTTTCAGTTCCCACAAAGTAAACCGCGCGCCGTTTTTCAATGAAAGCATCAGAAGAGTCCTTGCGGAAAAATTCGGGGAAGATGTTTTAAAAAAAGGCGGGCTTTCGGTATACACTACTATTGACGGGAACAGGCAGGATATTGCGTTAAAAGCTCTGCAGGACGGCATCCTGAAACAGAAAGAATACCATAAAAAAATCGCAGACGATAACATCAACAGCCCGGAATCGAGATTTGAGGAAGAAAAAGCAAATAATATCGACGGCGCCCTTGTAGCGATTAATCCCGGCACTGGAGAAATAATAAGTTATGCCGGCGGTTACGCTTTTTCGACAAAAAGCCAGCTTGACCTTGTATCTCAGATCGTCAGACAGCCCGGATCGTCCTTCAAACCCGTTATTTATGCTGCCGCGATTGAAAGCCGGACAATCACTCCGTCAAGCGTTTTTATTGACGAAAAAACCGAGTTCAAAGGCGAATATTCGCCGAGAAATTATAATAATAATTATGCCGGGAAAGTAATTGTTAGGGAAGCGCTGAGAAAATCCATTAATGTTATCGCAGTCAAAGTGCTTGAAGAGACCGGGTACGAAACCGTGTTCAGGATACTTCGTAATTCGCTGGATCTCTCAGACAGCACTATAAACAAAAGATTCGGCCATACCCTGTCCCTCGCGCTCGGCACTTACGAGGTTTCTCCCCTCGAAAACTGCGTCCTGCATTCAACCATCGTAAACGGCGGGAAATTTATACAGCCTTACGGAATCAAATACGTGAAAGATTATAACGGCAACATAGTATGGCATAATGAAAAAGAAGTAATGGACTACGTTGAAGAGAAACGGAAAGAGCTCAGTAATATAATAGATCCGGTCGCATGCGCTATCACGGTTTCAATGCTTAAAGGAGTATTCGATCCCGAAGGCACTGCCTGGCACGCTTTTCAGGGTGCCAGACCAGGATTTCCCATCGCGGGCAAAACAGGCACAAGCTCGGATTTTTGCGACGCGTGGTTCGCGGGCTACACTGCCGACCTTGTAACGGTTGTCTGGATAGGCAATAAGGCCGGAGCGATCTCGCTCGGTAAAAACCGGTCCGGAGGCGTTGTAGCGGCTCCCGTATGGGCAAAATTCATTTCACAGATTTATACCGACAGCAAACCCGGCGATTTTACGGTTCCGGATGAAGGCATTACCAGACAGACAATCTGCCTCGACTCCGGCATGGTCCCGCGCAGGGGAAATCTTTGCCCGCAGACGGCAGTCGACGAGCTTTATTACGCAGGCAGCGAACCGGGCGATTATTGCAATATACATGTTGAAAAAAAATAAGCATTTACCCTCATCCCTAACCCTTCTCCCACAATAAAAAACATTGCGGGAGAAGGGGATTCCTCCCTCTCCCATCAACTTATGGGAGAGGGAGGTTAGGTGGGTGAGGGCATATCAGGAGAAAAAATGAAATTTGTAAAAAAATATTTAAATAATAATTTTATCTTTTATTTCTGTTTTCTGTTTCTTATATCCATTAATCTTTCTTTTACATGGCCGTTTGAGAATGCGAGAATTACATCCACATTCGGCGAATCGAGGGGAGATCATTTTCACAGCGGAGTAGATATGATCTCCGAAAGCATGAAAGTATATCCAGCGGAGGAAGGCGAGCTTGTGTTCTTCTGGGACAGCTCGCTTTTCCCGACAGAGAACTATCCCGGCGGCGGCAACTACAGAATACTGGAGCATAAGAACGGCTATTATTCGGTTTATATGCATCTCGAGGACAGCTCTTCATATAAAAATATATATATAAAAAATGATATTATAGGAGATATGGGATCAACCGGCCACTCTTACGGAAGGCACCTGCACCTTTCGATGGTTCAGATAAATTCAAAAAAATTTGTAAACCCGTTCAAGATATTCCCGGGAATTCCGGATAATGTCAAACCCAGCATCGAAGAGGCATATGTCAGGATTGAAGACAAATATTTCAGGATCAGGGATAAGGACAATATAAGACTAACGCAGCATTATCCCCTGTTGATCAATATATGGGATTCCGCGAATAAAGGGGAAAAGCTGGGGATATTCAGGCTGCTCATTACTTTTAACGGGGAAAAAATCGTCGATAATGATTATTCCGAGATATTCATGACAAATAATGTTTTAAAGATAGCCGGCAGGCCGTTTGAGGAATTATTCGACGAAAAAGGATATTATAAGGCTTCCGGAATAAAATATATTGACGGCGTCAACAGAGTTTCCGTTGCTGCGACCGATTATTCAGGGAACGTATCGTCCAGGGATTTATCTTTTTCCGTAAAGCTGGATATGCAGCAATGAGAACGGCGAATGAAATCAAAGCGGTCCTTTACAATGAAAAAGAAAAAGACGAAGAGATCACGCATAATTTTCTGCAAATAAAAGGGCCTGAATTTCTCGGCTACAGCGACGGGAACGAACTCGCGGCGATTATAGAAAAACTGAAAACCCGCTTCAAATCCAAAGAAGTTATTATATTGAATTCCTTTAAAGGCAGATTTTTCCAGGTCTGTCCCGGTTCGGCCGGAGTTATCTGCTGTAATTACAGGATCATAAACACCTGCTTTAACTGCTTTTATGACTGTACCTACTGTTTTCTGAATTCGTATTTAAACTCCTTCGGGATATTGCAGTTTACCAATCTCGATGATCTTTACGGAGAGATAGATCTATTTTTAAAAAAAGCCTGTCCCGCAAATGTATACAGGATAGGATCGGGAGAATTTACGGATTCTTTGATGATGGACGATATAACGCGCATCGGGGAAAATCTGATAGCTAAATTCAGCACGTATAGAAATATTATGTTCGAGCTGAAGACGAAGTCGGATAATATCGATCATCTGCTGAACATCAAAAAAAAAGGCAGCGCCGTTCTCGCCTGGAGCCTCAACACGGAACGCAATATCGCGAAATACGAGAACGGCAGCGCTTTATTGAACGAACGCATAGATGCCGCCAAAAAAGCCGCGGAGGCTGATTTTTTCCTCGCGTTTCATTTTGACCCCATTATAATATATAAAGAATGGGAAAAAGATTATAAAGATTTAATTCATTATCTTTTTTCTAAGATAAATGCTGAAAAGGTGGTCTGGATCTCGCTCGGGTGTTTCAGGCACAGCCCGGGCTTTAAAGATATTTTACGCGACAGGTTCCCGGACGAGGAGCTTACTCTCGAAGAAATGTTCCCCGGAACGGACGGAAAATTCAGATACCTGAAAAATAAAAGGATCGAAATTTATAACATTATGAAAAGTTATATCGGCAATTATACCGATAAGCCTTTCATATATCTTTGCATGGAAAGCGCCGAT
>CAZVDF010000029.1:33072-37174 GCA_964626055.1 uncultured Leptospirales bacterium
GAGCAGAAAAAGCTGGAGCAGGAAACCTATAAAGAGGACTTCTGGAAAAACCAGGAAAAGGTCACTGAAGTAAATCTGAAAATCAGCAGGCTCAGGAAACGAATAGACCCATGGGAGAAGCTGATGACCGAGATTTCGGAAGAAAGAGAAATGCTTGAAATGGCCGCTGCGGAATCGGATGCCGCCCTGCTCGGCGAGATTTCATTAAAAATAGACCGGTTCAGCAAACGGTTCAGCGACCTGGAAACCATTGAGCTTTTTTCCGAAGAGAGCGATATGAACAACGCTTTTCTAATCATACATCCGGGAGCAGGCGGCACCGAATCACAGGACTGGGCATTGATGCTTTACAGGATGTATGCGCGGTGGGCGGATGATAATAATTATGTCGCGGAAACGATCGACTACACTCCGGGTGAAGAAGCGGGCATTAAGAGCTCAACCATGCTTATAAAGGGAGATTACGCATACGGAATGCTTAAAAGCGAGCGCGGGATCCACAGGCTTGTCAGGATATCCCCTTTCGACGCCAATAAAAGACGCCATACTTCTTTCGCTTCCGTGGAGATCATTCCAGAACTAGCGGACGATATCGAGATAGAAATAAACGAATCCGAGCTGCGTATCGACACATACAGATCATCGGGAGCCGGAGGCCAGCATGTGAACACGACCGACTCCGCAGTAAGGATCACCCATCTCCCGACCGGGATAGTAGTACAGTGCCAGAATGAAAGATCACAGCACAAGAATAAGGCATTCGCGATGAAAGTCTTAAAAGCAAAAATCTTCGATTTAAAGAAAAAAGAACGCGACGCGGAAAAACAGGAAATGCTCGGGCAGAAAAAAGAGATATCGTGGGGAAACCAGATCAGGTCGTATGTCTTTCATCCATACACTCTCGTTAAGGATCACAGGACAGAAGAAGAAACAGGCAACAGTGCGGGAGTCCTGGACGGGGACATCAACAGGTTTATTTACGCTTATCTAAGAAGCATGAAAAGCATGCCAAAGATGAAACAATAAAAATTTCGATTTCAATTCACTTCAGTAACTCCAAAGTAACGTCGTCATATCATTATTTCCCCCTATCCCCCGAAGGGGGCACTGGCTTGGAAGGATTTAGCAATATGTCTTGATATTTTCTCTGGTTAATAAATAAAATAGGAGTAAAATACGATTATTTTAGCCAATCGTTTCTGTGCCCCCTCCGGGGGTTAGGGGGTTTTTTTTCAAATCCGTCTCGCGTATTTTATGCAAAGAATCAATATCGGCTTTAATACCTGTAAGATGACCCTCCATATCCCTGATCAGCTCATCTCTTTCTTTGATCAGTTCCGCTGCCTTTTTATCAATAGTATTTTTGAGCATTTTTATATGAGGGAGAGGATCTTCATCCCTACTTAAAAAAAATTCCGTGAATAAATTTTCTTTAATTCCGGCGGTTTTACAGATAGTGCCGATAAGCGAACGGATATCAAATTCTATGGACCCGAGCTTAATGAAAATCTCTTTGTCTTCCTCAAGCACGTCGGTTATCCCGTCGACGTTGTCGGAACGTAGCAAATACCGCAACCGTATTTCGTTTGATCTTATTTTATCCAGACAGGAAAGATTATTTTCGTAAAGAAGAACCAATTTTTTAAAAAGATTTAATAAATCATCCCTCAATACTGAAGCTTCCTTTTTTCGACACAGCGGGATTATTGGCGGGATTTTCCTTCGCCGATATTTTATTCCATGAATCGCGAAGCGAATTCATGTGGTCGATGACTTCCTTGATCATATCCGGACTTTTCTGGATATTCGCTTCCAGAAGTCTTTTTTTGAAATAAAGATACAGGTTGAAAAGATTGGCCGAGATCTCTCCGCCGTCTTTCATGTTCAAAGACAGCAGAAGCTCGGTTATAATGTCCTGCGCTTTGATTATGTTGATGTTTACGACATCATAAGTTTTAACATTCATATTTTCAAGAGCAACTTTTAAAAATTTAATTGCTCCGTCATATAACATTACGATGAGCTTTCCCTGGTTGGCTGTGTTTATTTCGGTCTGTTTATATTGATTATAAGGATTTTTCTGGGCTACTGGCATTAACTCCTCCCGATTGACATTTTTCCTGCATCAATATGCGCTGTATTATTATCGAAAAATTATGCCCGGAACTTGATCAAAATAAAACAGACTTGATTTTTTTAAGTATCTCTTCGTATTTTTCTTTCGTCTTTTGAATAATTTCCGCGGGCAGAGGCGGCGGGGGAGAATTTTTATCCCAGTCAGTGGTTTCCAGATAATCTCTTACGAACTGCTTGTCATAGCTCACAGGCGACTCCCCTATTTTGTAGCTTGCCTTATCCCAGAACCTTGAGCTGTCGGGCGTCATCGCTTCGTCTACAAGAATTATTTCTTTATTTAATATGCCGAATTCCAGTTTTGTATCAGCGAGCAATATGCCCGCGGATTTCATTTTATTTCTTCCGTGTTCGTATATCTTTATACTCAGGTCTGCAAGCCTGTCTGCGACGCCGGAGCCGAGTTTTCCGCGCATGACTTCAAAAGATACGTTCATATCATGGCCGTCCGTAGCTTTTGTCGAGGGGGTAAAAATAGGGGAAGATAATTCCTCCGCCATTCTCAATCCCCCGGGCAGCTTAATGCCGCAGACTTCGCCGGTCGCGGTATAGTCCTTCCACCCGCTTCCGATCAGGTATCCCCGCACGACGCATTCATAGTCTATCCTGTCGGCTTTTTTTACGATAACAGCCCTGTCTTTTAATATTTCCGGGAACCCGGAGAAAGGCTTCGGGAAATTCGCGAAATCGGTTTCAACCAGATGGTTCTTTACGAAAGTCATGTCTGCAAACCATAAATTAGATATCCGGTTCAAAACAATGCCCTTGCCCGGAATGCCTTCAGCGAATACATGATCGAAAGCGGACAGCCTGTCCGTCGACACTATCAGCAGATGTTCTTTATCGACCTGGTATATATCCCTTACTTTCCCGCTGAATAATTTCGTTGCACCCGGTATGTCGGTTGTTAAAAGAGCTTTCATATAGTTTCTCCCGATTGTATGATCAAATTTGGCGAATTATCGATTTTATTATATAAACAGAATATCAGAAAGATTATTTGTCAACAAATTTGGAAACATTGTTAAGAATTAAAATTAACTTGCCGCGGATTAAAAAATTGAGGTGTAATTCTTCCTGAGTTTTTCTGAATTTAATGAGCTTTGCGAAAACTCAAGCAGTTTTATATTAAAAATCTATTGACATATTTTTTTTATTAACTAAATTTCAATCACATTTATTTATTACAATCTATTTTCAAAATAAGCTGATAAACCTGAATGCCATTCTGCTCCGGTTTCCCCCTGTTTATCGGCTCTCTCACTGGAGATGTTTTTCTTTTCTTTTTTCTTTCCAATTGTGGAATTATAGTTAGCGATTCTGGCACGGCATTTCGTGCCCTTACAATGCAAAAAATAATTAAATATGTCATCGGGCATAAACAGCAAACTATACGGTTACGTAAACCGGCGTTCAATACGGTTAAAGGGATATGATTATTCAAAATCCGGTTCATATTTTATTACAATATGTGCGCATGACAGGCAATGCCTGTTTGGAGATGTTGTAGGGGCAGGTTCCGAACCTGCCCCTATAGGCAATAAAAAAATTTTTTCTGAATTTGCAAAAGTTCAATTAAATGAATTTGGAGAAATCATTTTAGATACATGGTTTAATTTAACAAATCATAATGATAATATTAAATTAGACGAATTCATAATTATGCCGAACCATGTGCACGGGATTATTATGATTATGGATAATTCAAAAGGTATATGTTTTAATAGGGCGGGTTTGGAACCCGCCCCAACAAAACAAAACGGATTATCAGAGATTATCAGGCAATTTAAAACATTTTCCGCAAAACGAATAAATAAATTAAAAGGCGCGCAGGGCAAACCAGTATGGCAGCGCAATTATTACGAACGCATTATACGGAACGAAAAAGAATTAAACATTAAACGCAAATACATAATAAATAATCCAATTAATTGGGCAGGGGATGATAATAATCCGGGAAATAAAAATA
>CAZVDF010000029.1:37274-39463 GCA_964626055.1 uncultured Leptospirales bacterium
ATAAATAATCCAATTAATTGGGCAGGGGATGATAATAATCCGGGAAATAAAAATATAGATAATTAAATTTTCCGTAGGGGCAGGCCCCCGTGCCTGCCCTGATTATGAAATGGGGGCAATAGGGCAACCACAGGGGGTTGCCCCAACAGGATTGCCCCAACAGGTAATTATAAATATAAATAATTTTAAAAAATCAAAACCAAGGAGACGCGTTATGAAACCCATAATCCGTTTGTTAGTTTCATCCGTTTTTTCAATTTGTCTGGTTTTATGTTTTAACAGCAATTCAATTGCAAATGTAGGCCCGGACGGCTCGTTCAATTACAGTATTCCTATTGAATTGCCGCAGGGCACCGCAGGCTGCGCGCCGAGCCTGGCTCTCGTTTACAACTCAGATGCAGGCAACGGCATGCTTGGCCAGGGCTGGGACCTTGCAGGTCTCGGCACGATTACGCGCGACACAACCTACCCGATAAATTATAATGGTACCGACCATTTCATCGGCCCGGGCGGACGGCTTGTTGATACAGGCACCTATGATCCACAGGGAAATAAAGTATACCATTACGAAAACGAATCTTTCTGCCGCGTTTCGCTTGTAGGAACTATCGGCGAGTCATCCAGCTACTGGCTTGAGACCAAACCGGACGGTACAAAGTACTATTACGGCTTTACTGGGGATGGCTGTGAAACGTCTAATTCTAAAATTGATGCAATCGGCAAGGGCACACAGCTACGCGCATGGGCGCTATCCAAGGTCGAAGACCTTCATGGAAATTTTTACTCAATCATATACTTGCCAAAGGACCCTACTACAGGCGAATATTATCCGTCATTAATAACATATACGAAAAATCTAGGATTTAATTTAACAGATCGCACTGTACAGTTCAGCTACAAAAGTAAAAGCGACTACGGAACAAGCTACATGTTCGGATGCCCTGTGCAAACCACAAAGCTTTTAAAGACAATCGATATCTCGCCTTGGGACTCTTCTGCGAGGAGATATGCACTCGAATATGACAATCTTGGAGCAGTAGGCAGAAGCAGACTTGTGAGCGTTGCAGACAGTGGGAGCGAGGATGGAGTATGGGAATTTGGGTGGGGGAATGATAATATTAACTTTTCACCAACTAACATAATAAGTCAGATACCTGAGGCTTATTTCACTCATAGGATAGTCCACATAGGAGATTTCAATGGAGATGGGAAAAGTGATATTTATTGTCAACCAAAGGGAATAGGTAATGGAACTGAACTGTATCTAGCTACAGACAATGGTAACTTTACACCTGTTCCTAATTTTTCGAATCAGATACCTGATGCTTATTCAACATACATGATAGCTCACATAGGAGATTTCAATGGAGACGGCAAGAGCGATATTTATTTTCAACCAGTACAATCTGGTTGTAATACAATGCTGTATTTAGCTACAGGCAATGGTAACTTTACACCAATTAACATAGCAAGTCAGATAATTGATGCTTTCTCTACTCACAGAGTAGTCCACATAGGAGATTTCAATGGAGATGGGAAAAGTGATATTTATTGTCAACCAAGGGGAATAGGTAATGGAACTGAACTGTATTTAGCTACAGGCAATGGTAATTTTACACCTGTTCCTAATTTTTCAGCTCAGATATCTGGAGCTTATTCAACATACATGATAGCTCACATAGGAGATTTCAATGGAGATGGGAAAAGCGATATTTATTTCCAGCCAATTTCTAGCGGAAATGGAACTGCGTTATATCTGGCTACCAGCAATGGAAATTTCGAATATGTCGATATTACAAGCAAGTTTAGTGATAAATACACAACTCATAGACAAGTCCATATCGGAGATTTTAATGGTGATAGCAAGAGTGATATTTATTTTCAACCAGTATCTAGCGGAAATGGAACTGAGCTATATCTGGCTACCGGCAATGGAAATTTCGAATATGTCAATATTACAAGCAATCTTGGTGATAAATACACTACTTATAGAGTTGCTCACATAGGAGATTTCAATGGAGACGGCATGAATGATATTTATTTTCAGCCGAAGGAATTAGGTAATGGAACTGAACTGTATTCTACAAATCAACAAAGAAATAGTAAGATGATATCAGTTGCTAGAAAGCTTGATTGGTGCTGAACCCCGTTTAGGAAACCACTTTTAATTGATTCATTGTTAGATATCC
>CAZVDF010000030.1:0-37997 GCA_964626055.1 uncultured Leptospirales bacterium
TCATTTATTTCTTTGACAGAGCGGCGTATTATACAGTCATGGGATACATGGAACTCTCAGTCAGCAATAAGAAGAAACAATAAAATATTTTACAATATTACCTTCATCCAGGAAATCCGGTAATTTGTAAAGAATCTGACGATTCTTTCATCATTTCATTTTTGCAGATTTTTCGAAAACCAGTTTGAGCCTGTGCGCATTTGATGACCGGATTGAAATTTTTTCACCAACCGAAATGCTTGCCACTTCAACCTTCAATCCCCCGGAAGCGTCCGTAGCCGCGTCGAAACCGGCTTCGACAGTGAGCTTTTGCAGTTCAAGGAACTTTCTGCCGTCAATTGCTTCGATTGCCGCAACGACATAATCCGCTAGCTGTTTTCCTGTTCCCTCTTTCAGCCTGGCTCTCTTTGCTTTACTCGGCCCCAGCACAAGCGTAAGAGTATTTGTCTCAGCAGTGCTTTTACCTCCGCCAGCGGAAAGAACCAGCTTAACGGAACCGTCGCCGGAAATCCCGGCTTTGGTTGTAAGTGTAATGTCCGCTTGCTTGAACGGCGGCAGGCCGCTTCCCTGCGTCCTGGCATCGATCTCATTAATCGCAATCTGTAATTCATCCAGTAACGCCGCAACCGCTATGTTCGTTTCTTTAGGGCTTTGCAGCGTCCCGCATCCGGCAAGCAAAAAAAATACTATCGAAACGACTATTTTTTTCATAATGATATTATCTCCATATAACTATAAAATAAGTTTTGTTTATTATAAAAATAAAACCCCCGCTGGGATTTTGGAAATACTACTCACCCGCCCCATATCCCTCGAACCGACTCATACCCACATTTTTTAAAAGAATAAAGTTAAACAACGATAAGTGAAAAAGTATCGAGATAATTTCTAAACCCTTCCAAGCCGGTGCCCCCTTCAGGGGGATAGGGGGCTATGTCAAATACATTCTTTCTATTTCGTTCACTTCCCCAACTTTCTAAAATGTGCCTCATTTATCAAAGCCCATTATACGTCGGATGTGATCAGCGTTCTCAAGACCCGTTAATTCCGCTAATAGATTAAGCGCTACTTCCACGGCGGTTCCGGGCGACGTGGACGTAATTATGTTGCCGTCGCGCACTAAAGACGCATCAACGACCTGTACCCCAAATTCAGCCAACTGCTTTCTGGAACTGCCGTCCATTAAATGATAAGTGGTTCCCCGGCGCCCGGTAAGTATGCCGGCTTTTGCGACAGGCAGTGCGCCGACACATACAGAGGCTATCGGCTTATTCGATTCGGCAAACTTTTTAATTAATCTTATCACAGGTTCGGAATACGCATCAGTGTAATAGCCGAAGCGACCGAAGCCTCCGGGAACCGCAAGCGCATCGAATTTTTCAGCATCCGCATCCGGCAGCATAATATCAGGTATCACTTTTAATCCAAAAGCGCATGTTACCGGCGTACGCAACCCTGCGGTTATCACATTTACCTTCTCGGTGTTCTCTGTCCCGGTCCATCCGAATACATCGAAAAAAGCGGCGGCTTCCAAAATTTCCGTTCCGTCGCACAACAATAAAAAAATTTTTTTCATTGCAATATTTAAAAAATTATTTGATAAAATGAACGACTCCGCCGCAAGCAACGGGGTATCAAAAATTAAAAAATCTTTCCGCGACAAGCCGCGGGAAATTAAACCAATAGAGATTAAAAACATTATTAAAATACATTTTTTTAAAGTGCTGTTGTGGTCGTTTGTTATGAAAAAGAATCCGGGCATAGCCCGCATTCCCGCCGGTGAAAAAACCGGTGGACCACCGCCAAAGGCGGTGGTTTTATTTCATAATAAAGGCAGACACGGATGTCTGCCTTTATGCATAAAAGCGGGATTTTTAGTTACGCGAACAAATGTCCTATCATCCTGTTAAGCATGTGACCTCCTTTTACCTCGGTCTCGAGAAGCGGAATAGTCGCGCGCACATTGTCCTTGAATATATCCCATATCTCCTGCATGTGCTCGTCCTGCATTTCAACCCTGTGACGGACGAATTCCGCCGCGTCTTTCCCCACCTGCTCCTTCTGGATAATGCCGTTCACGATCACACCGCCTACCGGTATCCCGAACTCGAAGAACCAGTTGATAAAACGCGTGATAACCGCGATCGGCAGGCTCTCCGGAAGAGTGACGAAGAAAAAGGACGTAAGATCTTTATTTGTTAAAAGAGATTGCGCTCTTGCCATCCTGTCCTTAAAATTCAAAAGATAATCCATCAGCGGATCAGACTGTTGCTTTTTCGAGAAGGAAAGCATTTCGCGAAGGGTCTTCGCCTCTTCCCTGCTTTTAAGCATTTTATCGACCCACAAAGAATAAACCTTCGACATACCCAAAAGCCTTCGCGCATTCGCGGTCGGAGCGGTGTCGAAGACATAAAAGTCGTATTCGTCCCTGAACATAATATCAGTCATGTTCTCGAACATGGCCGACTCCTCGAACGCGGGATTCATGGTGGCGGATTCGACGAACTCGTCCGCTTTTGTCGTAAGATCGGCGAACTTAAGGAACCAGTTTATCTTTTCGCGTATGTCCTGCTTGGAACGCTCAATGGTATCCTTCGTATCGATCTCAAACGCATGGCACAGCTTTTCGTCACATACGACCGCAACCTTTCCGAATACATCGCATTCCAGCAGATTCGAAAGGCTGTGCACAGGGTTTGTGGACGCGAGCAGTGTCCTTTTGCCCTGTTTTGCCGCCCATAGCGCGGCTGTGCCTGCCATTACAGTTTTGCCGACCCCGCCCTTGCCGCCGAAAAATATATATTTTAATTTCGGATGCTCTTTCATGTACTGAGTCATATTTGTCGTTATACCCATATTAAGACTCCTGTAAAAATATTGAATTGTTTCATCACCGTAACGAATTCTTTAACCGAACATTACTTTTGAAAGCTTCTCGATCATCTGAAGACCGGTTACATCCCTTTCCATCTCCGGGACCCACGCATGGATATCTTCTTTAAAAGTATCATTAATTACTTTCACATAACGATCCTGCATGGAAATCCGGTTCTTAAGATATTCCGGAATATTCTGTTCCCTTAACTCCGCAGGGAGAACTCTGTTAACTATATAACCGCTTAGCGGAACATCGAATTTTGCGAAAAGCTCCGCGGCTTTTATAGTATCGTTGATGATCATTTCTTCAGGAGTGATCACGAAGAAAAAAGCCGTCTTCTTTTTGTCCGTAAGAATGCCGGACGATTTATTGATCCGGTCTTTAATGTAAAGAAGTTCGTTTAAGATCGCGTCCTCGTCGAGCTCCTTGTCGTGCTTTATCACGGCCGCGACCTGGTCGTACTCGCGCATCTGCTGCCGCAGGTTTGTGATCTTGTCTATCCACGCGTCGTAGACCGAAGCCATGCTGAGGTAATAAAGCGCGTGGCCCAGGGGCACAAGGTCGTATATGTAGTAATCATAGCCGCCCTTGACGACAATGTCCACAACCTCGTCGAAGATCGCGCTTTCCTCCATTGCCGGCTCAGCAGCCGCCGCCTGGATATAGCTTTCGATCTCTTCCGGTATCTTGTCGAGCCCGTACATGTCGAGTATCTTCTTGCGTATTTCAGCCTGGTATGCCTTGACGCGCCGGTCGGCATCGATCTCCTGTGCATACAGGTTAGGCATTATCTCCGTCGGCCCTTTGCCGAAAATATCTCTCTTGAATATATCGCTCAGCGAGGCCTGAGGATCTACCGAGAAAACCAGAACTTTCTTTCCCTGTTTGGCGAGGTAATAAGCCGCTGCAGCGGAAAACGTTGTTTTGCCGAGACCGCCCTTGCCTCCGAACATTATATAACGGCGATCCGGATACTGTTCAAATATTTTTGTCAGTGAAATAGGAACCACCTCCTGTATATAATACCATAAAGTCGGTATAAATTTTTTATATTAAAAAAATTGATAAAAATAATTAATAATTTTCTGAAAATTCCGAAATTTTCAGGCCAGCGCGTCGGTCAAATCTTTCTCTCTCAGCATTCTCCGCTTCCACGTAGAAATCTGAGGGACAACATAAGGCAAAAGCCTAAGTGAATAATATGGAGGGAGGATAGGAACGCCCAGCATATCTCCCATG
This sequence comes from uncultured Leptospirales bacterium, assembly GCA_964626055.1. Lineage (GTDB taxonomy): Bacteria > Spirochaetota > UBA4802 > UBA4802 > JAFGDQ01 > JAFGSG01. The sequence continues at coordinate 4,118 of CAZVDF010000030.1, forward strand.
GTGATCAGAATAAACAGGTGTTCCATGCTTGCGCGCGATTTAAGCGCGAAGCGCGCGGAGTCGTGCGCGGCTACCCCGTACACGAACTGCTTAACCGCATTTAAAAATCCGCCTTTCTTTTTTTCTTCCGTTTTTTTTTCTTCTGACATAGAAAACTCCTCAAAAAAAATTTAAGCCCTCACCCCCGGCCCCCTCTCTCAATAATTGCTATAAAGCAATTTTCAAGCGAAGGTTCTTAATTCTTAAAAATTTTACCTCATTTAAAGGATAAGCAAGAAGGAGGATTTGCTGTTTTTCACCCCTCTCCCTATTTCATTTACATATAATCAATTTTAAACTATCAAGATATACTTATCCTTTTTATATTAAAAAAGTAATTGGGAGAGGGGCCGGGGGTGAGGGCATTGCCGGCCGTCTTCTCCCGCAATACGTTTATTATTACTTTACGCTTTCTGCTTCTTTAAACCTTTATAGCGCTTGAACGCTTTCATTCCTTCAACTACGAGAATTATAGCCGCTACGACAAGGTAAATACCCACCAGTCCCATCAGTGTATTGAATACCAGCGCCTCTCCCGTAGCCGCGCCGGTAAATACTTTAGTGAACAGCATATAGGAAGTGTAAAGCAGTGCCGCGATAGTCGTTATGAACATGAATATCATAGGATAGAAAGACCATGCATACGATTTTCCTTCGGATATCAGCCATACGGTCACAAGCATAAGAGCAAGCGATGCCATAAGCTGGTTCGCGCCGCCGAAGAGTACCCAGAGGTACTGGAACCACCCCGTCAATACTAGGAAAATGGTGAGCAGGCTCGCTATGAACGTACCGACATGCGCGTTCTTAAATATAGGGCTGAACTGGCCCAGAAGTTCCGACGTGGCAATTCTCATGAAACGAATGGCGAGCTGCATGATAGTAATGGCAAGAACTATCATCATGACGCTCCCGTACGACTTACCTACATCCGCGGGCAGGCCCAGGGCGCCCAGGAAATTGGACACGCCGGTCGCAAAAATCAGAGCCGGCCCTTTTTTAAGAGCATCGCCGTAATCGGACGATGAAGCGAAAATAGTTCCCGCTATTATAACCGCGAAAACGGCTAGCATCATTTCCGCGAACATTACGCCGCCGCCGACAGGGCGGGCATCCAGCTCGTTTTCAAGCTGTCTCGCCGTTCCGGAGCTGGAAACAATGCTGTGCCATCCTGAGATCGATCCGCACGCGATTGTTACAAACATCATTGGCCACAATGGCCCGATTGGGATCGTAAAAACAGTTACCGCAGGAAGCGTGAAATCCGGATGCAGTACGAAAATGCCTATAATACCGAAAAGCAGGCCTAAAAACACGACATATGATGCGACATAGTTTATCGGCAAAGCAAACCGCCATATAGGGAGAACCGCGGCAAAATAGCAGAAAACGAACGCTACTATCGCCCAGAGTAATCTGCTGTTGGAAAGTTCGGCCCCCAGTATTGAATCGGAAGGCGCAATCGTACCGGCATAAATACCCAGAAGGGTTATAAGAACCGTAATTACAGTCGTGAGAATAATATCTCTTTTCCATCTATAGATCATCTGGCCTGCCAGAACTCCGGCAACAGTTAAAAATAACCAGGCCATGGGCGCGGCTTTTAACGATATCGCAGTGCTTACGACGATATTGCCGAAAGCGCTGGAAATAAGGAGCAGATAAAAATAAATAAATGAAAGCAGGATCATCCTTGCTCTCGGGGAGACCAGTTTATGGCTCAGTCCCCCGAATGAGGCGCCGTCGTTCCGCATGGCGACCATCATGCTTGAATAGTCATGAACCCAGCCGATAAAAAAAGCGCCCACCAGTATCCATAATAACGCAGGAAGCCATCCCCACTGCATCGCGACAATCGGCCCGATGATCGGTGCCGCGCCGGCGATCGACTTGAACTGATAGCCGAACAGGATATTCCTGTTAGTCGGCATAAATTCAACACCGTCCATATACATCTTGGCAGGTGTGGCGCGTTTTGGGTCTGCCTTGATTACTTTGGAATCAATATATTTGGCATAAATGCGATAACCAAGGAAGGCGACAATGAAACCTAAAAGCAGAACAAAAACAGAATTCATAATTCAACCCCCTTAATATTTTTTTAACGCATGAATGCAGCAACACTATTTTCTTTTTTAGGAAAATCAATGAAATTTTATGTTTTTTATAAAATAATTAAAATAAAAAAAATACTTGTTAAAAAATCTTCAGGTTATTATTTTGTGGTTATATTATAGCTATCCTTCAGGTTAACAAGTGTAATTCCTGAAAAATTAAAATATCGGCAGAATAATTACACGATATCTGTTTAGAGCCCGTTTCACCAGGTTAATAACTCAGGCACTTTTTATAAGAAGTATAGATAATTCAATACCGGAGTTTACGGAACCCGGACAATAGCATTGAGGCCGAATGCAATTATCGTTATTTTGATTGAATTACATATACTTTATAAAAATGATCAAATCTGCTGGGACCGTCTCTTATCAAGACAGACCTTATATTTTTAAACCAAAATACTTTTTTCACAAGGAGGAGTAAGATGTCATCAGTACCAACAACAATTAAAACATGGCAGATGGTTCAGCCGACAACGTTCAACAAGGAAACAAAGCAATCCACACCAGGCAAACTCGAGCTGAAAGAAATACCCGTTCCGCAACTTAAAGAAGGCGAAGTGCTTGTTGAAGTGGCAGGCTGCGGCGTTTGCCATACGGACCTCGGATATTTTTACGACGGCGTACCTACGGTGTCAAAGCCGCCCCTGACTCTCGGCCATGAAATATCGGGAACAGTCGTGGCAGGAGACAAAGCATGGATCGGGAAGGAAGTCATTATACCGGCCGTTATGCCGTGCAGAAAGTGTATTATGTGCAAAACAGGCAGAGGCAACAGATGCCTGGCGCAGTTAATGCCGGGCAACAGCATCGGAATTTACGGCGGATTCTCAAGCCACATTCCCGTGCCGAGCATCGATCTGTGCGAAGTAAAAAACCGCGGCAATGTGCCGTTATCGCATCTTGCAGTAGTCGCGGACGCGGCGACAACCCCGTACCAGGCGGCGAAAAGAGCCGACCTCCAACCGGGCGATAACGTGATCATAGTCGGAGTAACGGGCGGCGTAGGCCAGTACATGGGGCAGATGGCAAAAGCCCTCGGCGCCAAAACCGTCATCGGGATAGCAAGAAACAAGGAAAAGCTGAACCGCGCTTTAAAATTCGGCGTCGATTTCGTGATCAGCTCGCAGGATAAAGACGTTAAAGGAGTTACCGATGAATTCAGAGCCATATGCAAGCAGAACGGACTCCCGAATTTCGGATGGAAGATATTCGAAGTAAGCGGCCAGAAACCGGGACAGGAGATAGCTCTTAACCTGTTAAGCTTTATCGGGAAAATGATAGTCGTAGGATACGGCATGGCCAAACTCGAGTACATGTTCGCGAAATTGATGGCATTCGATGCCGAAATAATCGGAAGCTGGGGATGCCTGCCTGAATACTATCCGATAGTACTCGATATGGTACTGAGCAAAAAGATCAATATAGAAGAATTTGTTCAGACTAGACCGATGAGCACTATAGCGGCAGCGTTTGAAGAAGCTCATAAAGTATCTCCGGACAAACGCATCGTATTGACACCTGATTTTAAATAAGATAAAGGCCGTAGGGGCGAATAATAATTCGCCCCTATTCTCATCTATCTTTCAAATGCAAAACTCTATCTCAGAAAAACCCGTCTTGCTTATAATCGATATGGTGAAGGATAATTTCCGCGAAGAAAAAAAACTTCCCATAACGCCTTATGCAAAAAAAATCATCGGGCCCATCAATAATCTGGGCGCTTTTTTCAGAAAGAAGAATTGGCCCGTCATTTTTTCCACCGACTCATTCCATAAAGAAGATTTTATTTTTACAGGTAAAATGCACCCGCACTCACTGGCCGGCACCGAAGGCGCGGATGTGATTGATGAGCTGGTCCGGGAGAAAGACGATCTCTGGCTTCCGAAACCGAGATTCTCCGCATTTTTCAAAACAGGGCTCGAGGATACTCTCAGAAAAATGGGAGTCACTATGTGCGCAGTAGGGGGAATATCCACGCAATTTTGCGTCCTGACCACCGTAATGGACGCTATCTGCCACGATTTTAAAGCGGTATTTATTGAAGACTGCTCGGCAGCGAACTCGGTAGAATCTCACAAGAGTACTCTGGATCTTTACAGACGGAATCCGCTTTATCCGCTGCTCCGTGTTTCTAATTCTGTTGACTTCATGATGGAATTCCAATAATATATTATTCATAAACTTATCACGGCAGCGACATGAAAACCATTGACGAATTCGGGAAAGACCCGACCGTACAGAGAACCAGGAAGCTTTTTGCGAAAATGGAATCCGCGGACAAAGTCCTGTTTGAAAGTCTCAGAATTGATCCGCTGGACATGCGGGTGCGCGCGATAAGAGACCTGAGACAGAGTCTTTACGAAAAAACATTTATGCGCGCGATGAAAAAAGGCATCTACATGGACGAAGATGCCGCGCTACTCCTGTTCAATCACTGCCAGAAAATCGCAGTTAAAAAGAACGGCTTTGAATATCCGCTTGAATTCACAGAAAATCCGGAATTATCCGCGTTTATAGAGGAGGCATCCGCATGATAAGGTTCCGCCTTTTCGGAAGATGCAGGATCTATCACGATCCAGTCAGCCCCGTGCTGAAAGCACCGGCTGAGATCGGATGGACCGCGTGGTTCAGGGATATCGACCTCGTGACACCGAGAAATCTTAAAGGCAAAGAGCTGCTTATGCGCACGAAAGGCTGGTGGACTGTCGATCCTGCCGGCGTTGCGCCCGTGGTTGAAAAGCACGGAAAGCTCGCCGTCGGCGAAAAAGGCGAGCTTATGGTGGAATTCGAAAGCGAGGACGCGGCGAAAGCTCTTACAAAGGACCTAGCGGAAAATTTCGGCGATCAAGTATTGATCGCACCATAAAAAAATTGCACCAAACCGCCGCGTTATATTGTCTATTCTGAGTATATAATGACTAATCTTAACTTTTAATATAATTAATCGCTAACGATAGCGATAAAATCGGATCATTTTATCGGTTTGCGAACCTTATTTTATCTGGAAAGGTCAGTCAAGATAAGTGTGCGTCCTAAAACCTGTCTTTAATGGATAAATTCGTATTACTGTTCAGAATTATGTATGCAGAGCAAAATCAATACTCTCTATAATTTCCTGCGGAACTCGGTCTTCGGGCCGGGTGCAAACGGGCATCCTGCCCGCACCCGACACTAAAGAATCCGTTCCTGTCGCCTCAAACAGTCCTCGAAAATTATAGATAGTATTGATATTACCATTGAATATCTTTTGCTTTATATCGGTTTTAGGACGCGCTCTAAGAAATAAAAATATTATATGAACTCAATACCTTCTAAAACAAAAGATACCCAGGCGATAAAGCATATAATGGATGTCCTCGGGCCTGCTCTGTTTAAGAGCATAAAGGATCCGCTCGGAATTTTTTCAAATTACCGCATTCTCTGGCTCAATAAACCGATGGCGATCATTCATCAGGGAGAGCAGGAAGAAGCAATAGGTAAAATCTGCTATAAATTTTTTTATAAAAAAAGCAAACCCTGCCGCGGCTGCCCGCTGATCGATGTTATAAAAACAGGCCGCATACAGATAATTGAAAGATATATGGACTTCCCGGACGGAGTCCGCAGATGGGGCGAAGTAAGGGCTTACCCGATACGCGGGCAGGATAAAAGTCTTATTGCAATAATAGTTCTCATAATTGAGATCACGGATAAAAAATTAATACTCAAACGCCAGAAAGAGTACTCCGAATTCCTTTCGAAAAAGCTGAAAGAGACCAGCGGGAAAATTAAAAAGATCACGAATAATAAAAATGAAATTTCGCTTAAAGTGAATCTTTCGCGCAGGGAAACGGATGTACTGAGGCTTATCAGCGAAGGTTATACGAATGTCCAGATATCGGAACTTCTTTTTCTAAGCATAAACACCATCAAAAGCCATGTAAACCATATATTCAATAAATTAGGCGTAAGCGACCGTACACAGGCCGCAGTTCTGGCTACCCGTCATAAATTATTTTAAATTTTCCTCATCACCCGAATGGGTGTTTTTTATTTGAACCGGATAGAATATCTTTCCTAGTAGAAGCCATCTTAAAATTATTAATCCATAGAGACGATTAACGATTACCCGGAATACATTACAAAATTTCCTCCGGAATCAGACTTTCCCGGTCAGTTTTTCATTCTTTTGAAAGCTGTTGCATCAGGTCTGAAAAGCGTCCACAAAAATTTTCTAATGTATTACGGGTAATCAATAAAAAAAACCAATTTTGTGATGACTCCCGGGCAAATCGAATATCAAAGTCGACTGATCCCGGAGAAAAGAAATGCGCATTTATTTATATTTAAAATGCTGGGAGGAATAAAATGAAATCCGTAAAAAAAATAATGGATGAGTACGGCAGCGGATATCCGGAAATGAAGCTTAATCTGTTTCTGGAATGCCCCGAACTTCGCTCCGACTTTATCCAGATGGACATGGCAAAAAGATCGGCTAAAACGCCGTGTTCGAACCTGGCGGAAAATAAAAAACGCAGGAAATAAAATTCCCCGGGGCAAGCCCCCGGCCGGAGGTGACGTACCGGCCGTCACCTTCGGTGTCGGCGGGGTATTATGTTTCAAAGCGTTATCGATTTGCTCCGCAAATCGATAGGCTTACATCCTCGACGCAAGCGTCAAGGTATTACGCCTTGAAATAAAATATATTTTTCCGAGTTTCAGGACCCACCGAACTCATCCCATGGCGAAGCAACGACAAGAATAACAAGATCCTCGCTGCCGGTGTTGGATAGACTGTGCGGCAATCCTTTCGGGAGCCAGGTAGCGTCCCCGGGCCCTACCTGTTTTTCTTCATCGCCCACGCGCATGACGCCTGTGCCGAAGAGCACCATATAAATTTCCTCCATCGGATCCACGTGGCTCGAAATATCCTTTCCCGGCTCGAGCCTAGCCATCGCGAGAAAGCCGATTTCCTGCAGTACCCGGCGGTCCAGGATCATCTGCGCGACAGCCCCTCCGTGCGCAATGTATGTGGTATCGAGCACTTCTTTATCATTAACGTTTCTTACTATCATTTTTAATTTTTCCTCCGGCCGATTTTTATTGTTGTAACTTTAACGGGGGGCATGAAATATTGTAAAGACTTTCTTGTTTATTAAAGCTAAAGTTAATTTAAATGTATAAATTTATTTTTCTTATTAGAAGTCATCTTAAATTATGGAAGCGATCACAACACCGGCAAAGGAAATAGAAAGAAGGATCACTGCTGTTCAAAAGCTGATCCGGGCATCAGACATGGAAGCCCTGTTCATAATACAGCGCGCCGACCTCTTTTATTTTACCGGCACCGCGCAGCTCGGCTATCTCTATGTACCGGCAGAGGGCGAACCTCTCCTGATGATAAAGAAATATTACCCGAGAGCCAGAAACGAAAGCTCAATAAAGAATACTATCGAGATCGATTCCATAAAAGACATCCCGAAAAAAATAACCGAATATTGCGGACGTGTGGCAAGGCACATCGGCTTTGAAAATGACGTACTGCCTGTAAGCGACTTTTACTTTTTTCAGAATATCTTCAACGCGGAAGGATACAAAGACGGTTCCCCGCTGATACACACTGTGCGCATGATCAAATCAGCATGGGAGATCGAGCAGATCGAAAAAGTGAACGAGCTGACCTATAAGACATTTAAATATATTAAAAAAGAGCTGAGGCCGGGTCTCACTGAAATAGAATTCGCCGGAATGTACGAAACATACTCAAGGACTATCGGGCACGAAGCAAAACTCCGGGCGAGGAACTTTCAGGCCGAACTTTACAACTGGCATATTCTCAGCGGGGAAAGCGGCGGAACTATCGGCCTGCTTGACGCACCCGCGAGCGGCGAAGGATGCTCGCCTTCTTTCCCGGTAGGCGGGGGAAGAAAGAAAATTAAGAAAAACGAGCCTGTAATGATAGATATCGGCTTTGTCATGAACGGATATCACGCGGACGAAACCCGCATGTTCGCCATTGGCAAAATGCCGGACAAAGCCATGAAGGCCTGTGAAGCCGCAATAAAAATACATGATTCGGTAATTGAAAAAGCAGCCCCCGGCGTCACTATCGGCGAACTTTTCCAGCATGCCGTCGACAGGGCGGGAGCTCTCGGTTACAAGGAGCAGTTCCTGGGCCCGGTTGGGAATAAAGTGACATTCGTCGGGCACGGCATAGGCATTGAACTTGTCGAGCCCCCTATTCTTGCGAGGAACAGGCAGGAACCGCTTCAGCCCGGGATGGTCTTTTCGCTTGAGCCGAAGCTTGTGTTCAGAAACGAATTCTCAGCCGGCATCGAAAGCATGTTCACGGTAACGGAAACCGGCAGCAGGATACTCAGCAAAGTGCCGGCAAAGGTATTCGTTAAATAATAAACGAGGGGCTGTCTCCAATCAAAGCCTGCTTAATAATTAATATCGAAATTCGATAAAATAATCATATTAAAAAATCATCCAAGATGAATAATTTTATCGGCGCGGCAGGCTGTGCGATCCGGAGGCTGCCAGTATCTCAGCGTGCTTTTCTATCCCCTTTGCGCGTATCTGCTCGATGCACGCTTTACGGTTCGAGCGGAAGACGAACGCTAATATCTTTGAGATAATATTATTGAATTTGCGGCAGTCGTTGACATCTTTAAAATCCCTGCAGTCGGCGCATGTCGTATATTTATTTTCAATGCCGCATGAGCGGATCTTGCACCATGATGCCTTTGTATTCTCTTTGCATCCGGGACACTTGTCGCTCAGAAATGCCCTGCATGACCCGCAATATAATCCGCAAAAAGCGACGAACACGGGATTAACGGTTACCTGCTTCATAAACAATGTCTCCTTAAGAATAAAACATCAATTATTAATAAAAGAAAATTATATATAATACGGTATTCCCGATCAAAATATATCTTTACTGTAAATATATTCTATCTTTGTGACACCATTATGTCAGGTTTGTAGCGGCCCAGAATTTTTTTTGCTTTTTCTTCAATGATTTTTCTTATGTGAGGAGGCTCCAGCACTTCAACGTATTCGCCGTAACTTAATAATAAGGAATATACCCACTCATCTTCAGGATAAGAAACATTTACTATTATATCGCCATTCTTTCTTTTATTAATTTGATCCCTGTTAAAATATTCTTCAACTCTTGTTCTTAACTTTGCAGAAAATTTTAGCACTAAGTTGACAGTTCCGCGCGATTCGGTCTCCTTACCAATATAATCCTTATACGATGTTTCCCTGCGGATAAAATTTTGCTGCAGTATATTAATATTTTTAATTCTGGTCAGCTTGAACATGCGGTAGTCGCTTCTCTTCCTGCAGAATGCGAAGAGATACCAGGTATATCCGTGCAATACTAATGTCATCGGTTCAATAATCCTCTCCATGGTTTCGCCTCCTGCATTGGAATATTTTATCTTTATCAGATTATTGCCGTTAATTGCATTCTGAATCTTTCTCAAGGTATTTTTCAGCCTGTCGCTGCAACCCCACGGATTTAAATCTATGGCCAGCCGTTCAAAACGGAGCTCCATTTCCCCGGTTTTTTCTTTCGGGACAAGACCGCTGATCTTTTCAATCGCGGAGTCGAGCTCCACGGCATTCAGACCCGTATTGATCCCTTTTAAAGCGCTGAGAATCGAAAACATATCGCCGAAAGTCAGCAGCTGACGGTCGATCCTGTAATTTTCCATTATGCCGAATCCGCCGTCGTTGCCTGAAAAGGAAATCACGGGAATGCCCGCCATATTTATCGCTTCAATATCCCTGTAAACCGTTCTTACGGAAACTTCGAACTTCTCCGCAAGCTCGCGAGCCGTGATCCTGTCCCTGTTTAAAAGCATTACGATGATCGAGAGCATCCTGTCAATTCGCATTACTGTCGGTTACTCCAGTATGTTTTTCTGGATATGCTCCACCCAGACTTCCTCGCCGAATTCATTTTTCAGACGTTCAGACAATGCATCAAGCGCTTTCATGTCTTTTGTCTCGACTACCAGATGATAATCATCCAGCGTTTTAAGCTCTCCGTATTCTTTTATTATTTCAGCGGCTTTTTTGACGTCTGCAGTGAACCAGCCCTTCATTTTTAAAAGCAATTCGCTCCCCTTCAAGGGGCGTTCGATTACCAGATCGACCCTGCGGTATTTCGCTTCCCATCCGAGCGCGGCCTGTCTTTTTAAAACCGGCCTGACCGGGTCGTGCATGGCCGCGCACTTGAACCATAACATTCCTCTTTCCATAATTCCTCTTAATTAAAACTACTCTGATGTTTAATTACAAAAATTTTCTACCGGAAGTCATCTCAAAATTATAGGTTCATATGAGTGATTAAAGATAAATTAAGAAATACATTCACCTCTCCCCCCTATCCCCCGTAGGGGGCACCTTTATTAACGAAACTTATGTTTTATTTTTCCAATTACAAAATTCGAATTATTCATTTTTTATTTATAAAGGATTTTTCAATAATTCTTATTTCTTAATAGATCATTCATCTTTTCAAATTTATGCCCCCTCTGGGGGTTAGGGGGCTATGCCAAATGCAATATTTTTATTTTGTCCATTTTCCCCAACATTCCGGAATGACCCATATATATAATGCTTAATAATATATTCATGTCAAGTTTTAATAGCCCGTCTACTGTGCCTCAGACAGAATAACAAAATAATATAGTAGACAGGCGTAAAATTTTCGATATATTGAAATTCATAAATTATAATTAACCGGAGAAAACGATTTTATGGACATACTCTCGGCGATAAGCCAAAGAAAAAGCTCAAGAGCTTATTTGGATAAACCCGTAACCCGTAAAGATATAGAGGAGATCATCAGGCATGCCGGCATGGCGCCCTCTGCGATCAATGTGCAGCCATGGGAATATGTAGTAACATACGGTGAGGAAAAAAACAGGCTGACCAGAATGCTGCTGAAAATCCAGGCAGAAAGAAGCGTTCCATGCGGTCCGGGGACATCGAAGCCCCTGCCGGAAAAATTTTTAATGCGAAGCAGGGCGTCTTCAAAAGCCATGATGGCGGCGCTTGAAGGCATGAATATCCCTTTCAATAAATTCGTGGAAGACGGGAGCTGTTCCTTTTACGGCGCGCCTGTCGCTATAATCGTAACAATAGACAGGCTGTTCCCTCACCTGCGCTACATGGATATCGGATTAAGCGTTTCTTACCTGCTTCTTGCCGCTCACGAAAAGGGGCTGGCTACATGCCCTATAGGGCTAATAACCGCATACTCGGATGAAATATGCTCTTTCCTTAACATTCCTCAGGGAAAAGAAATTCTTCTGGGAATAGCGCTCGGATACGCGGACGAAAATGCGCCAATTAATAGCTTTAAAACCGGCAGAGAGGAAATACCGGAAATTCTATCATGGTATGAATAAAAGCGCCCTCACCCGGCCATCGCTTTCGCTCGGCCACCATCCTCCCGCAGAGCGGTAGAGGGTAAAATATTGTAGAAAATATTCGTCCAGGCGAAAAAAAGCAGGGCATTTGCCCTGCTTTTTTTTAATGCTTCTTTCATTAAGAGTAAGACTATTTTTTCGGCTTGCCGAGAACTTCTGCGAACATATCTTCGTTCCACATCTTGGCTTCCGAAACATTCTGACGGAATTTGATGAAGTCAATGGTGTCTTTGCCGGTGATCTTCTTTGTGTTGAACGCGCCGAATCCGAGGAATGCCTCGCCGCCCATATTGGCAGCCAGCCAGTGTCTGTGTTCGTTCTTTGTCGTATCCCAGAAGAATTTCTTTTTCTGTCTGATGCCGTCTATTGATTTGATCAGGCATCCCGGGAACAGATTCGCGAATGTCCAGACGATCTTGTTTACTTCCTGATCAAGAAGTGTGAAATCCGCTTTCGCCTGGTTCTCTTTCAGGAATGCTCTTCCTTTGTCGAGTTCTTCACCCGATTTGCTTTCGCCGTAAACGATCTCGCCGTCTTTGACATACTGTTCGGTGACAACCGTCGGGTTGCGAACCCATTTGCCGCTTGCGTCTTTAAGAACAGGAACGATTTTGCTGATCATATTCTTTGCTTTCATCTTGTAAGCCGACCACATTTCGCATGATACGCAATTCCACATAGCATCTTCCGCGCTCAGGAACCATGGCAAAAAGTCTGATGATCCGCCTGCGGGAGCCGAACCGTGTCTCGGGCCTGCCTGTCCGAATATGGCAAGGTCGGATGATACTGCGATGTCACAGGCAAGTCCTAATTCCTGTCCGCCTGCTACTCTCATTCCGTTAACTCTGCATATAACCGGTTTTTTGCACGCGAGAATGGCATCAACCATGTGGTTGAAAAGTTCCATGTACTGGCCGTATTCGTCCGGTCTTGAGCTATAGTATTCGCTGTACTCTTTTGTATTGCCGCCGGTGCAGAACGCAAAGGGGCCTGTGCCTGTAAATACTACGCAAACAACGCTTCTGTCGAGTGAAGAATTTTCAAAACCAGCAATAACTCCCTTTGCCATTTCCGTTGTGTAAGAGTTATATTGATCCGGGTTGTTTAAGGTAATCCATGCCACATAAAGTCCGTCTACAACATTACCTTTAGGGTCTTTTAAAGGTTTTTTTTCATACATTGTACATGGAGCTTTTGTACCCCAATGTTTGTCCGTATGCAATGCGTGATCTTTTTTTCCGCCTTCCCTTGGCATCCAATCTAATGCGCCCATAATCTATCCTCCTTAAAAAAGAATAATTTTTAGTTTTTAATTTATATAATAGAACCAGCCAAATCTATACAAATAAAAAAATCAACCAATAATTATGCATTATGCCGGAACCGGCCTGTTGCAATATGAAAATGAAATAAATTTTAGCTGTAATTGATTATATGGCTACAAAGTAGCTATTGGATGTATCAAGAGTCAAGAAAAAAATCTAAATCCAGGGAAAATATAATCTTTCCGGTACGGACATCCCGAAGCCCGCTTTCCGGTTTCAGCCGCCTTCCGTCTTATTTGTATTGACTTAATTGTATTATTATACACATAACAATTCATTGTGCAGCACGGCCGTTTAAAGATTATATTAAGAGTGTATCCCAAAACCTGTTATTATAGGATAAATTTATAAAATCACTATTTATAATATGTGCGGAGCCATATCAATACAATATATAATTTCCTGCGGAACTCGGCCTTCGGCCTCAGACAGTCCTCGGAAATTATATATTGTATTGATATGGCAATAGATCGCCGGTTACTTTAAATAAGTTTTAGGGCGCACTCCAAGTATTTTGCCGGAAGTATTAACTCCGCAGCATTTCAGGAGGCTTTAAATGAGTAAAAGAAGCGAGATCGCGGCGAACAAATTTTCTTCGGGATACAACTGCGCCCAGTCTGTGCTCTTTTCGTTTTGTGACGATCTTAATATCGATAAGGACATTGCGCTCAGGATCGCCTGCGGATTCGGAGCGGGCATGGGCAGGAACCAGGAAGTATGCGGGGCGGTGACCGGCGGTATTATGGTTCTGGGCGTGAAGTGCGGCAGGGGGGAGAAGGAAGATATTTCCGCAACTGAAAATACTTATCCTAAAGTAAGGGAATTTATGGATAAATTCAAAAAAAAACAGGGGGATTATATCTGCAGGCATCTCGTGAATGGCTGCTGGCTCACAACCGAAGAAGGTCAAAAATATTTTCATGGTAATGATCTAAAAAATAAAATCTGCATACCATGCGTTAAAAGCGCTGTCGAGATACTGGAAGAAATGCAGTTGTAATGGCACATAATGCTGATACCGTATAAAGACACAAATCCAACGAAAAGATTTCCCGTAATTACTCTGCTTTTGATAATTTGCAATATAGTTGTATTTTATCTTCAAGTAGCCGATAGCCTGAAGTTCAGCCTTACCGAAGAATTCGCTTTGATCCCTGCGGAAATAATGACCGGGGAAAATATTGAAGGCTCGCTGATGGTAAGCCCTTATGTTACTGTTTTTTCATATATGTTCCTGCACGGCGGCTTGCTCCATCTGGTATTCAATATGCTGTTTTTATGGATATTCGGGAACAATGTTGAAGACAGTATGCCGGTACCTGGGTTTATCTCTTTTTATTTTTTGACAGGCGCAATAAGCGGACTGGCATTCTGTTTTATAGAGCCGAAAGCAACGATACCTCTCGTCGGGGCTTCGGGAGCGATTTCGGCAATTCTCGGAGCATATCTTATTATGTTCCCATTCGCGAGGATTCACGCGCTTTTTTTTATTTTCAGGATAAAGATGCCTGCCGCAGTCTTTATATTGTTCTGGTTCGTATCGCAGATTTCCGGGTTTCTCGGAAATACATCGGATACAGGCAACATCGCCTGGATTTCTCATATAGCCGGAATTATCTCAGGCATTTTGCTTTTTAAATTATTTGTAAGAAAAAATTAAGAGCGCGCCCAATACCGTCCTGTGTGTTAGGTTTCGTCTGATATGACCGGATATCCTGGACGCGCCCGTAAATTTTAAAAATCTTTTCGGGGGAATTAAATGTCGCCAAACCGCCTGCAATACGAAAAAAGCCCGTACCTGCTCCAGCACGCTAATAATCCTGTAGACTGGTATCCGTGGTGCGAGGAAGCGTTTGAAAAAGCAAAGCTCGAAGACAAGCCTGTTTTTTTATCGATCGGTTATTCCACATGCCACTGGTGCCATGTAATGGAATGCGAATCTTTTGAGGATAAAGAAACCGCCGTGCTGATGAATGAAGCGTTCGTCAACATTAAAGTGGACAGGGAGGAGCGTCCGGATATAGACGCTATCTACATGAAAGCATGCCATCTGCTTTCACAGACAGGAGGCTGGCCGCTCTCAATATTACTGACGGCAGACAAACAGCCTTTCTTTGCGGCAACATATATTCCGAAGGAAACAAAATTCGGCAGAACCGGACTTCTCGAGCTTATACCTAAAATACTGTCCATCTGGAAAACCAGACGGCCGGAAATAATATTCGCCGCAGCAGGGATCACGGAAGCATTGCATTCTGTCGCTTCCGACAAACATTCAACCATGGATGGAAACGTACTGCATAATGCTTATAAGCATCTTTCAATGAATTATGATAAATTATACGGCGGATTCAACCCGCCTCCGAAATTTCCGTCGCCCCATAATTTCTATTTTCTCCTGAGATACTGGAAAAGAACGGACGAAACGCAGGCCCTGCGCATAACAGAGCATACGCTTCAGGCAATGCGCCGCGGAGGGATATACGATCACATCGGTTTCGGTTTTCACCGTTATTCGACCGACGGGAAATGGACCGTGCCGCATTTCGAAAAAATGCTTTATGATCAGGCTCTGATGGCAATGGCATATATTGAAGCGTTTCTGGCAACCGGGAACAGCTTGTATGAACATATAGCCGGGGAAATCTTCACCTACGTTTTACGCGACATGACTGATCCGAACGGCGGATTTTACAGCGCCGAAGACGCGGACAGCGAAGGATCTGAAGGCAAATTTTATCTCTGGTCTCCGGAAGAATTACGCGCTGTTCTTTATCCGGAAGAAGCGGATCTTTTTTTATCGCTTTATTTCCACGACGATGACGCATCAATTCTCCGGCTGCATGAAATCCCTTCGGAATATTTTATTCCTCATTTAAAACAAACGCTGGGGACTGATGAAGCATGGATATCAGAAGGCATTTCTGAAATGATCGAAAAGATCCGAACAAAGCTTTTTGCTGCGCGCGGGAAAAGGGTCCGCCCTCATAAGGACGATAAGATCCTGACCGACTGGAACGGCCTTATGATCGCGGCTCTTGCAAGAGGCGCTATGGCTTTCGGCGAGGAGTCGTATGCCGACGCGGCAGTTAAAGCCATGGATTTTATTCTCCATAATCTATATACGGAGAACGGCAATCTGCTTCACAGGTACAGGGACGGCGAAGCATCCATAATGGGAACACTCGACGATTATGCTTTTGTCATCTGGGCATTGCTTGATGTATATGAGCTCACTTTTGATCCGTCCTATTTAAAAAAAAGTATTGAACTGGCTGCTTACTTGATCAGTCACTTTAAAGACAAAGACGGCTCCTTCTTCCTTACATCCGCCGATGCCGAACCGCTTATAACGCGCCCTAAAGAATTTTTTGACAGCGCCGTTCCTTCGGGGAATTCGGTTATGCTGATGAATATTCTTCGAATAGCGAGAATATCCGGAGACCATCCGATGGAAAATGCGGCTCTCAGCCTTATAAATGCCTTTTCGGAACAGGCTGAAAAATCACCCGCAGCCTTTAGTTATTTTCTTACAGGGCTGGATTTTGTCATTGGCCCGTCAAGTGAAGTAGTTATAACAGGAAATCCTGGAAGTGAAGATACGCGTTCGCTTTTGCGTACTTTAAGGAAAACATTCTCTCCAAACAAGGTCGTTTTGCTAAATCCGGATAATTCGGACGGAAATGAAATACACAATGTAGCTCCCTTTACCAGGGAGCTAAAATCAATAAACGGGAAAGCGACAGCTCATGTATGCTCAAATTATACATGCATGCAGCCGACAAACGATCCGGAAACAATGATAACTCTGCTCAAAAACAAAATAAAATGATTTACATTTTTTATTAATTTCACAACATATTGATTTGCCGGAATTTATATATAATTATATGTTATTTATAAAATATTTTTTTTTAACTTATCATCGCTAATTGCTAATGTCAGTAAGTTAAAAATTATTGCACTCAGCCCCCTAACCCCCGGAGGGGACATAAATATGGATGGATTAATGATTGATAAAGGATCAGGAACAATATAAAAAATAAATTTTATTGAAAGGAATATTGGCTAACCTGAAAGCTGCTATTGAAAAATTAAAAAATAAGTTTAATTGATGGTGCCCCCTCCGGGGGTTAGGGGGGAGAGAGTTGGAAGCATAAATTTTTTAGAATAAATATTAAACGTTCTTAGCCTATGATCTTATACTAGAGGCGAGGCTATAAACCCGTTCCGTTTATTCGAGGCGGGTAATTAAAACAATTTTTTACAATTTAAATGGACAATCACTAATGAACACAAAAGAATTAATTGATACGGCAAATACAAAACTCCTTAAGGTCACAAACAGACCGGATATTGTTATGACCAGGGGCAATGGCATGTACCTCTACGATACCGACGGCAATAAATATCTGGATTTTGTTGCGGGCTGGGGAGTAAACGCCCTGGGTCATTCCCCGAAAGCAATTTCAAACGCGCTGGCGAAACAGGCGAAGAAGCTTGTGAACGCTAGCCCGGCTTACTATAATGAACCGATGATAGAACTTGCCGGCATGTTCGCAGATATCTCATGCTTCGAAAGGGCATTCTTCTGCTCCACCGGCGCGGAAGCGAACGAAGGAGCTATAAAGCTGGCACGCAAATACGGCTCGGTTAAAAAGAACGGAGCATACGAAATAATCACAACAATAAACAGCTTCCACGGCCGTACTATAACGACCATGTCCGCTTCCGGGAAAACGGCATTCCAGAAACTGTACGAACCCAAAACCCCGGGATTTGTCAAAGTCAAATTCAATGATCTCTCGGCTGTTAAAAAAACGATCACAAAGAAAACATGCGCGGTGATGCTTGAGCCCATACAGGGCGAATTCGGCGTGTATCCCGCGGACAGGGACTATATCCGGGAATTACGAAAAATATGCGATAAAGAAGGCATCCTTCTGATTTTCGATGAGGTGCAGACAGGCATGGGCAGGACAGGCAAAATGTTCTGCTACGAGCACTTCGGGATCGAACCGGACATAATGACGCTCGCAAAGGGAATCGGAGCCGGATTTCCTCTGGCCGCGATGCTCGCAAAAGAAAAACTCAACATTTTTGAACCGGGCGAACAGGGCGGCACATATACTGCCCAGCCTCTTGCAATGGCAGTCGGAATTGCTGTGCTTAAAGAATTCGGGAAAAGAAAAGTTATTCAGAACTGCGCAGAGATGGGCTCGCTCATTGTTTCCAGGCTGCATGAACTTGCAAAAGACTACGAGATTGAAAACATAAGGGGCATGGGGCTTTTGCTGGGATTCGACCTGCAGAAAACAAAATCCGCCGATTTTTCCGCCGGCTGCCTTAAAGACGGGCTGCTTATCAATGCCCCGCAGGAAAAATCAATACGGCTTATGCCTCCGCTTGTGATAAAAGAAAAAGAGATCGATGAGCTGTTCAGGATCCTGGAAAAAAATCTGGCCAGGAAATAACATGGATGTGCTATTTTTTTGCAGGATTTTGAGGCACCTTGCCGGTATCAGGCGGGGCTGCCGGTTCCATATTGAGCTTTCTGTAATCCTCGGGCAGGCTGAATAAATTTTCCGGAACATCCTGAACCGCTATCTTTTTAAGCTCGGTCTTCAGATTTCTTTCGAGCTCCTTCGGCCTTACGATCGTTGTTACGCTCTCAACTACGTAAGAGTTGTCTCTTTTCATTACGGGCAGTATTTTTTTCAGCATGATATTGCCGTTGTTCTCTAAAAATGAGAACAACGGTATTAAAGTAGCGTCAATTTCCTTTGTCACCCATATGTGGGTAAGCGTGGCGATTTTCGGAATGAATATTACGATTTCACTGCACATATACTTCCCTATTTTCCTTTTACCGCCGCTTTCCCTGCTGAGCATTTCATCCTCTTTCACAGAAGCGAAATCGAGATAAATTTTATCATTAATGGGAAGAGTAAAATTATTAATGCCGTAAATTGATATGTCCTTTTTGATGTCATCGATCAAATATACTTTTTTACTGTCGTAATCATAAATAATTCTTTTTGAGATCGTGGGATCCTCAAGCAATGTTTTATTATTTTTAATATATATTTTACGGATCCCGTTGAATAATTTGCCGGCGAAGGTTGTTGTTATTTTTTCTTCAACGCAGATATCGGCGAGAGCAGGGCTGTTCGCTGCAGAAAATAAAAAAATAAAATAAATAATTTTTCTTACAAGCGGCATAATAATTTATTTTAAATATTTATAACAAATTATCCTAAAAATATACTATGTTTCTAAAATAAATCGGAATACATTACAAAATTTTCTCCGGAATCAGACCTTCCTGGTTAGCTTTTCATGTTTTTGATAGCTTTTACATCAGGTCTGAAAGGCGTCCTCAAAAATTTTGTAATGTATTCCGATTTATAAGACATTATTTTTATAAATTAATAATTTCGAAATGACTTCTAAATGAATATCTGGCATTGAAGCGTCGCCTTCTTTTCTCCGGATGCAGCTTTATTATCCTTCCCCATAGGATTCTGGTATTCGGCTTTAATGTTCGCGCTATTGCCGTCAATAAAGTAATTAAGCCCGAATGTCATATAAGAAACGTCTTTGGCTTTTTTATCGTTCGCGAGCACCGTAAGCCCGTCCCAGTACTGGTATCCTATCACGGGCTGGACCTGTCCCATAAGCAATACGCCCAGCTGCCCGAAAAATCCGTACTGGTTTTCTTCGGCGTCGGCGTTCGGCTGGCCGGGCTGGTTAGCGGTCTTTACGTATGCACCGCGAAAAGCGACCGTTATTTCATCGCTCAATTTATAATCTGCAGTCGCGTCAACCGTGAGCGCGAAATAAGTGCTGACCTTGTTCCTGATAATGGCAGCGTCTTTCTGGAAATCGACGCCGGCGCCTATGGCCAGAACGTTCTTTTTGCCGAGGTAATTCCCGCTGTAAAAAAAGCCGGTTTCCGGATCCGCGAAATTAAGCTGGAACCTTCCGCAAAAGCGCGGATTGCTGTCGGTCTTTCTGTCTTCGTTCGCTTCAGTCGATTCATCCGCGTACTTCGGATACCCGCGGAAAACGCCAACCCTGTAATCAAAAATCCTGCCCACCAACCCCCTTATTTCAAACCCTGTGTCGCGCCACTCGTTGGTCGTGCCTCTTAAAGGGATCATTGCCGTATTATAATCCATGCCGAGCAGGCTTGCCGCCGATTCCCTGTTGTGATGCATGAACGGAAGGCAGATAAGGCCTATCGCGGCTTCGAATTCATTCGACATCCTGAAATTAATAAAAGCGTCCTGAGTGTATATGCCCTTGCTGTCTTTATAAGTATCATTATCATCGTCAGTATTTCTTGTCGAATACTGCGAACCCGATCCCTGACGGCCTATAAAAATATCATCCGTCTGGTAAAAGAATTCTACTTTTTTATTCACCTGGCCGTTGATGATTATCCTTGACCTTCTCATCTGGGCTCCCTTCGACCATGCGGCATCGGCCTCGCCTTCGCCCGTATCGTAATTATTCTGCGAATACAGCTGCGCCTGAAGCAGCAAATGCAACGCTATCCACTTTTCATCGCCGTAAGAGAGTTTAGGGAATCCCTGCTCATCCGCCATAGCCGGGAGGGCGCTAATTATAAAAACAGCTGATATCAAAAATATTGTCAAACCTCTGAGCATAATAATTACTCCTGAATGGTAATTTGCCATGTATTACTGGAATTCCGTACTTATATGTAAAAATAGTTTATTTTTTGCAATCGCAAAATTAATTCTGAAATATTTTCGGAACACGAATGATCGACAGGATGCCGGTGCGAAAAATACATAGTATGATCCGTGTATTTGCAGCCATCTCAGTTGGGCGCTTTCTCCGCTCCGTTCATGGAATTGAACCCGGACACAACATTCAGGAACTCTATCCTGTTGCTAACCAGGAGCTTGTTGTAAATATTCGATACATGGGTCTCGACGGTTTTCTGCGCAAGCCCGAATAGATCGGCTATATCCTTATAGGTTTTTCCGTGCGCAAGCTGAAGAACGATCTGGAGTTCGCGGTCCGTTATTTTATACAGGGTCTTTAATTGTTCTATATGCTTCGATCTTGAAATGATCATTAAATAACCTGAAACATCCTTATAGCTGTCGATGATTTTTTTCACCTTAAGATCGACCGGGATTTTCTGGCCGGTCCCTGCAGGGAGCAGATTGACCCTCACCCTGAACGAATCATGGCCCTGTTTATCCAGCTTTATGAATTCATCGTCAGGAATGTTCTTTTCAAGTATGAAATCCTGAAGCCGCAATGATCCAGTATCATTCTCATTAATATTCAGGAGACGGCGAACCGCGGTGTTTATAAAAATTATATATAAATCCGTGTCGAAAAGAATTATCCCCTCCTCCATGTTCTCCGTTATATCCCTGTTGATGAACTCGGGCTTCACGGTAATGAACCGGTATTTTTTTATTGTGAAGGACAATATGCCTATCTATGAGAGGAGCCAGAACGGATGTATGTTCTCCATTGTCTGGTACAGCTCCCACTTTTCTGATATATGGAGATCACAATGAAACACCACATATTTTACGTTATTATCGCGATATTTCTCGCCGGATGCGCTACCGAAGTAAAAACAGCGTCAAGCAGCGCGGATCAGCGCGCTAAAGCGCTTAAGCCGCCGAAGGGAATGGCTCTCGTTTACTTTGTGCGCGATACGACAGTCGGCAAGCCGTTCGCGACGCCTATATGGTGCGACGGCAGGCGCCTCGGCAGCACATGCGGGTGGTATTATGTGTACGCCTATATAACACCCGGCAAACACCGAATAAAGAGCCAGCGCGACAACACAACCGAAATAGACGTTAAGTTCGCCGCAAACAAAATCTATTATATAGAGATGCGGATATTCTCAGGCTTTGCAAAAGGCACTGTAAAGCTGGAACAGGTGGACTCCGAGTCCGGAAGGGAAAAGCTCATGCAGTGCACGCTGAGCGCGGATAATGCTGCGAGATGACTTCTGAATGTTTAAAACGAACTTCTAAAATCTCCCGTATAAAAAAGATCGTAAAAAAATCCCTGCCAAAAGCAGGGATTTTTATAACCGATATAATAATGCAACTTAATCCGAGAAATCGCCGGCAGGGCCTTTGCTCCCCTGAACCGATTTTGCTTTTTCTCTTATTTTGCTCTCAGTCCAGTCCGCCGGATTTTCTATCCTCTTTGACTTTGCACCCATGTTGTACGACTTTGCTTTCAGTATCGCTTCAATTGCGAGCGGCGCGGTATCCGTCGCATTAAATACTTTTGTCAGTATATTGTACGTAAAGTCCTCAACCCTCTTTGCCATCCTTTCGCGTACTTCTTTAGGCTGGCCGAGGAGCTTGTTCTCAAAAGGCAGGTTAAGCTTCTTGTAATCGCCTTTCTTCCATTCCTTTGTTTTCGCGTGCTCCACCATTTCTTTCCACATATCTTCCGTAACGCCCTCGCCGTTCACCTTGATGAATTCGCCCTTGTCGTCGAACTGCGCGTTGCCGTAATCGTTTACTTCAAGGCCCCACGACAGCATCTGCAGGGCAGTCGCAACATTTGCCTTCGTCGTTCTCGTTTCGGCGGCGATCCTGCGCAGCCTGTCCGAGTTGTTCCCGGATGTGCCGTGCTGCGCTCCCGACAGATCGTACTTCGCGAGAGCTTTGTGAATTTCAGCCGTAAGCTCAACCTGTATGCCAGCGTCGCTCGCTTCAATACCATGGGTAGTCCCGTTGTTAAGAGCGATCCAGTCCGGGAACATGCTGTGCGCGTTTAATCCCTGGATCAAAAAGAGCGCCTCTTCTTTCGTGGAAAGCCCCTCCTTGCCCTTTATCTCCCCGACTTCGGTCTCATAGCCCGCCCAGTCCGGGATAAAAGGATTAAGAGTGATATTTGCAAGAAGATTCTCTTCTTCCGGCATATTTGAAGCGTCGATCGCTATGGAGGTGATGCCGGCGTCGAACAGGCTCGGTATCTCGACTTTCGCCTTCTCGACATCCTTCTGATTTTTAAGCTGGTAATGGTCCGCGTGTATGGCCACAGGCACCGTAATCCCGAGCTCGTTCATCACCGCATTTACCTGCAATGCCATGTTCCAGAGAGATACCGCGCAGTAAGCGCCAGACCCGCCTTCGGATTTCGCGATCTCAATGATGATCGCGGCGTTCGCCCTCTGCGCGGCCCTGAGCACGCCGCGCATAACGAAATGATTCCTCGCGTTGGCTGCGATCGTCATCGCCTTGCCTTTTGCCATAAGGGCCCTGTCTATAACCTTCCCGCTCACGATCAATGCGTTCGAGTGCGGAAACAATTTCACTATATTCGGCGTTCTGCCGACCTTAAGCGCCTTTTCAAAATCTTTTCGCATAAAAACCTCCTTATATTTATATTTACTGTAAGTTATCTTAAAAATAAAATCAGTTTAATATACTTTTTATATAGACTGGAATACATTATAAAATTTTTGAGGACGCTTTTCAGACCTGATGCAATGACTTTCAGAAACATGAAAAACTAGCCATGAAATCCGACAGGCACGGATGCCTTAGTGCCGGGTACGGGCAGGAAGCCCGTTTGTGCCCGGCTGATTCCGCAAAAAATTTTGTAATGTATTCCAGTCTATAATCAATTATAATCAATGTAGCTTCTATGCTTTTTCAGACAAAATTATATCCTATTTTTCCCCGTTCCTGACCGCGTTAAATACTTCCTGCGCCTGCTTCGGATTCGCTTTCTCATGGATAACCGAATAAAGAGCGCGCATCATAGCAAGCGGGTGCGGATTCTGCCATACATTCCTGCCGAGGTTAACGCCGATGGCTCCCTTCTGCATTCCGTCATACACAAAATCGAACACCTCCTTCTCGGTTTCGCATATGGGTCCGCCCGCTATCACCACAGGCACGGGGCATCCGTTGGTAACTTTATCGAAATCTTCCTTCGCATAGTAGGTCTTAACGACCTTGGCGCCGAGTTCCGCAGCTATCCTGCACGACAGCGCAAGAAAACGCGCCGTTCTTTTATCGAGTTCCTTGCCGACAGCGGTGACTGCCATTACCGGTATGCCGTAATTCTCGCAGTCGTTCACAAGGTCGGCCAGGTTCTGCAATGACTCTTTTTCATAATCAGTGCCGACAAAAATGGAAACGCCGACCGCTGCTACGTTCAATCTCATTATATCTTCAATTGAAGTCGTAATCACTTCGTTCGCGAGGTCTTTGCCTATAACGCTTGTGCCTCCCGAAACGCGGAGTATTATGGGCGTTGTAATATTCGGATCGATGCTGCTGCGAAGAACTCCCCTTGTAACGAACAGCCCGTCGGCATATGGAAGCAGCTCAGCCACAGTCTCGCCCGGACGTTCCAGACATCTTGTGGGTCCCTGAAAATACCCGTGGTCTATAGGCATAAAAAAGCAATGCCCGTCCGGTTTTATAAGGCGCGACAGCCTGTTTTTGATCCCCCAGTCCAGGTTCCCGGCTCCTTTTATATATTTGCTTTCCCCGGTTCTTTTTATTTCCGGCATTTCGCTTGCGCTTCTCGAATCCAGCATTCCACCAGCGTCTGGCATATTTATTTCTCCTTTAAATTTATAATGTTATTAAAATAATAATATATATTTTTGTATAATCTATTAAATCAAAATCGGTCAAAATAATTAATCTGGAATATATCCTGAAACTCCTGAAAGGCAATAAATGCACTTTAAGCATATAATAAATACATTCCTAATTTTCGAGGACTGTCTGAGGCGACAGGAACGGATTCCTTTGTGTCGGGTACGGGCAGGATGCCCGTTTGTACCCGACCCGCAGGCCGAGTTCCGCAGGAAATTAGGAATGTATTTATTATATGCATCCATAAAGGCAATATTTAACAACAAGTCAAGATATACTGCAATTGAAGTTTTAAAATTGTACTCTAATATATATTAGAGTACAATTTTAAAAAAGCAAGATTTTATTTCAATTATTATATTCCATTCTATTTATCCTTCCAGTTCCACCATTTCAAAAGCTCGGGATCGTAATCTTTGTTTTCAGCGAAATATACCGCGCATCTGAAAACATACAGCACGCACCTGTCGATCCTGGAATTCCTGATTTTGCATAGGCGATCATACAGTTTTTCGGGATCTTTCCTGGCCAGGTCGCTGATTTTAGTGATCCCGATATCGATCAAATCTTTTTCAATGGACGGGCCAACGCCGGGAATTGACTGTAAAACGTATTTATCTTTAGGCTTCTTCAATAAAGCGTCTCCTTAATCGGAACAATGGTCTGCAGCGCATTGTTCTTTGATGAATCTATTTGCCGCTGACCGCCTTTTTCGCCATACTGACGGCTTCTTCAAGCGCTTTCGGCAATGCTTCCGGCGATTTTCCGCCAGCCTGCGCCATATCCTTTTTACCTCCGCCCCCGCCGCCTACGATCTTCGATGCGGCTTTTACCATGGCCCCGCAGTCTATTCCTTTTTCGACTGCCTGCTTTGTGGCGGCGAAAAGAAGCAAAACTTTACCGTCAGCTTTTGAGCCGAAGCAGGTCACTGAAAGCGGATCCTTCCCGCGTACCAGATCCGAAAGATTTTTAAGGTCGTCGGCGGTCAGGTCTTCGAATTCCCGCACGACGATCTTTACGCCGTTAACGGCAGCCGCATCGGACAAAAGCGAATCGACATTCGAAGCAAGGTTCGCCGACTTTAATTTTTTAATTTCTTTTTCAAGGCTGTTGTTCCTGTCAATGAGGTCCGCGAATTTTTTCGGCAGGTCCTCAACGCCAATATTCATGTCTTTCGTTATGTTTGAAATAATTTCGGTCTGCCGTGAAAACTTTTCAAACACACCCTTAAGGGTAACGGCTTCAATTCTGCGGACTCCCGCACCGGGCGATCCTTCTTTTAAAATCTTGAAAATGCCTATCCTGCCAGTGTTATCGACATGAGTCCCTCCGCAAAGCTCCATGCTGAATCCCGGGACGCTTACAACCCTTACCATGTCTTCGTACTTCTCATCGAAAACCGCCATCGCGCCTTTTGCGACAGCTTTGTCCAGAGGCATTATTTCAGTAGTAACCGCCCGGGCCTCCCATATTTTCTCGTTCACGATCTTTTCCACCTCTGAAATTTCGGAATCCGAAAGCGGGCTGGAATGCGAAAAGTCGAACCTGAACCTGTCCGGCTCTACAAGCGAGCCTGCCTGCTCGACATGCCTGCCGACCGTCTGCCGCAAAGCCGCCTGTAATAAATGAGTCGCCGTATGGTTCGCTCTTATAAGGTTTCTGCGGGTCGCGTCGATCTCGGTCATAATTTTATCTCCGACAGACAGTTCACCTTCGATTACTTCGCCGAAATGAACGATCGTCTTCCCGAATCTCTTTGCGTCTTCAACCCTGAACACGCCACTGCCCGATACGATGCGCCCGGTATCCCCGACTTGTCCGCCCGTCTCCCCGTAAAAAGATGTGGCCATTGCAGCCAGGACGCCTTTTTCATGCTGCAAAAGCTTCGATACAATTCCGCCGTCTTTCCCGAGCGCCGCGATCTCCGAATCGGCAGTCCCGGACTCGTATCCCATAAATTTCGTATCGCCTGCTTTCTTTACAATATCATCCACCATTTTATCAAATGCCGGATCTCCGCCCTTCCAGCTCAACTTCCCGCGCTCGCGCTGTTTTTTCATCTCTTCTTCAAAGCCGGCTTCGTCGACGGTCATGGCCTGCTCGCGCACAATGTCCTGGGTAAGGTCAAGAGGGAACCCGTAAGTATCATATAGTTTGAACGCCACATCGCCCGGTATGATCTTTTTTTTGGCGTCTTCCATTGCTTTCTCAAGAATGCGGAGCCCGTTGTCGAGCGTACGGGCGAACTGTTCCTCTTCGCGGAGAAGCGCCGCTTCGACATTTGCCTTTGCCTTCGCAAGTTCGGGATATGCCTCTCCCATTTCGTACACAAGGCTGTCAACAAGCTTATGGAAGAATAATTCCGGAGCACCGAGCTTGCGGCCGTGCCTTAGCGCCCTGCGTATTATCCTGCGGAGAACATATCCGCGTCCTTCGTTGGACGGCAGCACTCCGTCCGCGATAAGAAAACTTGAAGAGCGTATATGGTCGGCTATTACGCGAAGAGATTTGTTTTCAATATTTTTCTCGCCCGTAATCTTTGATGCTGCCTTTAAGATATTCCGGAAAAGATCGATTTCGTAATTGCTGTGCACTCCCTGCATTACAGCAGCGACGCGCTCAAGCCCCAAACCGGTATCGACAGACGGCCTGGGAAGCGGCGTGAGCTTCCCGTCCTGCGAGCGGTTGAACTGCATGAAAACAAGATTCCATATTTCAACAAAGCGGTCGAGGTCGGCGTCGGCGCTGCCGGGAGGGCCCCCGGGTACACCCGGCCCGTGATCGTAAAATATCTCCGAGCACGGCCCGCACGGCCCGGTGTCGCCCATTGCCCAGAAATTATCCTTCTCTCCCATGCGCGAAAAACGCTCCGGGTTTACTCCCACTTCCTTTAGCCAGATGTCCGCGGCTTCATTGTCGTCCTTAAAAACCGTCACCCACATTCTGTCCGCGGGAATTTTCAGAACACCGTTCAGGTACTCCCAGGCGAACTTTATTGCATCGCGTTTAAAATAATCGCCGAAGCTGAAATTTCCCAGCATCTCGAAGAAGGTGTGGTGCCTCGCCGTGTAGCCGACCTGTTCCAGGTCATTATGCTTTCCGCTGGCGCGCACGCATCGCTGTACTGTCGCAGCACGCGTATAGTCGCGTTTTTCCTGGCCCAGAAAGACATTCTTGAACTGGACCATCCCTGCGTTCGTGAAAAACAATGTGGGGTCGTCTTTTGGCACAAGAGGGCTCGATGCGACCACTCTGTGCCCTTTATCCTTAAAATATTCCAAAAATGACTTTCTGATGTCCTTTACGGTTAACATGAATTATTCCTTTTCCTCTATCTTTAATCTGTCAAGCGCCGACCGGATCGCGGCTTCCTCGAATCCTCTCTGCTTTAAAAAATAGATCAGTTTGGCAGTCCTGTTTTTTTTATTCTCAAGTCTCTTAAATTTTTTTAACGCAAGTTCATATATCTCATCGGCATCGACAGTATCCGAACCGGATTCTTTAATTGCTTTTTTGATTAAATCCCTGTTTATTCCTTTTTTAAACAGATCCCTCTTTAAAGAATTTGCGCCGACAACTTTTGCTTTCTTTTTGAAATTAATAAATCTGAGAGCATATTCATAATCATCAATATACCCCCTGTCTCTTAATCCGTTAAGGATTTCCTGTATAATGTTTTTTGGGAAGTCTTTTTTTCTTAAATATGTCTGCATTTCAAGGTAAGAGCGGCTCCTGATCGCCAGATAATTCAATGCCTTTTCCCTGCACGCAAACCTTACTGACTCTTCTTTCAATTGCTGATAAAGGGTATCCTCAAGAATCTTTCCTCCTGCTAAAGAATACATGGAAAATATTTCAGGAGAGAGTTTGAGCGATTCGCCCGTATCGAGATCGACTTTAATAAAATTATCCGTGTATTTTATGTTTAAAATTGAAGCCATTGCTTAATTTCCATTAAATCTGCTGCGAATTCAATAAAAATATTAGAAAATAATTAAAATCCGATATTTTCTTCGCTAATATTTAGAAGCCATCTTAAAACGAGGTTTTAAATCTTTGCTGCCAGTTAGACTTGCGGACATAAAAAAAGAGTGCCTTCTTACCGGCACTCTTTTCCCGAACAAATATAAAATAATTAATTTTAACGTTTTGAGAACTGGAAGCTTCTTCTCGCTTTCTTCTTTCCGTATTTTTTGCGTTCAACCGTCCTTGAGTCCCTTGTCAGGTATCCGGCTTCGCGGAGCGGTTTTCTGTTCTTCTCGTCCAATTCCTGAAGGCATCTCGCAATGCCGAGCCTGACCGCGCCGGCCTGTCCCGACCATCCGCCGCCGTTCACATAGGCGAATACATCGTATGCCCCCGTGCTGTTTGTGCATTCAAGCGGCTGTTTGACTATAAGACCGAGAGTGCCTCTGCGGAAATATTCAGTTACCGGCTTTCTGTTGATCATGATCTGGCCCGTGCCCGGTTTTAACTGAACCTTCGCAATTGCCGATTTTCTTCTGCCGGTGGCATAATTTAGCTTTTCTGCCATATTATATAACTCCTCTTTATTTAATAGGGATTGATTTCGTTTTAAACTTCGAGCTTTTCCGGTTTCTGGGCTTTATGCGGATGTTCCGTGCCTTTATATACCTTCAAATTGGTAAACATCCTTCTTCCCATTTTACTTTTCGGGAGCATTCCTTTTACCGCGTGTTCCAGTATATATTCGGGTTTCTCAGCTCTTATTTTCTTTATACCGGTGAATTTAATGCCGCCCGGGTAATGCGAATGGCTGTAATATTTTTTATCCTCATCCTTGTTCCCGGATACGACTATTTTCTCGGCATTGATCACAACTATATTATCGCCCATATCCAGATTGGGCGAATAAGACGGTTTGTGTTTTCCGCGCAGAATACTCGCTATCTTTGCGGCAATCCTGCCCAGAATTTTCCCTTCCGCATCAATAAGGAACCACTTTTTCTCGATCTCGGATGCTTTCATCGCATATGTCTTTTGCAAACCCATTATAATCCTCATTATGTCAAAATATTATATTACTTCGCTGAAAAATTTTTATTTAATTCGGGGTATTTGCGGCGGGAAATTGAAAAATATTATATCCCGTCAAAAAATCCACGCATCACATTAATATAATCCAGGCAATCCTAAAAGTAAATGACAAAACTATACCGGCGTTTGTTTTTGTCAACAAAAAAGCGCGTTAAAATTCTTTAAACTCTTTGGGCTTAAGATTATTCTCCATTGTCCAAAAATACGCCTGACCGTGTGCTATCCTGAATAATATTAATTTAGGGCTTTCCTCGGTCATGCCAAGGCTTTTTAGAAAAGGCCTGTCCGCAAGGCATTTTTCCCTTAATTTTTTATCGTCTAAGAATTCCACTTTGCCTGACACCCTCATCATCGTGCCGGATCCTCCGCCGGGTCTGTAAAAGCAGACTTCAGTTTTCGGATTTTTCTTCAATTGTTTGTAAAACTCCTTCATGTCCCCTGTCTGGAAATAGAAGCCCGTTTTATCGGCAAACCAGAATCCAAGGGCTCTTACGCGCGGCTGGTCGCCTTCTGCTGTGGCAAGAAAACATATTCGATTTTCGTTAGCGAATGCGATATACTTCTCCATCTTATTCTCCTTTTTAAAAAAATTTCGGGCAAAAACTATTTTTAAGATAGCATCTAACAAACAATATTCAACAGCAAAATATTATTGCAGATCCGCTATATTTTACCCGAAACGACTTTATGCAGATATTCGGTCAATGCCTCTATTGATTTAAAGTCATTCGGGTCGATGTGATCGCCGATGTTTATTTTTACTCTATGCCCTCCGAAAAATTCCGGGACATGCTTGCCCGGAGGCATGATCTCAAAAGCGCCGCTTATGTTAACGGGAACGATCTTTTTATTCAGGTGTTTTGCGAGGTAAGCCGCGCCTGATCTGAATTTGCCGACGTCCCCGTCTTTAGTTCTTGTCCCCTCGGGAAAAATTAACAATGAATGCCCGCTGCGGAGAACATCTGCCGCTGCTTTTAACGACGGCACAATATTGCCGGTTCTGTCAACAAAAAGAACCGGCGCTCCCGCAAACGGGACCCGAAACCACGAGAGTTCTTTTTTTGCTATAAGAAAGATATCCCTGCGCAGCGCATACGGGATCTGGTTCAGTATCAGAGGTGGATCAAGAATCGACTGGTGGTTCGATACGATAATTGTGTTGCGCACCCGCAGCTTTTCTTTGTGTCTGACGCTTATGTTCCAGCAGAGCGAGGAAGCGGCCCGGACAGCCAGCATGATGAGCTCGCTTAACGGATTAAAAAATGTGCTGATTTTATTTGTCACCGGCCCATTCAGGATCATTTCGTCAAGATTGACGCCTTTCCGCTCTTCGCATGTTGCCAGATAACGGACAAACTCTTCCAGAGTCTGCAGCGGATTTACTTTATCCATGTCAACCGATATATTCAGCAAGTCTTCGAGTTCAACAATAAGCTCAACCAGCCCAAGTGAGTCAATCTGCTGATCGGCAAGCGTCTCATTCGAAAGGAGATTTTCCTTGCCTATCTTTTCTCCCAGCAAACCGATGATCTCCTCTTCGCGGATGCTTGTTGCCTTCAAAATGCTCCTTGGAACTGCGGCGACAGAGTTATCTGTCTGATAAGCTCCTTCGTCAAGAAGACGGATGACTTCGCTGACCAGCACTTTCCGCGTGGAATTACGCGGCAGGGGATCTATCGAAACGGCAAATCTGCTTACGGTTTTATAAGAAGGCAGGCCTTTGTTCAGAGCCGTAACTTCTTCCCTGATCTTCTCGTAGCCAAGCGCTCCTTTTACAGCCGGCACTATGACCGCGTATACCGTTTCTCGTCCGGCTATCTTTTTCCCGAAAACCGCGATCTCGGCCACGAGCGGCGATTTCCTGAAATAAAGCTCCAGCTCTTCAGGATACACATTCTTGCCTGAATCCAGGATGATCACATTTTTCACGCGGCCGGTGATATGTATATTCCCTCCTTTATCGACATAACCCAGGTCCTGTGTGTTGAAAAAGCGTTCTTTATCGAATGCCAGATCATTTGCTTCTTTATTCCTGTAATATCCGGCCATGACCGCAGGCCCCTTAAGCCATATCTCGCCGATCCCGTCTTCGTTGACGTTCTTTATTTTTACCTCATTGCCGCGTATGGGCGGGCCGACTGACCCGGCCTCCGCATCCTTATAATACGGAATGGCGATCGGCCCGGTCGTTTCTGTAAGACCGTATCCTTCCATTATATAAAAACCCATGTTCCTGTAATAGTTGAAATATTCCTTTTTAAGAGGCGCGCCGCCACTAATAAAAAAACGCATCTTATGTCCGAAGACATCGTGCACGGGATGAAATACTTTATTTAATATAAATCCCAGCCCTATAGCGCGCAATACCGGGGCGGAACCCAGGAAAAACATAAATATGCGATATTTCAATTTCGACTGGGCTTTGACCTTGGCAACAAGCGCGTCGAAGAATAATTCCCACATCTGGGGGGCCGCCGGAAAAATCGTGATGGGATTTTCGGACAGCGCTTTAATGATATCCGGGCCTTTCAGGGAATTCTGGAATACTATGCTGCTGCCGGTGACGAGAGGCGCCAGAAAGGTCGATTCGAACGCGTACACATGATATAGCGGCAGCATCGCAAGCGTTACATCTGCGGACGTGTACTCCTCAAGTTTTGTGCAGTCTATGGCGACAGCCAGAATGTTGCCGTGCGTCAGAGCGACGATCTTGGGCTTGCCGGTTGTCCCTGAAGTAAATAACATGGAGGCTACATCATCTATCGCGACGGATGGTTCTTTTAATTTAGCCGATTTAATTGAAGCCGGTTCATCCTCGATTTTAATGACCGGGACCTTCCGGAAAACACCGCGGAACTGTACGGAGACGAAAGCCGCGCGTATGCCTGCGCTTTTTGCCATCTGCCTGTACTGCTCCGGGAGGAGATTGGTGTCCATAGGCAGCGCGATCGCTCCGATTGCGGTCACCGCCATAAAAGTTATGCACCATTCGGGGGAGTTCACGGCCAGTATGGCGATCGCGTCTCCCTTTTTATAGCCTTTTTTTTGAAGAAAAAGCGCCAGTTTTTTTGCTTTCTGCCAGGCCTCGCCATAAGTGATGTTCTGATTTTTAAAAAGGATGTTCTTTGAATAAGTCGTACAGACAGCCTGGTAAGCATCAAGTAAATTTTTATATTCCATATTGCCTCTTATTTACATAGATCGTTTCCCGGAATAATAAAAGTGGGGATTAAAACTTTTGCGGATCAGTTGATGTTTTAACGGTAAGTCTTAAAAGTCAATCAGATTTTAAAGAGTGTTCAGAAAATAGCGGGATTATAAATTTAGAATCAACTCAAAATTTAACATTGTTTACATATGAAATAAAATTCCCCGGGGCAAGCCCCCGGTACTGACGTACCGGCCGCCACTTTCGGTGTCGGCGGGGTATTATGTTTCAATTCAATTAAAAATTCAACCCTATCATTTATTAATCCATAATTCCAGCGGGAAAAATCCTCAGCTGTTTGTTGCTGTCAAGGCACACAACATCAACCTCCGCGTCCACCATTACCGTGCCGTTCAGCTCCACCCGCTGGATGAGCCTGCGCCTGTATTCGCTTTTTTCGTTACCGAGCCTTGTGACAACCTGAAGAACGTCTCCAAGCTTCGCTGCTTTCAGAAATTTAATCTTCATTTCATAAACCGCGAAATTCATTCCCTCGGCGTTAAGCTGGTTTATGGGTTTGCCCTTCAGAGAAATGAACTCGCTTCTTCCTCTTTCCATGTATTTCAGATAGTTGGAATGATAAACAATGCCGAGACAGTCGGTGTCTTCATAATATACTTTTACATCGAGTCTGTGTTCCATATTTATACCCTTAAAAATTTGGTATGCCATTATCTTTTATTATGGAATAAAACCACCGCCTTTGGCGGTGGCCCACCGGTCTTTTCACCGGTGGGAATACGGGCTATGCCCGGATTATTTTTCATAACAAACGGCCTCAATAGCGCTTTAAAAAAATGTATTTTAATAATGTTTTTAATACCACCAGCTCTGCTAGTGGTCGTTTATAAAAAATTCATCGCGTTAAACGGAAGGTTTAAACAATTAATTATTTTAAGCTCTTTCCGAATTCTTGGGAAATTAAATTTCCCTCCCCCCTATCCTCGTGCGAAGCCTCCCCTTGGGACTGAGGGGGCACCATCTCTGAAACTTATGTTTTAATATTTTAAAAACAGCATTAAGATTATCTTCATTCATATATTACCATATATCTTTG
>CAZVDF010000031.1:0-37781 GCA_964626055.1 uncultured Leptospirales bacterium
ACGACAATTACATATTCTCTTTTTTATTCACCTTTCCCAAAATTCCGGAATGAGCTTAAAAAATTAAATAAATCTATCCCTTTATAAGCTTTTGCATTTCAGTAAAATATTCCTGCGAAGCTTGCTCTTTCGGTTGTTTAATAAACGGCTTATTATCATTCACCCATCTTGGAATAATATGATAATGCATATGGAATACTACCTGCCCGGCAGCACGGAAATTATTCTGCACAATATTCACGCCATCCGCATTTAAATTTGTTTTTATCCGGTTTGCCAGCTTTTTAAGAACAACAAAAAAATTTCTCATTTTGTCGTCCGGAAAATCAAAAAAGGTTTCATGGTGTTCGACAGGAACAACAATTGTATGGCCTTTTGTAAAAGGAAAAATATCAAGAAATGCGACAACGTCTTTATCTTCGTAAACCCTGGCTGAAGGAATTTCTCCTTTAACTATTTTGCAAAATAGACAATCTGCTGACATAATAACCGCCTTTAAATTATTGATTTATCCGGCCCGGCCGGATTTTGAATAAAAATTTTTAAAAATATTCTTGTTTGAAATCTTCAGAAGAGAGATTATACTGTCTTTAAACGCATCTAACTCTTTAATAACAAATGATACACTGATAAAATAGAAATTATCCGGAAGCTGGAAATCCTGCATCTTTATAGAATCTTTCTCTGTCGTTATAATAAGATCAAATCGTGCCGATTCAGCAACAATTTTTTCAATTTCACGCGAAGAATACGAGTGATGATCCGGATATATTATAGCTTTAATCGAAGCAGGTCTGCATTTATTTATTGTTTTCTTAAAAGCTTCCGGATTGCCGATAGCGGAGACAAGCAATATATTCTTATTTTTAATTTCTTCAACCGGAAATTTTTTATTAAAATTTTTCATCCGGATCAATATTTCATTCCCATATACTGAATGGAATATTTTTTGATTGCCCGAGTTTCTTTGAATCTTCAACTTCAGTACGTTCAATTTATCATCAGGAATCAGATCCGATTTATTAATGATAATTATATCAGCCCGTCTCAAAGAGACGGCCGGCTCTCTCATATCGCCTGCGGGAAGTACCAGTCCATTACCGAACGGATTTGTCGCATCGATGATAACAATGTTGATGTCTTTATAAATACTGTTGTTCTGAAATCCGTCATCCAGTAATATCAGGTCAATATTAAATCGTCCGAGCAGATTTCCAATAGCCTTTGCTCTATTCGCGCACACAGCGATCGGTATACCTGTTAATGCCTTTGCCATTAAACAAGGCTCATCGCCGGCCTCGAATGGCGTCAGGAATATCGCGTTCCCATCGGTCACAAGCGCTCCGTCTTTTGATTTCGAACCGCGATAACCTCTGCTGACTATGACCGGACGCAAACCCGCTTTTATGAACAATTTTGCAAATTCAATAACAGCAGGGGTTTTGCCTGTGCCGCCTGTCGTTATGTTACCCACACAGATCACGGGTACGCCGAATTTTTCCGGTTTTCCCATGAATCTTTTTGCGTAATGAACGACAAGATACAAAGGGATCAAAGGGATGGTTATAAGTCTTATGAATTTATATATTTTATTCATCATGGCTGACTTCTGTTAAACTGATCATGAACATTCGCGAATCGCTTACTTCTTTAATTTTAAGGCCACTATCCCTCCGGTTAAATAAATTGCATTGGCAATCCATGCGGCCACGACCGGGTTCAGTTTACCCGATTTGCCGAGGGCCATGCCGATCGCCATAATCCCGTAATACCCGAATGATACGATTATTGCCAGGAAAAATGAAATAACAAGAACAGCTTTCCTGAAATATATTCCTGTAATGCTGCCGATCAAAATCGTTATCACTACGGAGAACGGAAAAGCAAACCTCCAGTGAAATTCCACAAGAAATTTTTTATATTCGGCGCCGGTTTTGCGTTTGGAATCGATGAATTTAAGCGCATTTTTTATTTTCATCTGCATTATTGTGACTGAAGTTTTCATAAAACTGCCGGGAGTTTCAAGCAGGTTCATTGAATAGACCGCCTTTCTCTCATTGCTGTATTTTCCATCCCCTGTATTGCGCATTATATAAACGTTCCTGAACAGCCATTGATTCTTTAATTCGTTGTATGTTCCGCTTGCCGCGTTCAGCTGGAAAAGAATATCGCCGTTCACATCGAATTTGAAAATTACCGGGCTTTGCATAATCCCGTTTTCCGAATCAAAGAATTCAACATAGTAGATGGTATCATCGCTGCCTTTTAAAAATAACTTGGAATTACTGTACATGTAGCCCATTGTTTTACCGGTCAGTTTTTTTATGTCCTGTTTTACTTCAACTGCTTGTTTACTACTATTCGTAGATATGAATTCAAAAAAGAGAAATAATCCTGCGGCTAGGATCAATCCGGACGCAATAAGCGGTAAAATCAATCTTGCAAAGCTTATCCTGCCGTTATAAACGGCGATTATTTCATTATTCGAATTCATATTCCCGAAAATATACGATGTGGAAAACAATGCCGCGGGCGGGACTACCTGTATGAGTATCTCCGGAATTATATTTAAAAAATAGATTAATATCAGCCCGATTTTTACGTTAGGATGGGAGAAATATTTAAGATTATCCAGATATATCGTTATCAGATATAATCCCAGCATAAAAATCAGCGAACCGGCCAGCACTTTTAAAAACTGCTGCAACAAATATTTATCAAGCCTCTTAATTAAGTTCATGTTATCGAGCAGCTCTGCTTTTATAATTTTTTATATCATCCAGAATATGATCCGGGATATAATTGCCCTCCGTGTAAATTCCGATTTCCTTCCCCTTGTCGCCGTGAAAATCGCTGCCGCCGGAAATCAACAGATTCTTTTTACCGGCGATTTTTAAAAATTCCGATACATCGTTCATCGAGTGCATTGATGAATATGCTTCTATGCCGAGAACGCCGCTTTTTATAAATTCGTCCAGCTTGTGTTCAAAATCGTTAAAAAATTTAAAATTCAGGGATATCGGATGAGCAATAACAGGAATGCCACCGGAACCAGTTATTACCGACACTGCTTCATCTAGGCTTATTCTATCTCTCGCAACATAACCGGGTTTCCCCTTTATCATAAAATTTTTAAAAACATATGCCATATCCCCGGCATAGCCTTTTTTTATCATGACCCGGGCAATATGCGGTTTGCCGACCGCCGCTCCCTTCGCTTCCTCTTCAATTTCTTCTATACAGATACTGAAGCCTTCGCAATTCAGCAATTCAACAATCCTGACAACTCTAGCCATCCTCGATTTTCTTAATCTTGCCGTAGCTTCCAGAAGAGCCTGATTGAAACAGTCGACGAACAGGCCGATAAGATGGAAAGATCCGTCAGGATAATCAAGCCCGAATTCCACTCCCGGCACAAGGTCAAATCCGATCTTTCCGGCGTATTCAATCGCCTCCGGAAGACCGGCTACGGTATCATGATCCGTGATGGCAAGCGAAGAAATATTATTTTTAACCGCATAATCTATTATTTCCTCTGGGGTGTAAATCCCGTCCGAAGCGCTGGTATGAACATGAAGATCGATTTTTTTATTCATATTTATATTATATATTAAAATTGACGCAAATCCGAAAAATTATTAGAACTCATCTTAAAATTGTATTTTATTTCTTGATAAATTGGAATACATTATAAAATTTTTGAGGACGTCTTTCAGACCTGATGCAACAGCCTCCAAAAGCATGAAGAACTGACCAGGAAGGTCTGATTCCGCAGAAAATTTTGTAATGTATTCCAATTTATTGTTAATCATTTATATAAATATACATTTTTAATTTTGAGATTACTTCCAATATTTTATCACTTTTTAAGTTCATTCAAGTTCTTTTTCAGGTAAATTCTTGATTTTTTAAAAGAGCCGTTTTAAATGGATATTTAAAATCGGCAGTCGTTTGACCAGACTATCTCAGACAGAGGTATTTCAATATGTATATAGGCATCGATATCGGCGGGACAAATATAAAAGGAGTGCTTACAGATCAAAGCGGAAGAATTTTTGACTTTAAAAAAATCTCAACGGGAAAAAACGCAGAGGAAATAGAAAAAGGTATTTGCGGAATAGTAAATTTTTTCGGGAATAAAAGTTCATCTTCTTCGAAGGAAATCAAAGCCATCGGTATAGGTGCCGCCGGCTCGATCGATAAAGAAAAAGGTTTAATAATCACAAGCGCCAATATCCAGGCATGGAAGAAATATCCTCTTGTAAAAAAAATAGAACACCTGACGGGAATCGGTACGTTTCTTGAGAATGACGCGACCGCGGCTGTAATGGGAGAATTATGGATGGGTAACGGGAGAAAGTTTTCCAACTGGATCATGCTTACGCTCGGCACCGGCATCGGCGGCGGAGCAGTCATAGACGGAAAATTATATACCGGACGATCGGGCAGCGCAATGGAAGCCGGGCACACAACAATAGATTACAACGGCAGGCAATGCCCCTGCGGGAACAAAGGCTGCCTCGAGCGTTATGCTTCCGCCACAGCTATGGTTGAAACCGCGAGATTACAATTAAAAAAATTCCCGAAATCGTCGGTGAATACAAGAATAAAAAACGAAAGCCTTACTTCCAGGCTTCTTTATGAAGAAGCGCTTAAAGGAGATCATTTTGCAAAAATAATATTTTCCGAAATATCCGAATATCTCGGGATTGGAATATCCAATCTAATATCTATCTTTAATCCGGAAGCGGTGATTCTGGGCGGCGGATTATCGGGCGCGCAAAAATTTATACTGCCGATCGTTAAAAAGACGGTCGGGAAAAGAGTTCAACCCGGATTAAAGGAAAATATTAAATATCTGATCGTCAAAGATGAGGAAAAAACACCCGCTCTTGGAGCGGCAAAAACAGCGATTGATTCATGTAAACATTAAAAGTATATTACCGATCGTGACGAATTTTTACTGAACAAATTAGAAACGTCATCGATAAAATGATAAAATTTAACTTGACTAAAAGCCGCTTTGAAGAGACATAATTATTAATTAAACGAGTATTGCTATTATTGCAGATGAGGCAGTAATGAACAGTTACGACAGGTATTATAACTGCATAATAAGATCCGTGGATCATATTTTCAAAAAATTTTTTAACGACAGCGCCATAACGGAGGTCTTTGAAAGCCAGTCAACCGAGAATGACGCGAGGGTTGCCGTGGAAATAGAAGGATCGCTCCTCGGAGAAATAGTGTTGAACATACCGAAAAGCACTCTTAACCTTTTGATCAAGCAAATGATCCCCGATGTGAAACCGAATCTCAGATCGCTCCAGAAGTATTACGCGGACGTTGCCGGAGAGCTTGCAAACATGATAACCGGGACTTTCGCAAATCAACTTCAGTTCGTCGAGAAGGATATACGCCTTTCGCCTCCGGAATTCAACAGCGATCCCATTACAATGAAGACATTATACGAAAATATAAATATCTCCTTCGATTCCAGTTTCGGCGGTTTTGATGTTGACCTCTATTATAAGGAAAACGACTGAAGTCCTTTACACGCCAAGCTTGCGCGCGTATGTAACGAATACATCCTCCAGAGTGGGCGATATTCTTTCAATCCGGTAATTCAATATGCCTTCCGCATTCAGATCCCTGGCAAGCTCTTTTCTTAAATTGAATTTCTCTTCACATAGTAAATGGATTGTGTCCCCGAATATAGCGGCTTCTTCAACATAGCTTTTTCTTGAAACATAATCGAAGACTTTTATGAAATCCGGAACCTTCAGCGCATAAACCCCGTATCGCATGGACGACTTCAAATTTACCGGCGAATCCATCGCAATGATCTTCCCGGCAATTATCAGTGCCATTCTGTCGCAATGCTCGGCCTCATCCATATAATGAGTGGTTACAAATATAGTCTTGCCGCTTCGCGAAAATTCATAAATAATTTCCCAGAAATTTCTTCGCATAATTGGATCAACCCCGGATGTAGGCTCATCGAGAAAGAGTATTGACGGGTCATGCAGAATTGCGCCGCCAAGTGCAAGCCTCTGCTTTAGTCCGCCCGGAAGGGTTTTTACTACATCATTTCTTCTGTTCTTTATTTCCGCCATCTCAATTACATAATCAATTCTCTTCCCGAGCTTTTTGCCTTCAAGGCCGTAAATGCTGCCGAAGAATTCCAGGTTTTCGGTTACGGTAAGGTCATCGTAAAGCGAAAATTTCTGGGACATGTAGCCGATCACATTTTTGATATTCTCCTGATGGGCGGCTATGTCATAGCCGAGCACAGAGCCCGCGCCTGATGAGGGCGTTATAATTCCGCAAAGCATGCGGATCGTAGTGCTCTTTCCCGCCCCGTTCGGACCGAGAAATCCAAAGATTTCTCCTTTGTTTACAGAGAAAGATATATTATCTACGGCGATGAAATCGCCGAATTTTTTTGAAAGGTTATTTACTTCAACGGAGTATTCCATTATTCCATCCTTTTTGCAAATCTTCTGACGCTCAGAGAGAAAAGCACTATACCCATCAAAAATAATGCAAAGAGCTCGGGCCACAGCACGGTAATTCCCACGCCTTTTAAAAATATTCCGCGTATTATTATAATGAAATACCGGAGCGGATTGAAATAAGTAATTATCTGTATGCTCATCGGCATACTATAAATCGGGAAAATAAAACCCGAAAAAAGCATGGCAGGCATAAAATAAATAAACGTGGAGAGCATGGCCTGCTGCTGGGTTCTGGAAATTGTCGAGATATACAGCCCTATCGAAAGAGAAGAAATAATATAAACAATCCCGCAAAATAAAAGAAAGATAAAGCTCCCGTTGAACGGAACCCCGAATATCAGAATCGTAATGAAAGTAATTAAGAACATATCCGTAAAACCTATTATGGCAAACGGCAGCGTTTTACCGGCTATATATTCGACGGGTCTGAGCGGAGAAACAATGATCTGCTCGATTGTACCGCTTTCTTTTTCTTTAACCACTGCCATCGATGTCAGCATTATTGTAACTACTGAAATTAATAAACCCAGTACTCCGGGAAGATAAAAATTTCTGCTGACAAGATCGGGATTGAACAGAGCTCTTTCACGGATACCGATATTCTCTTTTATTTTAATGCCGTCCATGCTCCTGCTAAGAACAAGCATTTTAATTCTATCCTTAAAATAATTTAAAGAAAATTCATTTGTAATCTGGGTGGCATACGACACTATAACGGACGCCCTGTTGGAATCCGTGCCGTCCAGGATCAATTGAACGGACGTAGGTTTACCGGATTTGACATCTTTTGAAAACCCTACAGGAATATGCAGGAATATTTCCGCTTCTCCTTTGTCCAGCAGCTGATTGATTTCCTTTCCGGATACAAGATCCGTGTGATAAAAAAAATATCCGCTGGATATAAACTTTTCGATGAACCTTCTGCTTTCGGCGCTTTTATCTTCGTCGAGTATCGCCATTTTGATCATTTTCACATCGGTATTGACAGCGTACCCGAGTAAAAACAGCATAATCAGCGGCGATAAAAACAGGGTAACCCTCATGCGTTTATCGCGGAAAACCTGCTTGAATTCTTTTACAAGGAGGCTTTTCAAAATATTTCTTCTAATCGGAGTTCTCATTTTTTTATACGTTATTTTTCCGGCAATCGTAATGTTATCTTCTTAATAGTTATTGCAATGACCATAACAGCAAAAATAAAAAGGAATACTATCTGCATCCATAATAGCGTGGCGCTGATGCCTTTAAGCACAATGCCCTTGATCAGCAGTATCAAATATTTGGCCGGTACCAAATAAGTTATCGCCTGAATTAAATACGGCATATTTTGTACTGGAAAAATAAACCCAGATAAAATCATGGTCGGGAGATATGTAATCATAATTGCAATCTGTACCGACAATACCTGCGAACGCGTTGCTGACGATATAAGCATTCCCAGGCTCGATGTTCCTATAAGAAATAATAATGAAAGGATGTATAGTTCAATAAAACTTCCTTTTACCGGTACATCAAAAATAAAAAAACCTGTAGACAGCATTATTATTACATCGAACAGTCCGATTACCAGATAAGGAGCAAGCTTGCCGAATACGAGTTCAAAACTTCTAAGAGGAGTCGTTATCAAAGTCTCCATCGTGCCCCGCTCCCATTCCCTTGAAATTGTTAGAGATGCTATAAAAGCGGATATAACGGAAAGCACTATTACTATGAGTCCCGGTACGATGAAATTCTTACTCTGGAGTTCCGGGTTATACCATATCCTGCTTCTTATCTCCACCGGGATTTTTGATCCGGATATCCCAACTCTTTTCAATTCCGCCATCTTGATATTAATATTATAATTCTCCACGATCATTTTAACATAGCCGATCGATACCATGGCAGAAGTTGAATCCGAGCCGTCTACCAGAAGCTGAATGTCCGTTTTTCTGCCGGATTTAAAGCGTTTCTCAAAATTTCGCGGGATCACAATAGCGAGCCTGATATCTTCCGAATTTATCAACCTGTCTATTTCCCTGTAGTTAGAAACATATTTATAAATCCGAAGATATTCCGTATGAGAAAATTCCTCGAGAAACTTTCTTGAAGAGGTTGATTTATCCTGGTCGTAAATTGCCGTACTGACGTTTTTCACATCAACCGTAAGCGCGTATCCGAAAAGTATTATAAAAACTACAGGAGAAAAAATCGAAATATAAAGACTTCTTTTGTCCCTCAGTATCTGAAGCCATTCCTTTTCGGCAACAGCAACTATCCTTATAAACGATTTTAAAAATTTCACTCCAGACCTCTCTGCGATATTATCTCCATAAAACAATTTTCGAGCGTCGGGAGTTTTCTGATAACCGGCCCGGTTTTTATCCCTTTTCCTGAAAGAATTTTACCGATCTCCTTTTTTGTCTCATCAATGTCTCTGGTGAAGATCTTGATCGTGTTCCCTTCTCTTATGATATTGTTATAATCCTTGCTTTTACGGAGCGTCCGTTCGGCTTCCCAGACATTTGAAGGAATGATTTCCAGCAACGCAGTCTCTATTCCTCCTTTGATCTCAGCGGGAGTTCCGATTGTAAGGAATTTCCCGCCGTGCATAAGAGCAACCCTCGTACATCGCTCAGCCTCATCAAGATAGGCAGTGCTGACCACGATGGTCACGCCCTCGCCCAGCAGGTCGTACAGTATTTTCCAGAACTCTCTTCGTGAAACCGGATCTACTCCGTTAGTAGGCTCATCGAGCAGAATAAGTTCCGGGCTGTGAACAAGACTGCATGCAAGTCCGAGCTTTTGCTTCATTCCTCCTGAAAGATTGCCCGCAAGTCTGTCTTTAAAAGGTTCAAGGCGGCTGAATTGATAAAGCCGTTTTATCCGCTCTCTTATCTTTTTTCGGGAAACGCCGAACAGCTTTCCGAAAAAATAAATATTCTCCTCAACAGTCAAATCTTCGTAAAGACCGAAGCGCTGCGGCATGTATGCGAGATTTTCTTTGATAAGAAATGCATTTTGATGGACATCCAGATTGTTTATACGCACAGTGCCGTCGCTCGGATTCAGTATACCGGCAATGCAGCGTAAAAGCGTGCTTTTCCCTGCGCCGTCCGGACCGACCAGGCCGAAAATTTCGCCTTCGTGTACATTAAAGCTCAGCGAAGATATTGCTTTAATATCTCCGAAGCTTTTAGAAAGATCATTTATAGTAAGGATGTTCATAAAACTATTTACTTTTTTCCGGAATATTGAGAAATGCCATTACCCCTCCGGAGCAGAAATACATTGTATTATTTTACCATAATCTCAGCGTCAGCAGGCATTCCCGGTTTTAAAGAAAGATCCGGATTTTCAATGGCGATTTTAACGGCAAAGACAAGTTTAACGCGTTCCTCCCTGGTCTGTATTGTTTTTGGCGTGAACTCAGCTTTATTTGATATCGATACTACTTTCGCTTTATATTTTTTATCCGGGAACGAATCGACGATCACTTGAACTGCCTGTCCTAATTTAACGAAGCCGAGTTTCTTTTCATTCACGTAAACATACATCCACGGCCTTGAAATATCCGCCACGGTCAGAATGGGAGTGCCGGGGAAAGCCATCTCTCCCACTTCGAGATTTTTCTCGAGAAGCGTTCCGCCGACGGGAGAATAAATCACGGCATTCAGAATTGTAGCCGCGATCTGATCGTAAGAAGCTTTTGCTACGCGATATGCCGTATCTGCATTGTCGAAATCCCTTTTGGAGACGGAACCGGTATTATAAAGATCTTTTATCCTGCGTAAATTCTTCTCGGCATTGATCAAATTTGCCTGAACGGAGAGCTTCTGGGCGCTCAGTTCCTCGTATTCCAGCTTAACGATCAGTTCGCCCTTCCGTACATTTTCTCCTTCCTGCTTCGGCAGTTCGGCAACCCTTCCCGCGATCTTTGAACTGATTTCTATTTCAGTTACTTCGATAGTCCCGGAACCTTCGATTTTATTATTGTTGAATTCCATATGCCGGAAAATCTCAAAATATAATGTAGCAAGAATTATTACGAAAACGACTATTGCCAAAAGAATATATTTTTTTCTGCTCACTTGATATCCTCCATAATTATTCCCTCGTCGCTTATGCCGATCTCCTTTTTCAATTCCGCCAGGGAAATATAATAACCGTATATTGAATTAATATAACCAGTTCTTGCGTTTGTTAAAGTCAGCTCAGTCGAGAGAAGTTCGGAATTCTTTATAATCCCGGCCCTGTAGCTCTCCCTTGCTATGCG
Source organism: uncultured Leptospirales bacterium (assembly GCA_964626055.1). Classification (GTDB taxonomy): domain Bacteria; phylum Spirochaetota; class UBA4802; order UBA4802; family JAFGDQ01; genus JAFGSG01. The sequence goes on from CAZVDF010000031.1 coordinate 10,774, forward strand.
CAATCCCTCCTCCGCAGCGCTCACGTTTTCCTTCTGGGATTTTATTTTCAGATAAGACGTTAAAAGCCTGGAGTAATTGGACCGTATCGAAATCGCAATAAGTCTTTTAAGCTTCAAGAGCTCCTCTTCGGCTTCCCTGATCTTCAATTTTTCTTCGCGCTCGGCCGCCCTGACGGAATCGACAGGCATAAGAGTTCCCCATCTGTAGGTGGCCGCCACGCGGACCTGCCATGTGGTCTGCCATTCATCCGTGCCTGTTACACTTGATAAATTAGTCGAAACAGGTCCCGTTCTTACATTAACCTCATTAGGGAGTAATTGTGTTTTACCGTAATAACCGCCGACCGAAAACGTAGGCCAGAGATAATATGAACTGTTAATATTTTTCGCATGTTCGGCAAGCGAACGCCTGCTTCCAAGCTGTATTACCTCTGGCCGGTTTTTAAGCGCTACCAGGGTAAGATATTCGGTCTTCCTGACGTCATCTTTCGGAGATATTATGGATTCGCTTTTAAGGATTTCCCCATCGGGAACGAATTCTATTTTATCGTTCCCGAGATAATAATTAAATGTGTCTACCGCTACTTTGTAATTGGTCCTGGCTTCGAGAAGCAGGGGTTCCTGTTTATGAAGCTCCACCTGCGCCTGCAGTAATTCGAACCTGGGTACAGCGCCTGTTCTGTAAAGGTTCTGAACGTCCTGAAGGTTGACCGAGAGCACGTTGATCGATTCCTCCCTCAGTTTTACCATTTCTTCCGACAGCAATACTTCAAAATACGATTTGATAACTGAACATTCTATAAAAGATTTTATTCTGCGGCTTTCCTCTCGTGCGGTTTTTGATGCGTCCTTCGCAGCCATAAGAGAATTATAAAATATTCCGGGATTAATCCCGAATTTTAACTGTAAGAATTTTATATCGTTCTGCCCGTCCGAAAGGCTCATGAATCCGTTTTCCGCATACTGACGCATAGCCGACGCCTCGGATTCCAGCACTGGCCAGAGCTGGCCCCACGCAGCATCTACTTTTTCACCTGCCTGTTTTTCCTTTAGAAGAGCGATTTTGTAATCCTGGTTGTTCTCGAGAGCGATCTGTACGGCTTTCTCTATCGAAATTATATCGGCATCCTTTTTTTCAGAAGCTGATATAATACAATGCATAGCAATAATATTAATGCCAATGATCATTACAGGTATCAAACGGCGAAGATGACTCCTTCTCATTCCGCAGCCTCCTTTAACTCAATACCATCTTGAATTATAGTGATCAGATTTTGTTTGAATTCTTCGACATAGTTTTCTTTATAAATAATCTTATACATTTCTGTGCCATGCAGATGGATTTTCATAATATTAAAAAAAATAATACTCCCTAAAATCTGTACTATCAAATAGAACGGATTTAACGGCCGAATTAACTTACTATCAATTTTTTTAATGATATTTTCTATAAGTACCGATGAAATCGGCTGTAATGTTTTTGGAAAAATTATTTTTCTGAAATATTTTCCGCCGCTTGAAATTTCGCGGAGCATTATCTTAACGAAATCAGAATCAACACCGCAAATATAATCAGTAAAAACCGAAATAATCGAATATAAATCCTCTTTCTCTATTTTATCTTTCCTAATAATATCTCCTACCGATCTGGTTATTCCATCCGCAAAAATCGACAAAATTGCCTCATACAGATCCTCCTTGCTTCTATAATGATAATAGATCATTGCTTTGTTTATCTTTGCCAGCCTGGCTATCCTGTCGACCCTTGCTCCGGCAAACCCATGCTGTGAGAATTCCTTTATTGCAGCCTGTATAATTTTTTCTTCCGTTTTAATCATTTCAATTCTAGTATTCTATATTATTTAACTAAATAGTTAGTTAAATAATATAGAATACGGCTGCCGAAGTCAATAAAAAAATATTCCATTTAATTTTTTAAACATCTTTTTTTTCTTGACGCGATTATTTATCTGGACTTTCGTACTCTCTTATTTATAATTATAATACACTGTTACAAATAAAATTCCCCGGGGCAAGCCCCCGGTACTGACGTACCGGCCGCCACCTTCGGTGTCGGCGGGGTATTATGTTTCAAGGCGTTATCGATTTGCTCCGCAAATCGATAACGCCTTGAAATAAAATTTAACTACAACCGGGAAATATGTACCGGACATAAATCTGCCCGGTATCAGTCAAATAATGGAATTTACTGAGCTTAACATAAATAAAAATCTTCTTAAGGGAATTAAAATTGCCGGCTTTATTGAATGTACACCTGTACAGGAAGCGACATTTGCCCAAACATTAAAGAAAAAAGACGTCTGCGTCCAGTCTCAGACCGGTACAGGCAAAACTGCGGCTTTTCTTATCTCTATCTTTCAACTGCTTCTGGAAGACGATACCTTTAAAAACAAAAAGACGCTTATAATTGCCCCTACAAGGGAACTCGCCGTTCAAATTGAAAAAGAAGCAAAATTGATCGGAAAATTTCTGAATTTCTCCATCGGCTGCTTTTACGGCGGAGTGGGATATTCCGAGCAGGAAAAAATGCTCGAAAAAGGCATCGATATAATAATCGGCACGCCCGGAAGGCTAATAGATTTCAGCGAACAGGAAAAAATAAATTTCCGTGAAGTCGGTATTCTCATTATAGATGAAGCGGACAGGCTTTTTGACATGGGATTTTTACCCGATCTTCAAAGAATTATAGTTAACATGCCTTCAGGATCCGAAAGAATTACCATGCTATTCAGCGCTACTCTTAATTCGCGAGTAAGGGACCTGGCATGGAAATATATGAACGATCCCGAAGAAATTGAAATTTCGCCTGATACTGTAGTTGTGGATAAAATTTCGCAGGAGCTATACCATGTCGGCAAGGATGAAAAATTAAGACTTCTTCTCGGTATTTTCAAGAAGGAACAGCCTAATAACGCACTGATATTCACAAATATGAAACGGACCGCGCATGAGCTTTGCAGGCGCCTTGAATTTAACGGCATAAAATGCCAGTATATTATGGGAGATCTGCCTCAGAGCAAAAGACTGAAAATAATTGAAAAAGTAAAATCAGGTAAAATTAAATTTCTTGTCGCAACCGAAGTTGCCGCGAGAGGACTTCATATAGACGATCTTGATCTGGTAATCAACTATGACCTGCCCGAAGACTGCGAAAATTATGTGCATCGTATAGGCAGAACGGCGCGCGCCGGAAAGTCGGGGAAGGCAATATCACTTGCATGCGAAAAATACGTATACGGCCTTGAAGCGATTGAAGCTTTCACAAAGTACAAAATTCCCGTAGTGAAAGCCGGAGAGGATATGTTTATTGAGGATAAAAGCGCGGGTATGCATTTCTCGCTTGAAAAGGCCTCAAGGGAAGAACTGGCCGGGAAGAGCCGGCCGCATAAGGCAAGCAGGCCGCCTCATGCGAAGAAAACGCAAACATTTAAAGAGCCAAGCGTACGTAAAAAATTAAATGCAAAGCAGGGATCTGAAATAAAGTCCCGCGTAAAAAAAGGTACGCGAAAATTATTTGAGAACATGCCCGATAAAAAAGCGCCTAAAAAACATGAAAAAGACTATTTTGATAATATAAAGCGGGATTCCGGGCAAAGTTCATTTCCGGAGAGCAAACGTAAAAACATATTTAGCAAACTGGTATCCATTTTTAACATAAAAGCTTTCACCATATATAAAGAAAATAAAAAACCGAAAATTAAAGCTTCCAAAAAAGGCACGGTTCAGGAACGCATGGAATATTATAAAAAGAAATACGGTGTCAGTTTTGTCCCAAGTCCCGAACTTCTGGCAAAAGAAAAAAATAAGAAGAGAAACTAATATGTCTTCGAACAACGGGGATAAAAGACAAACCATGAAGAGAAAGCAGTCTGATCCGGAAAAATCACTGGCTGAAAAGAGGCTGCTTATTGACAAACTGAAGACTTCTTTAATAAATTCTCAAAGAAATAACAAAAAGGATATCGACGAGATCGAATTTTTACTCAGAAGATTATAAACTAGTGCAAATTGGCCGGATTTTTTATTAAAAACTGCAATTATTTTTAATAGTCAATCAGATGACTGAGTCTAGTTAATATTTGTGTGATTTGATTCTTGTATTTTTCGAATTCCGGGATACCGGCCAAATCCGATTCAATTAACTTATCGTCAAAAGGCAGAAAGCCAAGCACTTCCATTTCCGCCAGATTTTCCGCAATAAAATCCTCATCGCTTTTTTTTCTAACTTTATTCCCTACAATTGCAACCTTTTTAATGCCGATATCCCCGGCAAGCGCTTTAATATGTTTCGCAGTCTCTATGCTTCTTCTGCCTGGTTCGACAACTACAATAAGCACATCTACGGAGGAAGCTACCGCACGTCCGAGATGTTCAATGCCAGCTTCCATATCCAGGATAACAAGTTCGTTCCTGAAAAGGACCAGATGCGTAACCAGGTTTTTCAATAATATGCTTTCAGGGCAGATGCATCCTCCACCGCCCTTCTTTACAGTTCCCATTACCATAAGGCGTATGTTGCCTTTCTCTATCCAGAGCTTTTCCGGCAGATCATCGACCCTGGGATTTATCTTAAAGAGAGAGCCTGATGAACCCGGCCTGGCTCCCGTCCGTTCTTCAATTAACGCTTCCATTTCAGCGATCGGGATAATGCCTGTGCCGTCTATACCGAGCGCGGAAGCAAGATTGGCATCCGGATCGGCATCAACAGCTATTACGCGGTTGCCTTTCTCGGCAAGATAAAAAGTCAGTAAACCGGACAGAGTTGTCTTCCCTACCCCGCCTTTTCCTGAAATTGCAATTTTCATATTAATGTACTCTCAACATCATAATTGATAATTTGAAGCATAATATAACTAGATGCTCGGGCTGGATAATTCCTAAAATAATTTTTTTACTCTTTGAAATGATCCCAGCCTTCTGCTTTCACGGGAAAATATTTCCCATCCCTGAAAATTATTCTTTTCTTTTTAGTTACTTCACCGATACAAAATAATTTTTTTCCAAATTTCTTTTCATATGCAGATTCAATTTTTTTTGCTGCAGATGCTTTTATCGTAAATGCAAGCACATAATCCTCACCGCCTGCAAGTGCATAATCAATTGCATTAAATGAAAATTTTTCACAGAACCTGCTCAAAGCATCAGAAATCGGCAGGGAATCTGCATAAATTATAAAACCAGCCCCGCTTTCATCCGCTATATGGCCGAGATCCGATGAAAGACCGTCGCTTATGTCTATCGCAGCATGTACTCCTTCACATCCTGCGAGAAACCTGCCTTCTTGAACATAGGGATACGGCTTGTTATGCGCAGTAAAAAGCTTATTAAAAATTCCTGCTGGTTTGATATCATTCAAGATAAAGTATAGCCCCGCCCTGCTGTCTCCGAGCGGCCCGGTGACAAATATTTTATCACCCGGCTTTGCAGTATTCCTGTAAAGTATTTTATTTTTCGGCGCAGATCCGGTGAGAGCTATATTAATAATAAGTCCGGATTCAGAGCCTGTTGTGTCTCCGCCTATTATATTAACTCCGAAATCTGCCGCAGTTTTTTTTAGCCCTGAATATAGCCTGTCAAGATATGCGATCTCGATTTCCTGCGGGATACCTATGCTTATCAAAGCATGGCCGGGTTTAGCACCCATTGCCGCGATATCGGAAAGATTAACGGCCATTGCTTTGCAGCCAAGGTCGTACGGCTTGATTTTATCCCGCAGGAAATGTATTTTTTCAATGAGAAGATCTGTGGTGATAACGAGTTTCTGATTTTTAGCGACATTGAATACGGCAGCGTCGTCACCGATCCCCCGAATAATATCCCGCGGGTTGCAAACAGAACCGCGTGCTATTCTCTTAATAAATCCGAATTCTCCTATATCTTTTAGTTTCATTCGAAATTCTCAATGTCGATATGTTTTATTTCAAGGCGTAAGACCTCGACGCTTGCGTCGAGGATGTAAGCCTATCGATTTGCGGAGCAAATCGATAACGCCTTGAAACATAATACCCCGCCGACACCGAAGGTGGCGGCCGGTACGTCAGTACCGGGGGCATGCCCCGGGGAATTTTATTTGAAGCCATTTTAAAATTGATAACTCAAGTTGACTGACTTTTATTACACTATTTCTTAATACTATCGATAGAATGATCAGATTATTATCAATTTTCCGCCTCAAATACCCCATCCATGGACTCTTCGGCGGTCGGCAACATCCATGTTGCCTTAAAATTGATAATAATCTGATCATTCTATCGCAGATGTTTATAAAAAAGTCAGTCAAGATGAGTTAATAATTTAGATTAGAAATTATTTATAAATCGAAATACATTACAAAATTTACTGCGGAATCAGACCTTCCAGGTCAACTTTTCATATTTCTTAAGGTTGCTGCATCAGATCTGAAAGGCGTCCTAATAAATTTTGTAATGTATTTCGATTTATCATAATAAGTTTGTTTTTTAAAAGATTACTTTTACAGACGCATTGCTGCTCTCAGCTCTCTGGCAGCTTTTTCGGGATCGTCCGCAGCCATGATAGCAGATACAACGGCAATTCCGTCCGCGCCGCTTTTTATGACATCGGCTGCATTTGAAAGATTTATACCGCCAATCCCGATTACAGGCAGGTTAACCAGATTTTTAATATTCTTTATCCCGCTAAGTCCAAGAGGCTTCGCAGTATCGATCTTGGTAGGCGTTGAAAAAACCGGGCTGACAGCAATATAGTCTGCTCCGTCTCGCTCAGCTACGATCGCGTCTTTTTCAGATTCGGCAGATAATCCGATTATCATTTCCTGACCGCAAATCTTTCGGGCTATGTCAATAGGCATGTCGCTCTGCCCCAGATGTACTCCGTCCGCTTTAACTGCAAGCGCGATATCAACTCTGTCATTAATTATAAGCGGCACAACCGATCCTGCAAGAATATTTTTAACTGCTGCGGCAATCTCAATGAACTCGCGTGTGCCTGCAGATTTCTCTCTTATCTGAACGCATGTTACCCCGCCGGCAACAGCCTTCCTGACTGTTTCCGGTACAGGCATTTTTGTCAGTTCGCTGTCCGTAACAAGATATATTGAGTAATTAATTTTATGCTTCTCAAGCATTTGATATTATTTAACCCTGCAGCTTTTTTTACAATCGTTTACAGTTATGTCGGATAAGGCATCTATTAATGCAACAGAATAGCTGCCCGGACTCTTAGCTTTTTTTGCTGCGATTTCTCCGGCAAGTCCGAAGACGGCAAGCGCAGAAGTTGCAGCAGAAAGCACATCCTTATCTACAGCGAGGAATGCACCGCAGATCGCAGAAGCAGTACAACCCGTGCCTGTAACGCGCCCCATGAGTGCGTGTCCATTATGAACTCTGAAGATTGAAGATCCGTCTGTTATTGCATCTATGGGACCGGTTACTGCAACCGATGCGCCATAAACTGAAGCCAGCGCTTTGGCAGAGTCTATTGCGTCATCAATTGTGTGCATTGAATCAACACCGCGTGTTTTGTTCTTCGCTTCACAAAGAGATAGTATTTCCGAAGCATTTCCCCGAACGAGCGATATCTTCGCAGAAGCTAGTATCTTCTTTGCGGAGTTTGTTCTAAGCTTCGTTGCACCTGATCCGACCGGGTCCAGCACAACCGGAACACCGGCTTTGTTGGCGGCCTTCGCCGCTTTTATCATTGATTTGACCCACTCATCAGTTAATGTACCGATGTTCAGCACAAGCGCACCGGCTATCTTTACCATTTCTTCTACTTCGTTGGGAGCATGGGCCATTACAGGCGACGCGCCTATAGCAAGCAGCGCGTTAGCCGTATAATTCATAACAACAAAGTTGGTGATATTATGGACAAGCGGTTTTTGTTCTCTGAGTTTATTTAGATTTTCCGCGGCAGTTATAGCAGTAATTTTCATAAATACGATCTCCTTATAATCTAATAATTATCTGATTCAAATTAGAAGTCATCTAAAAATTTAATTTTATACTAGTTAAAAACTAGAGACATATTACAAAATTTATGAGGACGCCTTTCAGGCCTGATGTAATAGCGTTCAGAAATATGAAAAGCTGTCCAGGAAGGCCTGATTCCGGAGTAAATTTTATAATATGTCTCTAGTTTTAATAAATATTTTCTATAAATTAATATTTTTAAAATTAGTTATAATAATTATCACTTTCCATCTTTGATTATCATCAGCGCCAGTATGTTGCATAGAACAGCTATATCTTCAGTTGTCAAGTAATCTGCAATCGAAGAATCGAAAATTATATTGCCGTCTGCAGGAAGCTCGTCATCACCCTCCCATAAATTTATAATAACAGATACCCTCGGAAAGACCTGAAAAGAAAACGAATATTTACCGATATCGGTTTTAACACCGCCTGCTTTGACAGCCGCAGCAGTATATTTATTCAGATTGCTGCCAAAAGCTTTTAGGAGAGGTTTAATTGTTCTTCTGTGGAATGCAGGATAATAAGCAAGACCGCCCGTAACCTGTTTGAAAGTTATCTGCTCGCCGTTAATCGGAGTTCCTTTTGCCTGACCCAGATAATGCAGTATTAAAATTTTATACCAGAGACTGATTTCCTGATCTTTATTTTTATAATATAAGCTGATCTTGGGGAAAGTTATAATAACTTCATCAGTAAAGAAAGGCAATATCAGATTAGTCTGGGCATTTTCCTGGAATATCTGAGCGCCGCTTTTCTGCGCTACATCTTTCAGATCTTTTCTGAGAAGTTCAACTACAGCCTCGTTATAGGCTGTCTCATAATTATCCTGCTTTGGGAGACTGATCCCGGAAGTGTAATAGATATTATTTTTTATATCTTCTTCAGAAGGCAAATTTATACTTCCAGCCATGCGTTGGAGAATAATGTTTCACCCATCAGCACTTTTGCGCTCTTTACATATTTAATATCGAGGTCGAATAATTTACTCAGATCCGGCTTTTCACCGTCGGCGATTCTGCTTATAAGCTGTACTAAGCTGTCATTCTTTCCATAGACAACATCAGTCAGATTGTTATCAAATGCGTCAACAATGGCAGAAGTAAGACCGTTTTTCATAAGCATTATTACATATGGAATATTAAGAAAAGTCCTGAGTTCATCCGGTACGCCATTGGATACATTTGACAATCCTCCTGTTGATTTAACACCGGGCGCAATATCCTTCAGCATCCCCATAAATTCAACGCACGCTTTTACCTGGTTTATTTCTACGGATATCGGCGACAGGATCGGATCTATCCACATCTTGTCCGTGGAAATTCCCATATCTGTAACTTTCTGGATAAAGTCTACGGCGTGCATGGCGCGCTCGTTGACGTCCCTGGGCATCCCGTTATCGCTCCATAAAAGAGCTATAAAATCGGCATCGTATTTCTTTGCCATCAGAAGGCCTTTCTCCATTCTGGATGTCTGGAGTGAAACAGAATTAATGAGAGGAGGATTTTTAGCCACTTTTAAACCGGCTTCGGTAGCTTCCATGTTCGTAGTGTCAAGCGAAAGCGGAGTGGTCGTGACTTCCTGAATAGTCTTTACAAGCCATTCCATCATTTCCGCACCTGCTTTTTTTGCAGGCCCGATGTTCACTTCAATATAATCAACGCCGGCTTCGGTCTCTTTAACAGCCATTTCCTGTATTGGTTTTGCATCCCTCTCCTTCATAGCCGGGCCAAGCACCTTTGACATCACGTTTAAATTTTCACCTATCCTAATGAATGCCATTTAATTTTCTCCTGAAGTATTTATTATGCAAAAAAAATATATTTCGAAAAATTAATTATTTAATAAATTGTTGCTATCGGCTCCCTATCCCCGTGCGAAGCCCCCCCATTGGACAAAGGAGGCACCATCTTTGGAAAAAAATGGTATTTACTTTTTAACTTTCACAACCAATGCCCCCTCCGGGGGTTAGGGGGCTATAAGTGCCAATTACTTATTTAAAATAATATTTTGGAATGAGTAATACTATCCTTAAACTTTATATTCCTTTAAAAATCCCGGGATATGCTGAGCCTCTCTCGGACCGATTGTGATCTTCCATCCCGGAAGTTCTTCTTCCAGTTCACCGCTTATCGATGCTGAAAAGCCGGGTATAACCAGCGATTTATGTTTTATTTTATCTGCAACCCCGGATTTTTTAATAAAAGCGCTGATGGCATCAGCAGAGAACTTCCCGGCAGCCCATGCTGTCAAAACAGACAGACCTTCGGTGTCAAGCACAAGCAGCCATGCAGGGACCCTGCTTCCTTCTATCTCGCCGGAAACGATAAAATATGTCAGTGAGAAGTTGGATGTTACAAGAAGAGGGGAATTCTCATCCGGATTATTAAAAGGATAAATCCCCTTTTCCGTAGCCATAGGCCGCTGAGGATCCGTGAATATATTCATTCTCTGAACCAGGAGCGGGAACAGGCTATGCCCTTCAAGATTTGAGAGCACGATAATGCTGCCGTATTTGGCTATAAAGGCCGACGCAATCAGTGTTTCCTCCATAGGGTCATTTGTCATTTCGCACGGGAATGTTATGGTAGGGAAACCAAGCTGCCTGAAGCTCTTCTTAATTGCAGCCCGCCTAATTACAACCTGGTCTTCAAAAGCCTTTTTTATAGTTCTTGAACCGGAATCAATCACAATCTCCTTGAGACCCATTCCGGTAAGCTTTGCAGTTAATTCAATAATTTCATCAAGGCTGCTCCCCTTGACTGCAATCGCGCATTTATTCGCCTTCGCAAGATTGCCTACTGCTTCAGCATTATCCTTTGTCGCAGCGTAGAGAAGAGGCTTTTTATCAGCACAGGCCTTTAATCCCGCAGCCAGGATTTCTGCCTTATCACTCATAAGGATGATATTGGCATCAACTGCACTCTTTACGGTGCTGACAAGTTTTTCAAAAACAGAAGCATCTCCGCTTTCGGATTTTATTGCAACAAGATCAGCCTTCAAATGCAGTCCAACCCTGTCGTATTGAAATTCTTTATAAGCTTTAATCCGTTTCTCAATATCTTCATTGCTCATCTTATCGGTTATTATAAAAGCAATGCCTGCCGGACTTACAAAAGTTTTATCGTGCCTGAAAAGTACTGTGTCGCCGCCGGTTTTGAAAGCGGCTGCTCCGGAACCTACTGTGACAGGCATAACAGGAGGCGCTGAAGCGCTCGAAAGTTTTTCCTTTGCCTCAGCCGAAACATGGGGGCACGCATCGAGCTGGGCCTGCCCTGCAGCGAGCTTCATGGCAAACGCAAGGCATGTAGGAACCCCGCAGTCTTTGCAGTTTGTCTGCGGAAGCATTTTATAAATTTCAATTCCTGAAAGCGCCATTTTGTTATCTCCTGAGTTTTAAATATTTATTTAAAAAATTCCAAACATTTTGATTATATCGATAAAATAAAATTTCTTTTATGCTTAAGTCCCCTAAATCAAGGAGAAGCTCAAGTGCACTCAGCTCCCCTCAACTTACTTCTAACCACATTTATTTATTAAAGAATTATTCGCAAAAAATGCTGATCAAAATACTTCGCTGTTGCTTCCTCGGCCCCCCTAACCCCCGGAGAGGGCGTTAAAAATTTGCTACTAAACTTCTGTATTAATTCCAAATTAAACATATTCTGCTTTAAATAACAAAACTTTTTATCTGACCTTCCAAACCGGTGCCCCCTCCGGGGGATAGGGGGCAAAAAAAATGATATTCTCCAAATAGTCAGAATTTACATGATCGGGTCCATAGTCAAAACCGGATGCTGTTTCTCGGTAATATAAGCCAGTACCTCTTCTTCCGTTTTAGCTACGGTTTCGTCCGCGATCCTGTCGAGCAGATCCGGGCACCCTGTTCCCGCGGCGATCCTGTTAAACCTTTCTTTTATTTCTTCTTTTAGCGATTTCGGCATCCAGACAAGCCTCTTAATCCCACCTTCGGCAGCGATGAACTTCTTGCTTGTAATATAATACTTGCTGTGGCCGAGGAAACCCGGAGTAACATTACCGCCGCCTACGGTGCCGGCAAGAGTCGTAAATTTCATACCGCATGGCGTCATGTCCGCAGTATCCCTGTCTACAGTCATTATGCCGTTGCATAAAGGAAGAAGCGCAGATATTGCTTCGAAGCATCCGCAGGATGTCATCGGATTACGCATTATGCTGTAAGCGTCTGCAGTCTGAACGTTTCCTCTTGAAGCCTTGGCAAGGAATGCATCTACTCCCTTCCACTGACCGTATCTCTGATCTATCACTTCTATCTTTGGAACAGGCTGATTCGGGCCTGTCGGATTTATCTCGTTGGAAGCTTTGCAATCGAGCCAGTTATACGCGCCGCAGAGACCTGTTCTCTCCGGTGTTACAATGCAGGCATGGTTTGGAGCAAAAGACTGGCATAATGTGCACGAATAGAACGGCTCGGTATCTTCATCCGTCATGCCGGCAATCCTGTCGTCTCTCTTTTTATAGATGGCCCGTGCCTTCTCAAGTATCTCGTTAACTTTTTTCTCTTCAGTAAAAATTGTGACCTGTACTTTATCAAGAATGCTGCCGAAATCCTGATGAAATTTCGCATGCAGAATATCGCCTATATTAGATAATTTGAATCCTTTATCAACTGCCTGTTTGGCTACTCTGAGCCACGCGATGTCTCTCTGCCCGATGTGCATCAGACCCTGGGCATAGTTGATCAGATGATGTATCTGCCTTTCAAGTATAGGCTCGAAATCCTCCTGCATCTGCCTCCCGGCTACTTCAACATAAATCGCCAGTGGAAGCCTGCTTTCCGGTTTAACATCTTTCAGATCCGGACCGACAACCTCAATCTTGCCGTCTGTAATTTTATTCATATCGGCAGATACGACAAGTTCCACAGCGTGAGTTCTTCCGCCGCCCGCTTCAAGGTAAATACCGTCGCCTCTTACTCTTTCGCCTTCGAATGCCGGGCCGTAAGAAACAGGAACAGGTACTTTTGTAACGGAGACCTTGAGCCCTCTTACTTCGATTGCCTTGGAAACAATATTATCATGCGGAATGTTCGATACCACATGTTCATAAGTACAGATGCCGGTAGGCAGAATTTCCGGGATCGGCGTATCTGCAATGATCGGGAAACCGTAGTTTACACATCCGAGTCCGTTAGCGTACCAGTCGTCGCTTACGTAGCCGAATGTAATTGCGAACGCAAATATCCTGTCTTTATTGTAGATGAGTATTTTACGGTAATCGCCGGGCTCAATACCGCCGAACGACATTGCCGCTCTGGTCGCGAAGCCTATTGCGAATATTGCAGCGGACGACTCCGGGCCGAACGGCACAAGCCTTGTGCCCCAGCCTACCTGTACACCCTGGCTCTTAAGCTGCTCCGGCATGCTTCTGCCGTCGGTAGTCGCGCCCATGAATACATAGAGGTTCTTCTCCTGAAGCTCAAGAGCTATCTTTGCCGCGACTTTCGGATCCTCGGGCGCGCCGAGAATTGCAGCGAATCCTGGCGCTGTTCCGTCGACGAACTCGACCCCTCGTTTTCTCATAATAATGTCATCAGCTGCGCCAAGCCATATATTGCTGTCAGTGACATCCTCGCCTTTAACATACACATTAGGATTTTCTATATACTTAATTGCTTCATAAATTTCTTCTGCAAAGAATGTCGCCATACCTGCATCCAGGGCCGGTCCCAGATAGGGAAGATGATATTTTTCTTTAACAGGCGCAGGCAGCAGGTTTTTACATATGGAAATCACAGATTCCATATCCTTCAATTTTTCAACTTTATGGCCTAACATTCCGTAAATGATAGGCAGGTAATATCCGGTATTCGGAAATGCAACATCCTGGTTAGGACCCCACTTATCTAAGGACTCCTTTAATTTTTTATCCGCTCTTTCAACAATTTTATGAGCTCCCCTGATTCCTGCTGATGCTATAATTTTGGACACTGTCTGGCCTCCTGATATTTCATATCCTCTCCTCCCAACCCCCCTCAGGGGGGCACTTTTTTAATCCCCCTCAGTGGAGAATAATACTTTTAAGCCCCCCTCCGGGGGGTTTGGGGGGCTTGATTTCTATACTAGTTCTCTCCTTGCTTCCATATCGAACAGAACGCGTTCTCTCGCTTTGTCGATGCCGAGAGCCTTGCGTTTTTTATCTATATGAGCAATCATCTTTTTTGCCATTTCCACCGGGTCATTCACAAAATCCCATTTGCCGCCGTACATATCTTCCATTTCTTCAAAGAGATGTTTTGTCACCTCTTTGCTCCCGAGGACCGGGAAGCTCTCCGATCCGCTGAATACCGTATACACGCCGGATGCCACAAAATACTGTCCGATCGCTATCGCTTTCTCGCTCATCCATTCAGGTGCCGCGCCGGCAGCAGGCAGATCGGAAATATCGCTGCCCAGCCCGCCGTCTTTTACGACAGCTGTAGCAGCCATTAAAATTCTGCTGTTGTCAACGCACGAGCCCATATGAAGGACAGGCGGTATGCCGACTGTCTCGCAGACTTCCTTAAGACCGGGCCCTGCGTATTCGTATGCAGCTTCGGGCGTGAGCAATCCTTCCTTTGCCGCTGTAATTGCGCTGCAGCCTGTGGTAAGAACAATAACATCGTTTTTGATAAGCTCTTTGATAAGAATCAGATGATGGCTGTCGTGAGTTGTTCTTGCGTTGTTGCAACCGACAACTCCTGCAATCCCTCGAATCCTGCCGTTTATTATGTTGTCATTCAGCGGTTTGTACGAAGCCCTGAACGACCCGCCGAGCAGATAATTTATTGTCTCGTGGCTGAAGCCTGCTATCATTTTGTTCTTATAATTCGGGATAACAGCTTCGCCTTTTCTGTTCCTGAAATTTTCTATCGCAGCATTAACTATTTTCTTTGCCGAATTCAATGCATCGTGCTCATTGAACTCAATCCTGGCCGCGCCTGTTATATCGGCCTTGGGATTGGTAGTAATAATTTTTGTATGATAACACGACGCTACGCTAACGAGAGACTGCATTATGCACTGCACGTCAACAACCATGGCATCGACAGCGCCTGTAACGATCGCGAGTTCCTGCTGAAGGAAATTTCCGGAGATCGGGATCCCGTGCCTCATCAGTACCTCGTTCGCCGTGCAGCACATCCCCGACAGATTGATCCCTTCTGCTCCCTTTGATTTCGCAAGTGCCAGCAGTTCCGGATCAAGAGAAGCAAGAACTATCATTTCCGAGAGAAGAGGTTCATGGCCGTGAACAATTATATTAACCTCGTCTTTTTTAAGCACGCCAAGATTTGCTTCGCTTATTACAGGCACCGGTACTCCGAATAAAATGTCCTGCAGATCGGTCGCGAGCATTGATCCGCCCCAGCCGTCCGCGAGAGCAGCTCTTGTTCCCTGCTTCATAAGAGACTTATAATCCTGATCAACACCCATGTGGGTCCTGTGCATTACTTCCACAACTTCCCTGTCAACGCCTCTCGGCATTACTCCCTCTCTTTTCCATATTTCCTTTCTTTTCTCAGGCGCCTTCTCAAGAAGCGCGAGATGGCCTTCCTGCCTGCCGAATTCCGCTACAGCCTTTTTCCCGAGCTCGATCGCGATATCCTTATCATCCCTGCCTTCTATTTCAATACTCATATCCGTGGCAAGCTGATAAAGTTTCTGCGTATCTTTAATACCATAGTTCGGGATCTCGTTTCTAGCAGCAAGAAGGAAAGTCTCCGCGACTCCTCTCCCGTGGTCGGAATGAGCCGAAGCTCCGGCCGCTATCATTCTTGTGAAATTCCTTGCAGCAATGGTCGCTGCGGTAGCGCCGCAGAGACCGACTTTCTGCTCCCCCCCCTCTTTCTTCGGGAACGGAACACGGCACGGCCCCATGGCACAGTTTTTACAGCAGCTCCCTTCCGCGCCTATAGGGCAAGGTTTCATATCTGCCGCCCTGTCGAATACGGTATTTACCCCGTCCTTCTTTGCCTTTTCATAAAGTTCTAGTGTCGCTTTATCTACGCTTATAGGTTTGTTCTCTGCCATAAAATTGCCTCAAAATATTAAATTTTTGTAATCTTCCTTCCCCCCTATCCCCCAGAGGGGGCACCAATTTGGAAAAAATATTAACAATTACTTTTAATCTTCTTAACAATGCCCCCTTCGGGGGTTAGGGGGCCGATCTTTCATACATTTTTATACCCGTATAAAATTTTCTCCTAAGCCGTCATTTTCGAAATCATTGAATTTATAAGCTTCACCGAATCGGGATGCCGCAGAATTAAAACGTCCGCGCCGGCCATAAGAAGACTCATCGCCGTCACGCACTCAATAAGGATGCCGCGCTTTTTAGCATCTCCGAGAGCCGGAGCTTCAGCCTGCGGCAGTTTGGATTCCTTGGTTTTCCATGTTTCAAATCCGACATTGCATATCAGCGGATACTGAAGCTTATCATCCTCCTGGGTAAGCGCCGCCACTCTTATCCTTTCCATGACTGAATATGAATATTCAAGGCCGTATCCCAGTGAACCGGTAGTAGGATTTATAATTATCTGATTTTCAGGAACTCCAAGATTACCAAGCAATATATTAAGCTGTTTGGCAAGATTAACATCGATGGGACTTGACGCAATCGCAACATGTTTGTAGGCGATCGCTGCCGCGCCGATCTGTTTATAATCCTTTTCTTCAACCGGGCCAATAATTAAATTCTTTCCAGCGCATTGTTCGGCAATAGCTTTAAGAACTTCGGTGTCCCTCTCCGGATTCGCGACACCCCATACTATTACAGGAACATCTACTGCATCAATTACGCTTTTCGCGACCTTTACCGCTTCGTCCGTGGGTCTGTTCATGCCGTTGGGATCAATACTGCGAAGCTGAAGAGCGATCATTTCAGCGCCGTATGTCCCGACATTTTTCTTTGCCCATGCGGCAGGATTGTCTGCTACGTCCTTAAAAGGTTCCAGTGCGGCTTCTGCCCAATCTGCAGGCTCATGATCAAAAACTTCCATGGCAATTCTGGGCTTATGCGGCATTGAACCTTCGAATAAATAAAAAGGAAAGGCTGATTCCCCTCCTACGGTTACCGATTTATCGCCTTTGCCAAGAGTTATTTCCTTTATTTTCCCGGAATAATTAATTTTAGGTATTTCAAATCCCATCCAAATCCCTCCAAAATTATTTTACTCAATTTGACTTACTTTTAACTGGTTAATTTTCAACGCTATCGATTAAATGATCAAATTCGAATCAGCATTAAGACAACACGGCCGCTCCCGGTCATCAATTATTTTTGCGGCATTCGCTACATCACATCCCGAACGCAATGTTGCCGACCGCTAAAGAGTCCAGGGATGGAGTATCTCAGGCGGAAAATTGATTAAAATCCGTTCATTTAATCAGACATGTTTATACATTAATTACAAAAGTCGATCATGATGAGTTACTTTATTACATGAAATCCAAAAAACAGGGTTTATTTTTTTACTACTTATTTCAATCCATTATAATACAGTTGCAGGCAAACCGGCTATAGATGTCTATATCGCCGGTTTATCTGCGTTTCTCGCTTCCAAACCAGTCTTTGCTGTACCAGTACCTTTCAGCGCTTTTCAGATACTTTAATTTTTCTTCACGTGTTTTAAAATGAGATCTCCAGCCGAGATCTTCTCCGCAGCCTACACATTCCGGCGACCCTGAATCGTAAGTCTCGCCAAGAACTTTTACCGTTTTCCCCGAAAAGTCCTTTTTTTCGATTAGTTTATCTGCCATTGTTTTTCCTCATAATGTTATTTTTGATAAACAAAGCATTTATCCGACTCGGCCCCCTGACCCAGTGCGTAGCTTCCCCTTGGACATAGAGGGCACTAAAAACTTTGTTTTTATAATTTCTATTGTATATATGGTCAACATATTTCTTTCTTTAAAAAAAAGTCTCTTTACAAAAGCTTCCAAGCCGTTGCCCCCTTTGGGGGATAGGGGGCGAGTATATTTACTTTTCCAGTCCTGCGGCAAATTTTGCCGCTTTTACCGTGTTATACATCAGCATTGTTATAGTCATCGGGCCCACACCGCCGGGCACGGGCGTAATTATGCTTGCCTTTTCTTTTACAGCATCAAAATCCACATCACCGACTAATTTCGCCTTACCTTCCGGGGTCATTCCAATGCGATTAACACCAACGTCAATTACAACTGCGCCCGGTTTTACCATGTCGCCTGTCACTGCCTTTGGTTTGCCGGCAGCTACAATTAAAATATCCGCTCTCAATGTGTGTGATTTCATATCTCTTGTTGCCGTATGACACATTGTTACGGTAGCATTTGCGCCGGCCGCTTTCTGAACAAGTATCATTGAAATCGGTTTGCCAACTATATTGCTCCTGCCGACTACAACAACCTCGGCACCGTCGGTCTTCACGCCGGAACGGATAAGAAGCTGCTGTATGCCGAAAGGCGTACACGGGAAATATCTTCCCTCGCCTATCATGAGCTTTCCGACATTCACCGGATGAAAGCCGTCCACATCTTTGTCCGGATCGATCGCGTAAAGCACCTTGTTCTCGTTTATATGTTTCGGCAGCGGAAGCTGTACAAGAATGCCGTGAATTTTCGGGTCTTTATTATATTTATCTATAAGACTTAATAATTTATCTTCAGTAATACCGGCATCCTGGGTATCCTGGACAGAGTAGAATCCAAGCTCTTTAGCAGTTTTCTGTTTCCCGGAAACATAACTTTGCGATGCGGGATTATCCCCGACAAGTATAGTAACAAGACCAGGCTGCACCTTATGCTTGCTTACCAAATTCTGAACTTCGGCTTTAAGTTCTTCCCTGATCTGGGCAGCTACAGCTGTACCGCTTATTATCTTTGCAGACATCGTATTCTCCATTTAAATAAATTCTTTGAGGTTGTCTAAAAATTATATTTTTTGACGACTTCTAAATATATCTGCTTAAATACCCTTGAATGGTCTGAAAAGCCTTTGAATTATCCGGCAGATCTGTCAAAGCTCTTCCATTAATCTCATATTCTTCTATTAGTTTATCAGCAACTATATTGCCGAGCAATTGTAAATCCGACTTTTTAATTTCTTCGAGAATATTTTTATCCATCTGCTCCGGAGTCTGATTTACAATAAGAACGCGTTCCCTGACATCCAGCCCGAGAGAATCAACAAGCTCAGAAAGTCTTTTCGCAGTTTTAATCCCTTTCAGCGAATAATTTGAGCACATAATAAGCAGATCAACCCTGCTGTTATTTTTTCTGCTGAAGTGCTCCATACCGGCTTCATTATCAACGACAATACTTTTATAATTTTTCGCAAGCTTGTCGAAATAGTCTTTAAGTATCGAGTTAGCGGCACAATAACAACCCGGACCGTCAGGTGTTCCCATTGCCATCATGTCAATATCCTTCCCCTCTTTTAATATCTGATGGAGCTTCAGCTCAAGGAATGACTGCTTTGTCATGCCGGCGGGCAGATCACCCCTGTCCCTTAAAAAATCGGCAAGCACACTGCCTATCGTATCTTCTATTTTTATGCCTAATGACTCGGAAAAATTCGAGTTCGGATCGGCGTCCACCGCAAGTACAGGAGTTTTCCCTTTTTTAACAAGATATTTTACTATAAGCGCCGCAATTGTTGTCTTCCCTACTCCGCCTTTCCCGGCAAGGGCGATAATAAAGCTCATCTGTAATTACTGTATCCTTTAATATTAATAACTATATTACTATATATTTATATAGTAATATAGTTATTAACCAAGTCAAGAAAAATTAAGCGACATAACGAAAATTTTGACTTAATCTGACATCTTGTACGGAATTGAAAGAGCATTCATAAATTCCTTCTGAAAATCTTTTTCCAGCGCTAATTCGACATGCGTTACATTTTTTACAATTCTGTCGGCTTCTTTTCTTTTCTCCGTATCTACAAGCGCCAGATAAGCTCCGTGTCCTGCAGAATTGCCTGCCATTACTATATTCCGGGGATCGCATTCCGGGAAAAGACCGATAGCCAGCGCGCTTTCCTTATCTATATGCATACCGAACGCGCCGGCGATCACGATTTTGCCGAGCGAGGAAATGTTCAGCCGGTTCATCAATATTCTGCATCCGCCGTGCAAAGCCCCCTTGGCAAGCTGTATCTGCCGGATATCCTTCTGAGTGAGAACAATATCGCTCTTCGTTGCCGTTTCGTTTGCCCATGCGATTACAAATTCTTCAACTCCGGATTTGCCGGTCCTGAGTCTCGGCGTTTCGATCTTCCGATTGAATGCGCCGTTCTCTCCTATCAATCCTGTTTTGAAAAAATACGCCGCTGCATCAATGATTCCCGAGCCGCATATGCCGACGGGTTTTGCCGGACCGGCATCCTTCGACTCCGGATCGTCGTCCCCGATCACTTCATATTCAACGTCGAACGTCCCCGGATGTATTCGAACTTTTTCAATAGCGCCCGGGGAGGCTCTCATGCCGCATACGATATGAGCGCCTTCAAGTGCCGGCCCTGTCGCGCAGGAACACGAAAATAGCTTTTCTCTGTTTCCCAGCACTATCTCGCCGTTTGTCCCCAGGTCAATAATAAGAGAGATATCGTTTTGATTATAGGGCTCTTCCGAAAGCAAAACCCCGACATTATCCGCTCCTACAAATCCGGCTTCCACAGGCAGAACGTGGACAAAAGAAGCCGGATTTATATGTATCCCGAAATCGCGGGCTCTAACATTCACAGACTCCTGTACCGAAGGGCTGAACGGCCACAGACCGAGATGATCCGGCGGTATGCCCAGGAAGATGTGATGCATTACGGTATTTCCCACTACTGTCATATCCATTATCCGGTCGGCGGATAATCCGTTATCGGCCGTCATACGGTCAATCATTGAATTAACGGAATGGATTAATTCGCTCTGCATCCTCTTAACGCCTGCACCCGGATGATCGGCTGAATAACCGATGCGCGACATAACGTCAGTGCCGAAAAGAACCTGCGGATTTGTGACCGATCCGCTCGCGATAACATCGCCGGTTTTCAAATCGCACAGATAAAGGGCTATGGTCGTAGTGCCCACATCCAGAGCAAAACCGTAACATTTTTCGTCCCATGCAGGTAGGATGCCTATAATCTCCTTATCCATCCATACAAAAAAAGTAATTTTATTTTCATTCTTTTTGAGTGTTCCGGCAAGAGTTTGCAGAACGCTGATATCGCAAACCGGATCCTTCAGCCCGAATTTTTCATAAAGATGCTTTTTAATATCACCAAGATAAGAATTTCCCGGTGTGTCCTTTTTCGATTTAAGTTCAATGCAGTAAGTTTTTACTGCCGGATTCATTACATCGGATCTTTTTGAAAATAATTTTAAAGAGGCTTTGCTTGTGCGGATATTCTCCCCGGCGATAAAAACCGTCACGTCTCCGATAACGCGAGCTGTGCATGCGAGCCTGTATCCGAGTTCCCTGTCGCTTTCGCTTATAAATTTGATCTCGTTAAGCGTGACGGGGGTTACCGCGCCTTCTGTTATGCGTACTTTGCATTTGCCGCATGTGCTTTTCCCGTTGCAATGCGAATTAACGTATACATTTGCGCTTCTTGCGGCATCGAGCAAGCTTGTTCCTTCCTCAACGGACAATTCTCTGGATGACGGCATAAAAACAACTTTATGTGTTGTCATGAGACAGGACCTCGTTTGTCACAAAACAAAAGCAGAATCAGACGCCTCATTTTTAATGATATGCTATTTAGCGGCCGCCTGGCTTTTCATTTTTCTGAAATATGTGGTATAACGCCGCGCTTTCGGATCACGGCCGAGCATAAGATCGGTTGCCATAATATAAGGCTTCATCTTAGCGGCGTTAACAATAGCCGAGTTCAAACCGGAGCTGATGGCGAGAGCAAGAAAAACGGCATTAATGACAGGCCTGTCGGGAAGGCCGAATGAAACATTGCTGGCTCCCAGGATAAAATTTATTCCCAGGTTCATCTTTGTCATTCTCATGGTTTCCATTGTAAGAAGCCCTGCATTGCTGTTTACCGCGCTGGATTCGGCAATACAATCGGCCAGGAGTTTTTCCGGGACGATGCCCATTTCGCCCGCCTTATCTCGGATCCCTTTTAGTATCTCGACCCGTTTTTGCGAGTTATTTGGAATGCCGCTGGAATCCGATGCCAGTATGACAAGAGAAGTGTCGTATTTTTTTACAAGAGGCAGAATCGAGTCCAGCAATTCTTTTTCTCCGTTTACCGAGCTGATGATGGGTTTGCCCAATCCAAGCTGCAGCGCCTTCTCCAGCGCAGCCGGATTTCTGCTTTCGAGGCAAAGCGGAACATCGACAGCGTTCATCACAGCCTCGACTGCCTTTGGGAAAATGACGTTCTCATCAACGCCGAATGCGGCAACGCTGATTATTAATATATCAGCCCCTGCTTCCACCTGTTTTATGGCTTCCTGGCGAACAGGTTCCATATTCCCGCTTACCAGCCCGTCTTTTATCGGGCCTTTACCGAAAGGATTAATCCTCTCGCCTATGAGTATCGTCGGAAGCTTATCTCCGATGACGACCTCTTTCCCTTTCGGGCTTACAACTCGAGTTTCCATATTATGCTCCTTAAAAATTCCATTCACACCCTTATGGTCAGGGCTGTCTTATATTAAACTTGTATCAAAATCTATGCCTGGAAATTATATGTATTAATGCAATTTCCATTTTGAATCCATGAACCCCGGATAGGGCATATTGATATATTAAGCTTCAATACAGATTTTTTTAAAAAAAAATCCAAGCCTGTGCCCCCTCTGTCCCAAGGGGAGGCTCCGCACGAGGATAGAGGGCCTGAAGCTGCTATTTTTATCAGAACAAACCTTTAATCCTTCCTGTGTCCACATCAACATCAATCTTCCTGAAAGCTGGATCGGAACTTGTTCCCGGCATAAGGCTTATTGTTCCGGTTACAGGGCACAAAAATTTCGCTCCGTCATAAACAAGAATATCCCTCACAGGCAGAACCCATCCTTTTGGCACGCCTTTTTTATCTGGCTCGTGGGATAAGCTGAGATGCGTTTTCACCATCATGGTATTGTAATCCTTTTTGGAAGGGTCGGCCTCCAGTTTTTTCGCTTTGGCTTCGGCTTCCGGTATCCATAATACCCCGTCTGCGCCGTAGATCTTTTTAGCGATAAGCTCGACACGCTGCCTTAGAGGCATATCCAGCGGATAAAGATACTTGAATTTGGTTTTCTCGTTGCATGCGTCGATAACCGCATCCGCAAGCTCCAGCGCGCCTTCTCCTCCTTTCGCCCAGTGCTCGGAAAAAGCCACCCGTGCGCCCGCTTTCTCCGCCATCCTGCGAACCATAGAGATCTCTTCTTTTGTGTCCGTTGAGAATCCGTTGATGCATACAACCGGCTGCATGCCGGACTGCCTGACTATCTTAATATGATGCAGCAGATTGGGCATACCTTTTTCAAGCAAAGCCATATTCTTTTTTCTGTATTCCGGAGCAAGCGGAATCCCGGGAGCGACCCTCGGTCCGCCTCCGTGCATCTTGAGCGCTCTGATCGTCGCTGTAATGACAGCCACATGCGGCTTCATGCCGCTTATCCTGCATTTTACGTTCCAGAATTTCTCAAACCCGATATCTGCGGCAAATCCGCTTTCAGTAACATGGTAGTCGAAAAGCTTAAGGCCCAGTCTGTCGGCAATTATGGATGACTGGCCGATTGCTATATTCGCGAAAGGACCTGCGTGTATCATTACAGGCTGGCCTTCCACGGTCTGCAGCAGGGTCGGGTTTATGCTGTTTCTCATGAAAGCCGTCATGGCGCCCGCTACTTCAAGATCCTCTGTTGTAACCGGCTTTCCGTATTTGGAGTGAGCGACAGTTATCTTTCCTATCCTTTCCCGCATGTCTTTAAGGTCTTTCGCGATTGAAAGTATTGCCATTACTTCGGAACTGACGGCAATATCGAATCTGGACTGCATCATATATCCGTCCAGTTTTCCCCCCAGACCGATAACAACATTCCTTAAACTCTGTGCGCAGAAATCCATAACCCAGCCCATCTGAACGCTTTTCGGATCGATATCGAGACGATTTAATTCTCTTTTGGAAAGCTCATCATCCCCGTAATTCCTTTCGTGCTGCATCCTGGAAGTAAGCGCGACCATGGCAAGATTATGCGCGTTCATTACTGCGTTAATATCGCCGGTAAGCCCGAGCGAGAATTCGCCGAGAGGAATTACCTGCGCATTGCCTCCGCCGGATGCGCTGCCTTTGATGTTCATCGTAGGGCCGGTAGACGGCTGCCTGATGGCGCCTCCTACTTTTTTGCCTCTCTTCCCGAGTCCTTCAATAAGTCCCATCGTAGTTGTCGTTTTTCCTTCACCAAGAGGCGTAGGCGTGATTGCGGTTATATCGATATATTTGCCGTCTTCCTGTCCGTTCAGCCTTTCCAGTATCTTTGCAAAATCCAGCCTGCTTACTTTCCCGAACGGAAGCATTTCTTCCCATTTCAGACCCAGCTCATCCTGAAGCTGATAGACTATTTTCATCCTCGATTCTGCAGCTTCGGATATCTGCCAGTCTGCCATTTTCGTCGGATCGTAATACATAAAAACTCCTGAAAAAATATAAAAAATTAATATACTCCGTATTCTTTTGTAAAATCAAACATCGCTTTAACATTCTCAATTTTCGCGTCATCGAGACCGGCCGAAGCGTCCATTATATATCCGCCGTTCTTTCCGAATTCGTCGATAAGCTTTTTACAGTAAGCGCGCACATCATCCGGAGTTCCAGTGGCCAGAATCGAAAGCGGCATGCCGCCGCGTATGCATATTGTATCTCCGAGTATTTTCTTTGCTTTTACCATATCGGTAGACTCAAACGAATATATTGCTTTTCCTGCGGGAATATCTTTTATCAACTCAAGACGCGAAGTGCAATTGCCTTCCCAGAGCGGGCACGGATTCAGACCGTTATCAATAAGAGAAATAAAAAGCTCCCTGCATGTAGGCCAGAAAAACTTCTTGAACTGCTCTTCGGACATAAAACCGTCCAGACCTTTGTGGATGGGAATAAATACGCGCGGATTGCCCGTGTTCTTTGCTCCCACTACCGCCATTTCAAGCATAAAGCTCAGTAATTTTTCGCATGCCTTGATTACCTTGTCGGGTCTGCGGTACATGTCGAGCATAAGTCCCCTCGTGCCTCTGAAGTAGTCCCCCAGGGTATCGAACGGCGCCTGGCAGAATGGTCCCGTCTGAAGCGGGAATCCTGCCTCTTTTGTCGCAGCGCCGAATCTTCTTGAATAGTCAGCGAGCTGCGCGGATTTCTCGCCGGCTTTCTTAAACGTTTCTAGCGCCGCTATTACCTCCGGCGAGCTGAATGGAGCAAAACCAGTTGGCATGCCCATCGAATAAGTAACGATATTATGCAGCGGGGGAAGTTTTTCCAGTCCCTTCATGTTGCCGAATATTCTCGGCCAGTATTTGCGTATCATAAAATCGGTGGGATCAAGCAGGTAATGATCGTATTCATCCGCGGTCATGTACTCGCCTTCAACGAACTGATACGAAAAATCCGGACCCACGCCATGACCGGGCCATTTCAACTGCTTAAAATCAAGGCTTTCCATCAACGGACCGGTGAAACGCAAAGGAAAAGGATTCTGTTCCATATCCTGCTCAAAATCCATCATAACCTTCCATTGCGCTTTCCATAACTTTTCCGGATCATACATGACTTCCCGGAGCGTCATTCCCACATACTTTGCCGGGAAAAAACTGAACATGACCATGATCGGCACCCTGTCCGGCTTCCTGAGCGCCAGAACATCCGTAACTCTCTTTTCTCTTTCTTTATAAAGTTCTTCCGGTGTTTTTCCCATGTCTATGCTCCTATCCATTGATCGCACAGGGTTACTGCCGCCATGGCATCCTTTCCGTAGGCATCCGCTTTGACATATTTGCGGATCTCGTCATCCATCTGGCCGCCGCCGATCATAATCTTAATTCCTTTTCGGAGTCCCGCAGCTTCAATAGCCTCAACGGTCTTTTTCATCGAATCAAAAGCAAGAGTAAGGAATCCGGATAGCCCGACAACAGCAGGCTTGAACTCATTTATCTTTTCCACGAACACGTTTACGGGCACATCGATACCTATGTTCAATACTTCATAACCCGAGACATCCAGCATAAACTGCACTATATCCGTCCCTATATCATGTATGTCGCCCGCAACAGTGCCTATCAATACTTTGCCTTTTTTCTTAGCAGGTCCTTCCTTCTCAAGGAGCGGTTTTACGATTTCGGAAATCTGTTTTAATATTTCACCGGCCATCATAAGGTCGGGTATAAAATATTCACCCTTCTCGAACCTCTTCCCAACTATAGCCATGGCGCTGCTGGAATCGCCAAGTATGCTCATCGGGTCCGTTCCTTTTTTTACGAGTTCTTTTACCATTGAAATCGTTTCTTCTTCTTTAAGATCTGCCATCAGATCGATTAGTTTTTGTTCCACAGAAAGCCTCCTGTAAAGGATTAGAAATTGTATAAAAATTTAAACCAAATAATAGTTAAAAAATAAAATTATTATAATTTAAAATATGATTTTATTTATAATAAATATTTATTAAATTTTAACATCATGTGCGACTTCTTTTAAAATCCGTACAACTCATTCTATGCTGGAAATATTTAATTACTATATTCCGCCGGAAAAAGTCGAATATTGTATTAAACATTATACAACAAATGTTTGAATAATCAATAATTTACTTTAAAAGATATTGAAAAATATCTTTTACTTCCTATTAAGTTAATATATTATATATATAACTTTGTCAAGCAAAAAATGATAAAATTTCCGGAGTTCCATTATTTATTTAGAAAAAATTTACCATTTTTGGAGTTGACATTGCATATTCTCTATATATATAACTGGGCCATTAAATTTGATCTTTTTAATTTACTCATCTTGACTGACTTTGTTATAACCATCTGCGATAGAATGATCAGATTATTA
>CAZVDF010000032.1:0-37620 GCA_964626055.1 uncultured Leptospirales bacterium
TACATATTCTCTTTTTTATTCACCTTTCCCAACATTTCGGAATGAGCCAATATTTTAAATAGACTTCTCCAGTCGTATTACAGGCGAGCACTAATACAAATACAGGGGATGCGAATCCGGGTTTTTCCCGAAGAATGTGACGTCGTCCACGATCTTTATTTTTTCCCCGCGGAGGAGCGTATACAGAGTACGCTCGATGCCTATGCCTCCGCCGAACGTATCGGGAAATAGAGGCTTGCCTTTTGAGTTCTTCATCGATGCAAAGTGCAGGAACGGGCCGTAGCCTCCAAGCTTATCTATATTATTTATATTGCCTTCGGAAATTACAGGCCTTGCGGGCAGAATATTGTTATCCAGTATTCTTTCGACTATCGGCTCGTACAGCCATTCCCGGATCGCGCCGGACAATATTTCTTTTGCGGAAGTATGCTTCCCGGTTCTGGCATCGATACTCTTTGCGATCAGGTCGTAGTTGAAAATATTGGGAGATTTGATCTTTGACCTGTCGATCTTTGTGCCGTCGGCAAATAAATACGGATAGACTAAATCGTAATTTTCCCTTAGAAGACCTGTGATCCAGAAAAACTGGGAATCGGTGCTTTCTCCGGCTTTTTCCTCATGGCTTTTAAGGCCGTATTTTTCAACCAGGTCGTCCCTGTGAAAGCTCGGGAAAGGCACTCTGGGTACTTTCAAAATAACGCCCAGATCTTTTAAATTCCCTGAGTTGATTTTATTGATCTCTTCACATGCGAAGACGATCATTCTTTCAAAGAAGTTTTTTATTTTAAGCATATCGTCATTAAGGATGTCGATGACCATTTGCTGTTTATCGAAGTATTCGTCAAGGGTGATATTTCTATTGCGCTTCAGCTCAATATCCATCTGGGAAAAATCCGCCAGGTACTTGCCGCGCTGTGCGCCTGTCGGGCTTTCTATCTCAAGCCGGATATTCGGCGAGTCCACGAATATGCCTTTAATGCGCGGGTTCGAGCACGCAAGGAATTTGCTGTATATCATACTGTGAGTTGTAAGATAAGTGTGACCTTTATAATCGATCGAGGGCGTATGCTCGATATCGTGGGCAAGCGGGTCCGTGATAATGCTAAGCATTACTTTCTCAAGGTTGAAAAGGCCTTCCTTTACAAGGAACTGGTTCATGGAATTTACGAAAGTCGTGCGAATCGCCATTACGTTGTAAAGGTCATCCGACAGCCATTTGCCCGAATAATTTTCCGTTATAAAATCCTCGAGCGTTGTTCCGCTTTCATTAACCGCGGACTGGAACCTGTAAAGACTTTCAGCGATTATTTTTATTTTATCTTCCATAAATATATTAGATCCTTTGTTTATATAATATAAAACTAACTTACTCATCTTGACTGATTTTTTTATAAACATTTGCGATAGAATGATCATAATCTGATCATTCTATCGATAGTATTAAGAAATAGTGTAATAAAAGTCAGTCAACTTGAGTAACTTAGATAATATAGAGTCAGGAAAAACGCAACAATATATTGATTTCAACAGTCTATTATGCAAAAATTTTTTGTAAAAACGGGATTTTATCAGTATATAAATTTACAATCCTGTAATAATTTTTACTTATTTTGCGTTGAACATTATTGACTGCTTTAAGGAAAATGCTAAAATTGAATAAAATATATCCCGTTTTGAAAACGAACTATATCTAGATGAAAGATATTACTCAAAATAATTCCAGGGAGATACTCAGCCTTATTGCCGACAGAGAAATCTCGTGTGAAGAGCTTATGAAAGCTTGCCTTGAACAGATCGCCGGGTACGATCCGGTTCTCGAAGCGTTCATTTCCCTATACGATGAAGCTTTGCTTCTGGAGCAGGCGAGGGCAAGCGACGGAAGACGCAGCCGGAACTCTCAGCTTAGTCCTGTTGACGGAATCCCGGTCGCGGTGAAGGATAACTTGCATTCAATGGGGATCCCTACCACATGCGCCTCAAAAATACTTGAGAGCTATAACCCGCCGTTTGACGCGACGGCGGTCAGCCGGATTAAGGAAGCCGGCGGCATAATTATTGGCAAGACGAACATGGACGAATTCGCCATGGGATCGACGTGCGAGACATCAAGTTTCAATCGGACGCGGAATCCGTGGGACATACACCGCGTGCCGGGCGGCTCCTCGGGCGGCTCAGCGGTTGCGGTCGCGTCCGGCATGGTGCCGTTCGCTCTCGGCAGCGATACCGGCGGATCCATAAGGCAGCCGGCGGCGTTCTGCGGTATAGCAGGGCTTAAGCCGACGTACGGGCTTGTATCTCGCTACGGACTTGTCGCTTACGCTTCGTCGCTTGACCAGATAGGCCCTATGTCCCGCGACGTGTACGGGAATGCCTTGCTTCTTAATATTATAAGCGGGCATGACGCAAAAGACTCAACTTCGCTCGAGACTGCAAAAACGGACTATACGGCCGGTCTTGACGGGAGCATAAAGGGCGTGCGCATTGCCGTAGTAAGGGAGCTTGGCGAGGGGGTTTCACGTCCTGTCCAGGAACGGTTTGCCGGGGCAATCAAAACGTTCACCGAACTGGGAGCGGTCGTGAGCGAGGTTTCGTTATCCTGCATAAAATATGTAATATCGACCTATTATTTTATTGCGACTGCCGAAGCATGTTCGAACCTTTCGCGCTATGACGGAGTAAAGTACGGATTCCGCAGCGGCAAGCAGAGCGATTACCAGGAAATGCTTTTTACCACGCGCTCATACGGGCTCGGCAGGGAAGTTAAAAAGCGCATTCTTCTCGGCAACTTCGTGCTTTCGTCGGGATATTACGACGAATATTACAGGAAGGCGCAGAAGGTCCGGACTCTAATAAGGGAAGATCTGAGGAAAGTTTTC
This sequence comes from uncultured Leptospirales bacterium, assembly GCA_964626055.1. Taxonomy (GTDB): domain Bacteria; phylum Spirochaetota; class UBA4802; order UBA4802; family JAFGDQ01; genus JAFGSG01. The sequence goes on from CAZVDF010000032.1 coordinate 2,877, forward strand.
GATTCCGCTGATATTATCGCGATGCCGACTGCGCCCGATATTGCATTCCCGCACGGGGAGAGCCAGCGCGACCCGATGAAGATGTACCTTTCAGACATTACGACTGTTATACCGAATCTGGCAGGGCTGCCGGCCATATCCGTGCCGTGCGGGCTTGCATCAGGAATGCCGGCCGGGCTCCAGCTTATCGGCAGGCCTCTTGAAGAGCGCGTCCTGCTTAGAACTGCGGCGGTATTCGAGGACAGGCAGGGAAGAATATCTCCCTACCTGGGGAAAATACTTGAGTCGCATTCCGGTGGCAATAACTTCAAAGCAAAGGACGCAAAAAGCGCCGAAGAAATCGTTCACGTTTATTCAAAAGAGAATATTACGAGGATCTCGTACGAATATAATAAACGAAAAAAAACCGACAAAAAGCGCGTTTACTGCAATGAACTTCAGAAGATGATCGGAAAGAATGTTGTGCTCGCGGGCTGGGTACATAGAAAGAGAAGTCTTGGCGGGATAGAGTTTTACGATCTTCGCGACAATACGGGATTTACCCAGCTTGTAATAGAAGGAGAGAATCCGGTTGAGCGTTTAACGGTTGAAAGCGTTGTCGAAGTGACTGGAAGGGTTACAAAAGAGGACAGGAGCCCTTACGGGAACATTGAAATAAAAGTTAAAAGCATAATTGTTTTAAGCCATGCTGAAAGCAGCCTTCCGGTAAGTATAAACATCCCCGCGGATAATGTGAATCTTTCCACTATCCTGGACAACAGGCCTATATCCGTACGCAATCCGAACATATTGTTCACTTTTAAAGTTCAGTCGGAGATAGTGAGGCTGTTCGCCGAATTTTTACGCGTTCAGAAATTTACAGAGATAAAAAGCCCCAAGATAATATCATCCGGCACGGAGGGCGGAACTAATATTTTTGAAGTTAAGTATTTCGACCGTGTCGCATATCTTGCGCAGTCCCCTCAGTTCTACAAGCAGATTATGGTCGGCAGCGGGCTTGAAAGGGTTTTCGAGATAGGGCCCGTTTTCAGGGCCGAGCATCACGATACCATCAGGCATTTGAACGAATACATAAGCATGGACTTTGAAATGGGATTCATCCGCGATGAGCAGGATGTAATAAATATGCAGGAAAAGCTGATCAAATATATTTTCTCAAATATCAAAAAAAGATTCAGGCACGGGAATATGCCGTTATATCTGAATGTGCCGAAGAATATTCCGCGCGTTCATTTTCTTGAGGCAATGGACATCGTGCAGTCTATGGGCGTTAAGGATATGGAAGAAGGCGATATTTCGCCCGCAGGGGAAAAGGCTCTTTGCGAATATTTTGAAAAAAAGAAGGATTCCTCTTTCGTATACATTATCGGTTATCCTGTAAAGAAAAGGCCGATGTACACAATGCCTGACGAGCGTCTCCCGGGATATACGAGGAGCTTTGACCTGCTTTACAGGGGGATAGAAATAACGACGGGCGGCCAGCGGATCCACGATTATCATCAGCTGAGGGAGAATATAATCGAATTCGGTTTTAATCCCGGTGAATATAAGGATTATCTGTCGATTTTCAAATACGGCATGCCTCCGCACGGCGGGCTCGGCATGGGGCTTGAGAGGCTTACAATGAAAATTTGCAATCTTAAAAATATACGCGAGGCCAGTCTGTTCCCGAGGGATATCAACAGGATCTCACCGTAAACCCCCTAACCCCCAAAGGGGGCACCGGATTGGAAGGTTTGGTAATATTGTTTATCATTTGTCGCAAGATATGTGTAATTTGAAATTAATTATTGAAGTTTAATAGCAAATTATCAGTGCCCCCTCCGGGGGTTAGGGGGCCGAGGGATCAATGGCTAACTATTTTGAGCAGCTTTTTTTACGAATAATTCTTTGATAAAAAATGAAGATAGAAATCAGTTTTTATTATTCAAAAGTTATCCGAAGCAAATATAAATTCAGAAATTATTATGAAGTTAAATAAAAAGAAGAATAATGCTAAATGAAACAAAACGTAAAAATCAATATTGATAATCTAATAGAGCTTGCTTCTTTTGAAGTAAATCCGGAAGAAAAGCAGCACTTCGAAAGAGAGCTCGAGGACTTTCTCGAATACGCGCGCGTTATCGAAAGCGCGCCCTGCGCCGATTTAAAGCCGGCAAGCCACGCTGTGGAAAAGAAAGCCTATATGCGTTCTGATGAAAACAGCGTATGCGGAAAGCTCGACATTCTGCTCGCCAACGGGCCTTCGCTTCAGGGCACAAGCTATCTTGTTCCGCCGCAGGGTAAAGCCGGCGGCGCAGCTCCGGCGGCCGGGAAAGACGGAAAAGGCGATCATACTGCGGAATACGAAGCCGTGATCGGCCTCGAAGTGCATGCCCAGCTTAAAACGAAAACAAAGCTTTTCTGCGGTTGTTCAACCGAATTCGGGCGCGAGCCGAATGCCAATACATGCCCCGTTTGCTCGGGGCAGCCGGGTGTTTTGCCTGTGCTGAACAGGGAGGCTGTGATAATGGCGATAATCGCGGGACTGGCCTCAGGATCGACGATCAATAAACGCTCTGTTTTTGCGCGGAAGAATTATTTTTATCCGGATCTCCCCAAAGCTTACCAGATATCGCAGTTCGAAGAGCCCGTATGCACCGGCGGATTTATCGAGATCGAAATGAACGGCTATGCCAGAAAAGTAAGGCTTAACCGCATACACATGGAAGAGGACGCGGGTAAAATGGTGCACGTGGGCGCTCCCGGCATATGGGGATCGAAAGCGAGCGCCGTGGACTTCAACCGCTGCAGTGTTCCTTTGGTCGAGATCGTAAGCGAACCGGATATTGCCTCGCCCGGGGAGGCGCGCGAGTATGTCGCGATGCTGCGCGCGATGCTTGTCACGCAGGGGATTTGCGACGGCAGCATGGAGGAGGGTAGCCTGCGGTGCGACGCGAACGTGTCGATAAGGGAGAAGGGAAGCAGTAAGCTAGGCACGAAGGTCGAGATCAAGAATATGAACTCTTTCAAGGCGATCGAACGGGCGCTCGAATTCGAGATAGCGCGCCTGAAGAAGATGAAAAAAGCAGGCATAAGGATAGCGCAGGAAACAAGGCTATGGGACGAGAGCGGCCAGAAGACCTATTCTATGAGAAGCAAGGAAGAGTCGCATGATTACAGGTACTTCCCGGACCCGGACCTTCTGCCGCTTGAACTCACCGACGAAATGATATCGGAAGCGCAGGGCAGGCTCTCGGAAGCGCCTCTGTCGAGAAAGCGGAAATACGTCTCGGAATATTCGTTCACGGAAAGCGAAGCCCGCCTTTTTATGATGAATCCGGCATATGCCGCCTTCTTTGAAAGAACGCTGACGTATTATAATAATCCGAGGGGTCTCGCGAACTGGTTTTTTACCGAGCTGTTATCGTTCACAGGAAAAATTGAAGAACTGCATATAGAGCCGCGGGATGCAGCCGAGCTTTTAAAGAAGATAGAATCAGGGGAAATAAGCGGGAAGATAGCCAAACAGGTATTAAAGAAAGCCTTTGCATCCGGCAAAGGCCTTTTACAGATTATCAGCGAAGAGAATATAAAGCAGGAAACGGATCCGGGAGTTATAGAAGATATAGTTGATAAGATAATAGCTGATAATAAAAATCAGGTAAATGAGTATCGTAACGGTAAGACAAAACTATTCGGATTCTTCGTGGGAGAAACTATGAAAGCTGCGAAGGGGAAGGCAAATCCCGCGCTCGTTAATGAAATTTTAAAAAAGAAGCTGGGCTAAGTTGCTGCTTAAGCCCCCTATCCCCCAAAGGGGGCACTGACTTGGAAGGTTTGGCAAATGTGTGAACTAACATAGAAGTTTGACAGCAAAATTTTTAAGGCCTTCTCTGTACCAGGAGGAGGCTCCTCACGGGGTCAGGGAGGCGAAAGAACAGCGGCGAACTTTTCCATTTTATCTTCCCTTAGAAGTCTTTTCTTCCTTTAATACTAAAGATGGCTTTATTGATTCTATCTTTTCCGCAAGGCCGTCCTTGAACAATCTGTAAACAAGAACTGCTGAAAAATCATGATTATAATATTCATATGCCGTCTCGCCGTATTGTAAAAATTCCGGAAACTTCCCGGAGAGTTCTTTTTTGGCATCGTCTAAATTTTTAATATCATTTATATTTTTTATGTTTAATGATCTTAAATGATAGTTCAGGCTGTAATTAACAAGGCTCGCGATTATTTTATCGTTCATCACAGCTTTTGCGTTCTTAAGCGCGCTCGCGCGCGAAGCCGCAAGGCCCATGGCGTCTTTGTCCGGCTTTCCCGTTATTATCACCTGGTAATGATCCCGGTCAAGAAAGCCTTCCGTAGTGTAATCATTTATAAGCTTGTTGGTATCGTAATACTTAATGGTGCAGCTGGGCGAAGCTAAAAAGATAAGTACCAATAAAATAGATATTATTGATTTAAGATTTTTCATTGCTTTAATGCTCCAACCCCCTATCCCCGTGCAGAGCTTCCCCTTGGGACATAGGGGGCACCGCTTTGGATGGTTTTATGATAATACGTATTGTATTAAATACATTATGTATTATCTAAAAGCACAACTGAAATTGTAAATATTAATTTTTTATGCCCCCTCCGGGGGTTAGGGGGCAGGTAGGAGAAGAGCATTTATTTCCCCTTGAGCATATTTATTATATCCTGAATCTTATCGCGGTTCGGATGCCCCGGCTTCATTGACAGCAGTTTTTCGTAATGGTAAACCGCTTTTGCGTTATCTTTAAGATTCCGGTAATAAATGGTCCCGAGTTCCTCATGGGCGTCAGCAAGCTGCGGATCGAGTTTTACGGCTCTGTCGAATGATTTTACGGCTTCGGAGAACAGTTGTTTATCCCTGTAAGTCAGTCCAAGAAAAAAATGCGCTTTCGCATCCACTGGATTAATATTTATTGCCGTATTGTATTCTTCCACCGCTTCATCGTATAATTTCGATTCCCTGTACGCCTTTGCCAGGTTGAAATGCGCGTCGTACGATTTCGGATCGTTTTGCGTCGCGTTCTTGTATTGCTGGATCGCTTTGTCGCTTAAGCCGCTGTTCATGTACAGGTTCCCGAGGTTTATATAAGCTTTGGTATAATTCGGATTTGATGTAATCGCTTTCTGGTAATATTCGATAGCTTTGCCCTGGTTCTCGCTTGCCTCGTATGTTTTACCGAGTTCGTATAAAGTAGCCGGATCGTCTTTCTTCAGATCCAGAGCCCTGTTGAAGACCCCGACTGCTTCCGTGTATTTTTTCTGCTGTGTGGACAGGAGCCCCATATTGAAATATGCCTGGAAATATTCCGGATCGAGCTGTATCGTTTTCTGATAGAACAGCAGCGCGTTGTTGAACGAGCCCATTTCATGGTATGTCTCCGCGACCTTGAAAACAGTATCCGGATTATTGGGCCTGAGCTTTAAATCTTCGGTGAAATTTGTGAGAGCATCGTTGTAATTTTTGCTCTTTAGATAAATATCTCCAAGATTGAAATACGCCCTGTCAAGAGCCGGGTCCTGCTTGATCGACGTTTTAAGATCTTTTATCGCGTGTCCCGTATCGTTGAGCTTAATGTTCGCGAGCCCTCTTGAATAGTAAGCTTTCGGGAAATCCGGCTGTTCTTTAATAGCCCTGTCGAACGCTTTGATCGCTTCCCCGTATTTGCTTTCCATGTAATATATAAGCCCGAGCCTGTAAAATGAGTCCGCTCGTTTGGGATTTGCTATAATGGCGCTCTGATATGATTTTTTAGCATCGTCGTAAATTTGCCCGTGATCGTATATTCTTCCCCTCCAGTAATGGGAATGATCGTCGTTGGTGTCTATGTCGACGGCTTTTTTATATGCGTTAAGGGCTGCGTCGTATTTCTTCTCCGCTCTGAGCCTGTCGCCAAGCTCTCTCCATTTACCTGCTTCCGGTTTATCATCTTTGGGTTTCGGCGGGATTTTCGGCGCAGTATCGTCGGTCAGATCGTCCTTTTTGGGAAGATTGTCGGCTTTCCGGCTTTTATTATCTGTAATATCTTTAATATTGCCGTCCGGAGTGATATCCGGCTTGTCTGCGACGGCTACATTTTTCGAAGCGTTCAGCATTTTAAGCGCAAGCTCGTATTTATCACGCAGGTTTTTATCTTTGCTGTTGTAGCCCAGCGCCCTTCTGTAATAGTCCGCCGCTCTGGCCCAGTCCCCGAGCTTGGCATATATGTCCCCGAGCCTTTCGAGAGCTTCGGCATCATTTGGATTGACCTTAAGCGCTTTCTCGAAAGAAGCGATAGCGTCGTCTGTCTTATCTAGTCTTACGTTTGCGTTGCCCTGCCCGACATAATATTTTGACCTGTTAGGATCGAGGGCAATCGCTTTGTCAAAAGCTTTTTTGGCTTTTTCGTATTCTCCGACCTCCATGTAAACGCGGCCAAGATTATAATAGCCTTCAGGATCTTTAGGATTGGTTTTAATGCCTTCCATGATGATCGCTACTGCGCCTTTTTTATCACCTTTTTTTAAACGCTGTTTCGCGATGTTCCAGTAGCTCTCCGGATCCTTCGGAGCGACCTTTCTCGCTTTGTTGTATTCTTCCAGAGCTTTTTTCAGCCTGGCCTGATCGTCGAACACGTTCCCGAGCCTGTTATACGCTTTCGGATATTTCGGGTAATATTTTTTCGCGAGTTCGAGCGTTTTGATCGCATTGTCGTAATCGCCTTTGAGTGCATATGCATGGCCAAGCTCATTGAGGGCTTCGTAATTCTGAGGATCGATGACGAGCGCTTTTTTAAAGTATTCGATCGCTTTATCCAGTTCGCCCATATCCTTATAAAGGCTTCCTATCTTCACAATTATGCCTGTATTTTTAGGGTCTGTTTCCAGGATTTTTTTGTAAAGCTCTATCTGCTGAAGACGAAGGTCCTGTATGTCCCCTGTAGTGCTGCCTTTGTCTTTAAATAAAAAGTATCCCCCTCCCGCAAGAAGAGCGATTATAACCAGAGCTATGGCTCCGTATTTAAGCCATTTATATCTGTCGTAGTATGTCATGTTTTCTCTCCTTAAATAATGATGACTGATGTCATGAATAATTTTTAAGCTCTTTAAGGGATGTTTTGAAATGCCATCACCCCTAATCCCTCTCCCGTAGTACCGTCTTCCTTAAGCTAATAAAATGTCATCCTGGGAGAGGGGTTAGGGGTGAGGGCATTTTCAATATCAATATTTATTCACTTTAATTAACTTCTCGGATTTATTCCAATTTTATATCACTATTGACGTTTTTGGATTTACTTTACGGCAGATCGTCCTTATAAATATCCTCAAGCTTTGATTTTGTTTTTTTTGTTTCATGTCCGGCTTTTTTTTCGTTTGCCTTCCTGTCAACGGATTCCAGAAGCGATCCTCCGAGATGAAGCGCCTCCTCTATCGAAATATCGCTGCCCGGGGGAGGAAGGACGAAATTCGGATCCCGTAAAAGTTCAATCGCCCTCTGTATTTTGCCGTATTGAGGATCTTCCGGGGCGATCTTTAAGAAATTTTCCCAGTATTCTATGGTATTGTTTTTGTCGCGCTTAAGCATCAAATAGGCCAGGCCAATATGATAATAGGCGAATTTGATTTTTTTATCGATCTTATATGACAGGGTGAAGTTATTGATGGCTTTGTCGGGTTCTTTTTTATAATAATAGATCTGGCCTATCCTGAAGTAATTTTCCGCTCCCTTCGGATCTATTTCCAGAGCCTTCATGTAAAGATTGAGAGCCCCGTCGTATCTCTTCTTCTCGAAAAAAATATCGCCCAGGTAGGAATAGGCGAGGCCGTTTTCAGGATTCTTTTTTACTTCTTCCTGCAGAAGAATTTCCGCCATTTCAAGTTTTTTCTGGTAAAAATATTTTACGGCTTTTTTAAAATTATCTTCTTCTTTTTCTTTCGCTGAGTAAAGATTATCGGCTGAGGAAAACAGACAAACAACTATGGAAAAGCACAGGATCGATTTTTTATTGCGCATGTATTACACCTCATACTAATATCGTCAAGGCGATATATCTAATTAAAGATATTAATTATATGTCAAAAAGCAAATTAAAATCTGTATTTTTAGACAAAACTTGGGGCAAATTGTTCCAATAAAGCAATAGAAGTTATTGCAGATATTTTAACGCGTACTTTTCAATGCCTGCCCAGATGCGTCCGTTTAGTTCTTTGATCCTTAACCTGTCTACCGTAAGTGTATCGTAATCGAAATACTCATCGTTCAGATACAGCGATGTGGAAATTGAAAATCTCACCATAGGTATTTTAGTCCTGCCGTATGTTTCAAGAATATAGCCTTCATTAAGAGGATTATTAGTAGAAAATTTTTCCGATACCGTACAGTTCTCATTGTTGAAATATTTTTTAAAACAAGAAAAAAAGCTTTCCAGCGTTTCTGCCGGGCAGGTGCGGCTTGTTCTTAAGCCTGTCTTCAGGGTGTTTTCCAAATTAATAAGCGGTCTGGGCTGGCCTGCGTCTCTGGCCTGTCTCGGGCCCACCGGCATCATTGTGTGGCATTCTATAATCATTTTTATTTTGCCGCTTGATATGGTTTCCTGTATGGATTTGTGAAAAGGCAGATAATATCTTTTTAATATATTGCTTATTGCAATCTCGTCCGGGAATATCTTATCTTTGAAAATTTTTCTCCCGCTCTGCGATTCTTTTTTAATGACTCCATCCGCGAACTGCGGAGGGAGGGAAGTAGTCGGCCGGTCGAGATCGATAAAAAGTCGGGAAATATTCGTGCTTACGGTTGAGATGACGCTCGAAAAGCCGAATAATTCGTTTGCATAGGCATCCGATTCGATAAAGATCCCGAAGTCGTCTATCTGCTCGTGTCCCGATAATTCATCCGGCACTGTTCGGCCTCCGTGCGGGATGATTATAAGGATGGGGAATTTTTCTTTCATAGGTTGTTATTTAGATCATAAACATCTTTTTTATATATCCGGTACCATAATTCTATATTGATGTAAGTGCCTTTTTGTCCTCTCTTCCCCCGAATGAAGCAAATTGTTGTAATGAATTTTTTAATCAGCTTTAAATTTTCGGTGTTAATGCCCCCTCCGGGGGTTAGGGGGCTGTAAAGGTATTTGTATTCTTTTTCAGGATACTTAATCAGAGATAATTTCCCGCCCGAATTTTCCATTTAGCGGTTGAACAATAACTTTAGATCATCCTGCCTTATCGGGATAATATTAAGAAATAGTGTAATAAAAGTCAGTCAACTTGAGTAAGTTAATATTCAGCTGATTTTATGTATACTTGGGCTTGGTATAAGAATACATGTCGTGCACTCCGCCCTCCATCTGCGCGGATAACGATCTCAATTCGAATCTGAGTTCGTCGGAGTACAGCAGCTCATGCAGTCTGGGAATATCCTTTGCTCCCATATCCTGGAAAGAATGCTTTAAACCCTGGACCAGATACTGCACATAATCGAAGAGAGAGCCTTTGTCCATCACGGATCCCGAAACTCCCTGCGCTACCTTTATTTTTGTGTCTTCGGCAAAGTATCTCTTCTCACCGCCTTCTTTCATGGCTTCCAGCGATGCCATACCCCTGTACTTCTTCAGCCGGATACCGTTTTCGTAAAAGTATTCGCCGGGAGCTTCTTCAGTACCGGCGAACATGGAACCCATCATCACGGTTGATGCGCCTAGAGCCAGCGCTTTTGCGACGTGGCCTATATTGGCAATGCCTCCGTCCGCTATCACCGGAATGCCGTTTTTCCTGGCGAACCTGGCGCATCTGTATATGGCGTTCGCCTGCGCCCTTCCGACTGCCATCGTCGTCTGCGTTGTGCATATGGACCCCGGGCCCATGCCTATGCGAAGCGCATCCGCGCCCGCCTTTATAAGGTTGTCGCACTGGTATTCGGTTACCACGTTGCCGCAGATCACATCCAGCCCGGGATATTTCTTCTTGATATATTTCAGCATATCGATCTGGAATACCGAATTGCCCTGCGCGGAATCTATTATGACCACGTTGACTCCGGCGCCTGCAAGGGCTTCAAGCCTTTCCTTCGATTCTTCCCTTGTGGAGATCGAAGCGCCTACCATCAGCTGTTTTTTATCGTCCTTGGAGGCCATGGGATATTCCCTGTTGGTATGCAGGTCGTTCCTGCTCATCAATGAAACCAGATTGCCGTCTTTATCCACAATAGGGAGTTTCCCCTTTTTGGATTTTTTCAGGATCTCGTTAGCTTCTTTTAACGATATTCCCTGAAGCGCTGTAACCAGATCCTTTGTCATCACTTCGCCTAGTTTTTTACTTCTGTCCGTCTCAAAATCGATGTCCCTGTTCGTGACAATACCGAGAAGCTTTGAATTGAGCTTCCCGTTCTCTGTAATGGGTATACTGGAAAAGCCGTACCTTGCTTTTATTTTGTCGATTTCGGATATTCTATGATCGGGAGTCAGGACGATCGGGTTGGCAATGAAACCATTCTCAAAGCGTTTAACTTTTTTTACTTCAACAAATTGTTCTTCTATTGTGTTGTTATAGTGTATAAATCCGATTCCTCCGAGCAGGGCAAGGCCGATTGCCATCCTGGATTCGGTAACCGTGTCCATAGGGCTGGAAGTCAGAGGCTTCTTGATTTTAAGATTCTTTGTGAGAGCGGTCTCGAGAGAAACATCGTCCGGATTAAAGTCGATATAGCCTGGTAAAATGATAAAATCGTCGAAAGCGAGACCTTTATTGGAATCAAAAAGCTCGGCTGCAGAACTGCCGTCCCTTATAATCATTTTATACTCCTGTGCTGAACATCTTTTCGCCGGTAGATATTCGCCCCCGCCCGCAGGGCCGGGGTAAATCATGGAGAAACGATTTAAAGCAAAAAAACGGGCTTTTAAAATCAAGTTTCTCTGGAAGCGGTATATTAATTTAAAGTTATATTCAAATAAAAAAAATTCAAGAAAAATATTCCGGTGTTTTCAAATTTATGGATCCGGCAATTAGCAGTTTCCTGAAAAACAGGAAACTGCTATGCGATACACGGATGTATCGCCATTTTTGGATGTTTTTTCTTTTAAAAACATTCAAAAATGTGAGGTTTTGCGGATTCATTTCGCAAAACCGTTCCCTGGAAAAGTCCAGGAAGGATTTTTCCAGGATACTGTTAGATGCTAATTATTTTATCTTGACATCAGAATTGTCAATTCGATAATTACTTTGTCGTTTCATTGTTTAATTTTAAGATATTTTTTTCAAATAAATGAAATAATAACAAGGAGAATGATATGATAAAGAGGATCCCGGCATTTATTTTATCCTTGTTCGCTGTTTTTTTTATCTCTGCAGACCTTAAGGCCGCAGACACAATCAAGCTGGGCGTCGCAGGCGCGCACAGCGGGGATCTTGCATCCTACGGGTTACCTTCGGCGCATGCCGCAGAGCTTGTTGTTGAAGCCGTGAACGCCAGGGGAGGGGTACTCGGGAGGAAAGTCGAGCTTTTAATAGAAGACGATGTATGCAAGCCCGAGATAGCGACAAACACTGCGACAAAACTTATTTCAAGGGGCGCAAATATGGTTATGGGACATATCTGCAGCGGCGCCACAAAATCCGCAGTCGGCATTTACAAAGACGCAAAAATTATATGTATGTCCCCTTCCGCCACAAATCCGCCTCTTACAAAGAGCGGCGACTATCCGAATTTTTACAGGACTATCGCTCCAGATGACGCTCAGGCGAGACTCGAAGTTGATTTCGCGACAAACGTCCTGAAACTAAAAAAGATCGCAGTTATTCACGATAAAGGCGATTACGGGAAAGGTCTGGCCGAGTTTGCGAGAGACTTAATAAAGAAATCCGGAAAGGCGACTCTTGTCGTTTTCGAAGGCGTGACGCCGGGTGCGGTAGATTATTCGGCCATTGTTCAGAAGATAGCGCGATCGGGAGCTGAAGGAGTGATTTACGGAGGATATCATCCCGAAGCTGCCAGGATAGTTATGCAGATGAGAACAAAGAGAATGAAGACGTATTTTATTTCCGATGACGGCGTTAAAGATGATACTTTCATAAAAGTCGCCGGCAGGTCTGCTGAAGGAGTATATGCTACCGGCCCTAAAGACACATCGAAAAATCCGCTGGCCATAAAGGCTGTTAAGGATCATAAAGCTAAATACGGAGCGGACCCCGGCGCGTTCTTTTTAAACGCATATTCGGCGACGCAGGCGCTTCTTAACGCCGTTCAGAAAGCCGGCAGCACTAATTACGAAGCGGTATCGAAAGCGTTAAAAATATACTATGTGGAGACACCGCTCGGAAAGATCAGTTTCGATAAACAAGGCGATGCGATAGGTGTCGGCTTTGCGATGTACCAGGTACGTGGCGGTGTTTATAAAGAAATTAAATAAGAATTTTTTAAAGTATAATGGTCAGACCATTTCAAGTATTATTTGGCATCTGCTAAAATAGTTAATAACTCAAGTTGACTGACTTTTATTACACTATTTCTTAATACTATCGCAGATGTTTATAAAAAAGTCAGTCAAGATGAGTTAATAAGTTAAGAATAATAATGGACTATTTTCTTGAAATATTCTTAGGCGGATTGACCAGGGGCAGCATTTACGCGCTTATTGCTCTCGGTTATACGATGGTTTACGGAATAATCGAGCTTATCAATTTTGCCCACGGCGAGATATATATGATAGGGGCATTTACGGCGCTTATCGCGGCCAGCGTGTTTGGCTTATTGGGATTCAGCGCCCCCGTCATATTTTTACTGGCGCTTGTACTTGCAATTGTGTATTCCTGCTGTTATGGTCTGACGATGGAAAAAATCGCGTACAAGCCGCTGCGTGCGGCGCCGAGGCTTTCACCGCTTATAAGCGCGATCGGGATGTCTCTTTTTCTTCAGAATTATGTTTTACTTGCACAGACATCCGATTTTCTTCCTTTCCCGAAGCTGATCCCCGACATGGAATTTATGGAGCCTTACGCTCACATTATTACCACACAGGGAGCTGCAATTCTGCTTACAACTGCGATTGTTATGATAGTTCTTTCTTTATTTATTAAATTTACCAGGATCGGTAAAGCGATGCGTGCAACTTCCCAGGACAAGATCATGGCGGCGCTTTTAGGCGTTAATGTAAACCGCGTGATATCCGTCACTTTTATTCTCGGCTCTGCGGCTGCAGCGATCGGGGGCGTTCTTATAGCTTCTCATATAGGAATGATCAATTTTTATATAGGATTTATTGCCGGCATCAAAGCATTTGTTGCAGCCGTACTCGGGGGAATCGGAAGCATACCCGGCGCTGTTCTCGGCAGTTTTATTCTGGGATGGACCGAGAGCTTTGCCACAGGCTATGTCTCCAGCGATTACGAGGATGTATTCGCTTTTCTTTTACTTGTGCTTATTTTGATATTCCGGCCTGCCGGGATACTCGGCAGGAAAGATCGCCGGAAAGTGTAAAGGATGCCCTCACCCCGGCCCCTCTCCCTGAGTTATTTTTCGGCAGGGGCTGGCAAAGAAGTAAAATTTACGAGCTAAGGAAGAGTCGTGTTAATAAAAGGAGGGAGAGGGGAGCATTCAGTTAAGGGAGTTTTTTATAATAGATAATCGGGGAAGCAAACTTCCCCCTCTCCCGTTATGTGGATTATTGAGATCGAATATAAAGCAGGAGACAGATAAATTGAAAAAGACAATTGTTATGATAATGGGAGAGGGGGCCAGGGGGTGAGGGCATTTTGGATTAAATTTAAATTTTGTCTGACAGAAACAAAAGTATGATCAATATTTCGGAAATAAAAAAGTCATTACTGGCGTCTCTCTGGTTCGTGTTCCTGACGTTCCCTATCATTGTTATACGGGTGAATACAGTTGAAAAGGTAGTGGAATGGCGCTGGAAGAACATGATAATTATGGCAATAGCGGCATTTGTATTGTCATACCTGTGGCGTTATTTCTTGAAGAGAAAAGAGTTTAAGCCTCAAAATAAAGTCGTACCCGTAAATAATAAACTTCCGTCAACATTTGCGCATTTTATAGCGAATAAAAAATACAGCGTTCCGGCTTTTGCTATTATAATAATTTTTACCTTATCATTCCCGTTTGTTTTCTCGGTATATCAGACTAACATAATGATTTCAGCGCTTATATATATAATGCTCGGACTTGGGCTGAATATAGTAGTCGGGCTGGCCGGCCTCCTTGTGCTCGGCTATGCGGCTTTTTTCGCAGTCGGAGCATACGCGTACGCACTTTTAAATATTCATTACGGATTCAGCTTCTGGGTCGTTCTTCCGGCAGGCGCCGGCCTTGGCGCCTTATTCGGCATACTGCTCGGCTTTCCGGTGCTCAGGCTCAGGGGAGATTATCTAGCTATAGTAACCCTCGCGTTCGGGGAAATTATACGCATTGTGCTTGAGAACTGGAATGAATTTTCTTTCGGGCCAAGCGGAATAGCCAATATCCCCAGGCCTTCATTTTTCGGCATTTCTTTGTCCCTGAACGCTTCCACGATTTATATATATTATATAATGATGATTTTATGTATCATCACGGTTATTATCGTCAAAAGGCTGAGAGATTCGCGGATAGGCCGGGCATGGATGGCTCTTCGCGAAGACGAGATCGCGTGCCAGGCAATGGGTATAGACAGGACAAAGACAAAACTCTCGGCTTTCGCGCTCGGATCGACCTGGGCGGGAATGGCCGGGGTTGTCTTTGCGGCAAAGACAACTTTTATAAATCCGGCGAGCTTTACGATATGGGAATCGATCGTGATACTTTGCATAGTGGTTCTCGGAGGCATGGGATCGATCGTCGGCGTGATTCTCGGTGCTCTTGTGCTGATACTTGTGCCCGAGTACCTGCGGGCGTTCTCCGAATACCGGATGCTTGTGTTCGGACTAATGATGGTTCTGATGATGATATTCAGGCCGGGCGGCATCGTCGCCAGCGTCAGAAGAATTTATCATAAGGCATAAATAAAAATACAAATGCATACTATACTTGAAGTTAATGAATTGTCCATGGATTTTGGTGGGATTAAAGCCCTGGACAGGCTTTCCATGGATGTGAAGGAAGGCGAGATCGTCGCTCTCATCGGTCCTAACGGCGCTGGCAAGACTACTTTTTTCAATTGCATTACCGGAATGTACGAGCCTACTTCAGGCGATGTGCATATCAATGCGCCGGGAAAAAATAAAAGAATCAGGCTCAACAGGCTTAAGCCGAATGAAGTTACCAGATGCGGGCTCGCCCGCACCTTTCAGAACATAAGGCTATTCCAGAATATGACCGTTCTTGAAAATGTTATGATAGGCCGCCACAGTAAAAGCAGCGCCGGAATACTGGGTGCGATTTTAAGGACGGGTCCGCAGCGGAAGGAAGAGAAGGAAATAATCGATAAGAGCATCACTTTTCTTGAAAAGATGGGTCTGGCAAAATATGCGGATGAATACGCGAAGAATCTCCCGTACGGGCTGCAAAGGCGTCTGGAGGTCGCGCGCGCGATGGCGACGGAGCCGTTCCTTCTCCTGCTTGACGAACCGGCGGCCGGGATGAATACTCAGGAAACCGCAGAGCTGGATGACCTTATAAAAGAGATCAGGGATCATGAAAAAATCTCAATAATCCTGATCGAACACGACATGAAGCTTGTAATGAGCCTTTCTGACAGGATAGTCGTTCTGGATTACGGCGAAAAGATAGCCGAGGGCTCTCCCGGGGAGATCAGGAACAATAAAGATGTGATCGAAGCGTATCTGGGGGAAGAGATCCATGCTTAAGGTCAGGAATATACATGTATATTACGGCAATATCCACACATTAAAAGATGTCAGTATAGAAATATTCCCCGGTGAAATAATAACGCTTATAGGAGCGAACGGGGCTGGCAAATCCACAACGCTTATGTCCATTTGCGGCATTGTCCCCGTAATGTCGGGTCATATTATTTTCAATGATATCGACATAACGAATATGCCGCCGGATAAAATTGCCGCGCTCGGTATTGCGCAGGTGCCCGAAGGGAGAAGGATATTTCCGGGACTCACCGTATCCGAGAATCTTGACATGGGGGCTTTTTTGAGAGATGACAAAGCCGGCGTTAAGCGGGACATGGAATATGTTTTCAGCCTGTTCCCGATCCTTTTCGAGAGGCGCCATCAGCAGGGAAGCACCCTTAGCGGAGGGGAGCAGCAGATGCTTGCGATATCCCGCGCTCTTATGGCGCGGCCCAGGCTTCTGCTTCTTGACGAACCGTCGCTCGGGCTGGCGCCGCTTGTAGTCAGACGGATATTCGATATAATTAAGAAAATAAATAAAGAGAACGGAACTACAATATTTCTGGTGGAACAAAACGCGAATCTCGCATTAAAAGCCGCCGATCGCGGATACGTAACGGAAAGCGGGGCTGTTACAATTACCGGCGATTCGGAGAGTCTGCTCGCCAACGAAGATATCAAGCGGGCATACCTCGGGATTTAAAAAGAACCCCGCATTGCTGCGGGGTTCTTTTCATTCAGATTGAACTGTATTTAGGCATTTTTGCCTTTTGGTGCTTTATAAACCAGGGCAATGAAAAAGCCGACTATCAGGAGAACGGCTGCTATATAAAGAGCCTGCGGTTTGAATGCTTCAAATACGAGCGGTCCGATTATACCGGCACAGCTCCATGCTGTAAGCATGAACCCGTATACTTTGCCTATGTAAGCAGGACCGAAAGCGTCTGCAGCAAATGCCGGCATTGTTGCGAATCCGCCGCCGTAACATGCCAGAAGATAGCAGGATATAACTAAAAATAAATAGTAGTTTGATATAAAGCCCATTGCTACCAATAGATAAACTATGGCCTGTGTGGCAAACATAATCATAAATACCATTCTGCGGCCGATATTGTCGGAAATTTTAGCCCAGAAGAGCCTTCCAAGACCGTTAAAGATAGCGGCAATCGCGACTACCGTGCCCCCTGCGGCCGCAACAATTGTTAATTGTTCAGGAGTTAAATTAGCTCCAAGCTCCATTGTTTTTTTATAAATATCCTGTGCGAGAGGAGAATGAACGGAGATCAGTCCCAGACCTGCTGAAACGTTGAGACAGAGCATCAGCCACAGCATCCACCACTGCGGTCTTTTTACAGCTTCACCGAACTTAAACGAGTCTGCTGCGGAAACTGCAGATGCGGCCGGCTTAAAACCTGCAGGCAGCCATCCCTGAGGAGGATTTTTGAAAAGTTGAGCGGCGCCTACGATCAGTACCAGGAAGATAACGCCCCAGATGTACCATGTCGTGCATACGCCGGAGTTAAGCATTTTCCCGGACGCGTCGATCTCGCAATAAGAAGAAATCATAGCAGGAGCGATTTTTCCCATGAAAAAAGCGCCCGCACCGAAACCCATTACCGCAAGGCCTGTAACAAGACCGCGTTTATCCGGGAACCAGCGGATAAGGGTTGCGATCGGTGTAACGTATCCGAAGCCGTTTCCAAGTGCCGCAACCACGCCGAAACCTATATAAAGAAGCGTAATGCTGCCGATCTGATCGGCATAACCCGCAAGCAGGGTTCCCAGCCCGAAAAGTATGCCGCCTATAGTGGCGACAAAGCGCGGGCCCTTTTTATCGACGAGCGTACCGCCGAATGCAGCGGAAAGTCCGATAATAAGCATCAGAAGCATAAAAGTATATTGAACCGTCATGCCGTCCCATGCGTGCATTTTTATTAAAGGATTTTTAAAAACTGAAAATGCATACACCGTGCCAAGACATAGCTGGATCACAACAGCGGCGATAGCTATCCACCATCGCTTACTTTCTAAATTTTGATTTGACATACTTAACTCCTCCGTTGCCTTTTACAAAGGCTTATTTAGAATTTGATAATACTTTAAAATAACACCCATACGGGGTAAGATCATCGTTATTCATATTTTCCAGTCATTTTAATGATTAAAATTTGATTTATATGAATAAATAAAGCTGGATTAAATAAATAAAATCGATTGAGGAAAATAACTCTAAAAAGATGTGAAAAAGTCAATTGTATTTTACGTGGTTTCAAAGAAAAATGCGGATTGAAAAATTTTCTGTAAGTAATTATTGCGTATCCGGTAAATTAAATCAGAACATATCCAAAAAATTTATATTTCTTAAGCAAAAGTTGTTATTAAAATGACTTCTAATATTTATTTTCCCGGCCAGGTTCCGGTTCAATCAAAACTCGATGCCGAGGTCTACGCTTTTCTCGATAGTTCGCGGGATTCATGGGCCGGCTGGAATATATCGTACGAAGACGGCAAAATACTATATGATCTTGTGCTTAAAGGTAAGTTCAAAAACATTGTGGAAATAGGGACTTCGACCGGGTTCTCGACGATCTGGCTTGCCTGGGCTGCCGCAAAAACAGGCGGCAGTGTTATTACTATTGAGATAGAAAGGGGCCGCTACAATACAGCGCTTGAAAATTATAAAAAAGCAGGCGTTGCCCGATATATAGATGCGCGCCTCGGGAACGCGCACGATATCGTGCCCATCCTTAAAGGGCCGGTTGATTTTGTGTTCTGCGACGCGGACAAGGATTGGTATGTTAAATATTTTCGGATTCTTGAACCGAAGATCGGCCTTAACGGATGCTTTACCGCACATAACGTGTTATGGGCAGGTCAGGCAAATATTAATCAGTTCCTTGAATATTTAAAGAAAAGCGCAGATTTCAGAACTTATATTGAAAATGGCAGCGGGGAAGGTATTTCCGTAAGCTGCAGGGTGAAATAATTTACCACATGCTATACGCAGGTATAAACACAGAAATGGTTCTAGAAATATTGATTTATTCCGGAATGATGAGAAAAGTGGATAAGATAAGAGAGAGAAAATGTAACTATTATGAATACACTTAGCCCCCTATCCCCCTGAGGGGGCACCGATTTGGATGGCACCATAAAGTTAAAATGCTTATTTAAAACTTCAGGTCTGGTAGTATTTATTAAAATAAGAAAGGATTAATAACTAATTATAGATTAGAAATAATTGAGAAAATCAATTATAAATAAAGAAATAATAAATAATCTTAATGCTGTTTTTAAAATACTAAAACATAAGTTTCAAAGGTGGTGCCCCCTCAGGGGGATAGGGGGCCTTAGGAAAGCGCTTAAATATAAAATCCGGCTGAAAATCAATGAAAACATGCAAACGCAGAGGCTACTGCTGCCAGGATGTGAGACTGGCGGAATCTCCGGAAATGCTGGAGCGCGCCTATAATTACTGGAAGAAAATAAAGTCGATCGATCCGGAGTTCTCGGAAATATACCTGATCTATCCCATGCTTGAATTCAAACATGAGAACCGGCAAGAAGACCTCCCGTATCATTACAAATGCAAGCATTTTACGCACGACCCTGAAGGCATCCCGGCCTGTTCCATTTACGGGATAAGGCCGCGAATGTGCAGGGATTTTCCCTATTATGAAGACATTAAGTCGCTGGACAGGAATGAACCTTTAAGCCCTTATGAAGGCTGCGGGTATAATGATCCTGATTAGTCCCTGCGCACATTCCCTCCTGAGAGTGAAGCAAGCGCCCCAAAAGGATAAAAGCGGTTTTTATGCTTACTGAAAACGCCGGGTAATTCTCGGGAGTGAATTTTATCCGTTTTTATATACTATTTTACCGTTGCAGATAGTATATTCAACGGATCCGAAAAGATCAAGCCCTATAAAAGGAGTGTTTTTACATTTCGAAAGTATGAATTTTTCGTCAATATGTATTTTTTTATTCGGGTTTAAAACGGTAATATCCGCTCTTTTATTTTCCTTTAACTCTCCTGCATCTATGTTCAGAATTTTCGCGGGATTAGATGTAAGTTTTTTAAATGCTTCAATATAGGAAAATTTGTGTTCGTTAACCAGCCTTGTTATAACAAGCGGTACGGCGGTTTCGAGCCCGATTATCCCGAACGGCGCGTATTCCAGCTCCTGCATCTTTTCGTTATTCAGATGCGGGGCGTGATCCGTAGCTATCGAGTCTATTACTCCGGACTTCAGTCCTTCTATGATGGCGAGCCTGTCTTTCTCGGTGCGGAGCGGAGGATTCATTTTTGCCATTGATAGATGCTTTTTGACAGCGTCGTCGGTAAGCGAAAAGTGATGCGGTGTCGCTTCGCATGTGACGCTGACGCCTTCCTCCTTGGCTCTTTTTATTATCTCAACGGAGCCCGCGGAGGATATATGCGCAATGTGCAACCTGCCTTTCGTGAGCCTGGCAAGTATCACATCCCTTGCTATCATGACCTCTTCGGATTCCTTCGGGATGCCCCTAAGACCGAGAAGTACCGAGTTATAACCTTCGTTCATAATGCCTTTGTCCGAGAGTTCAAGGTCTTCTGAGTGAGTGATGATGGGGACGTTTATCATTTTAGCATACTCGAGAGCCCTTCGCATAAGTATGGAGCTCATGACCGGAGATCCGTCATCGGAGAAGGCGACCGCCCCGCATTTGAAGAGTTCGCCCATTTCCGTGATCTCTTTGCCCTGCGCCCCCTTTGTGATATTCGCGATCGGGAGAACGTTAATGGGGCTCTTTTCGGCTTCAAGGATAATGAAGCGCACTAGAGCCAGGTTGTCGATCACCGGTGTTGTGTTGGGCATTGTGCATACGGTGGTAAAGCCGCTCTTGGCCGCGACTTCCGATCCGCCCATGATCGTCTCAATGTCTTCCCTGCCCGGCTCCCTGAAATGAACGTGCATGTCTATCAGCCCTGGCAGCACCAGACAGCCCGAAGCATCGATAACAGTTGTTTCCTTATCGCTCCCGGGATTTATATCGCCGGAAATTTTTTTTATGATCGTATTTTCAATAAGAATATCGAGATCTTTTTCAAGGTTTGATGCGGGATCGATCACCCTGCCGTTTTTAATCAGAATTTTCATAATGGTCCTTTTATGAACCTCACCCGGCGGCGCTTTAGCGCCGCCACCCTCTCCCTTAAGGAGAGGGTAAGATTCCCCTTCTCCCTGCGGGAGAAGGGGTTAGGGGATGAGGTCAGTCTATTTCCTCCAGCGGTTTGCCGCCCGAAAGCAGGTAAAAGATGGACATGCGAACAGCGACTCCGTTGGTTACTTCTTCATTTATTATGGCATTGGGGCTGTCTGCAACAGTATCGTCTATCTCAATACCCCTGTTCATAGGTCCCGGGTGCATAACTACTATATCTTTCCTGCATTTTTTCAAGCGATCGGTCGTGAGTGCGAACTGCCGGTGGTATTCCCTGAGCGACGGGAAATGCGAACCCTGTTGCCTTTCCTTCTGAATGCGGAGCATATTTACCGCGTCGAGATGCGGCAGAATTTCGTCCAGATTATATGTCATGTTAACGCCGTATACGCTGAATTCGTCCGGCAGGAGAGTGGGGGGGCCGCACAGGGTAATTTTCGCGCCGAGTTTTTTGAATGTCTGAATATCCGATCTGGCAACCCGCGAATGTTTAATGTCTCCCACTATCCCTATATGAAGTCCTTTGAGCGATCCCTTTCTTTCAAGTATGGAGTACGCGTCGAGAAGGCCCTGCGTAGGGTGAGCGTGAAATCCGTCACCGGCGTTGATGACGGAGGCTTTTATATTTTTAGACAAAAAATGCGGCGCCAGGGACGCCGCATGCCGGATAACAATATAATCTGCCTTCATGGCCTCAAGGGTATGTACGGTATCGATAAGCGATTCTCCTTTTACCACGGACGAAGTCGCGACTGTTACATTGATGAGGTCGGCTGACAGACGCTTGGCTGCCAGTTCAAAACTGATCTTTGTTCTCGTGGACGGTTCGTAAAAAAGGCAGCAGACCGTTTTACCGCGGAGCACGGGTACGGTCTTTACCGAACGGGTGAAAAGGTCTTTGAAGTACTTCGCCGAGTTGCAAATAAGTTCAATCTCTTCAGTGCTGAGAGATTCTATATCGAGAAGGTCTTTTCTTTCGAGTGATTGCATCTTAAAATAAGATATTAAACCGAGACACTGAATTATGTCAAATGAAAAACTTAGAAAGATTAATAATAATTAGAATTATTTAATCTAATTTGAAGAAAATTCGGCAATAAATAATAACTAAATGGAAAGTATTTGTCGCTGAGTTCTCTGCTAAAAAAAGCAGCAGCCAGAACTTTAACATTTCTTTTAAGTCTTTATTATCCTTGACGCCTGCTGTCGATTGATATATTTTTTTGCCATCCGGATATTTTTGAATTTTTGTTTCTAATCTATGTTCAACATAACAGATGAAATATATGCGCTTGGCGAAAGCATCTTTGACGGGCCTTCGGGCACCGTTTACAAGGTGCGTGACGCAGAAAGCGGCACTATCACTGCAGTCAAGATAATAAAGCAGAACAGGATTTCCGCAGGCAGGGAGGATGCCGCGCGCTTCAGCTATGAGCTTGACATTCTGTCCGGCATTTCGCACCCGGGCGTTCTGAAGATATTCGGGCACGGACAGCTTAACGGCGATATGTACATCGCATCCGAGTACTTCGGCCATCCTTCGCTGAAAGAGTTGTTCCGGTCCCGGTATGTCTTTTCATCCAGGCTGATAATTGATATATTCATACAGCTCGCCGAAGCCCTGTCGTTTATGCATAAGAACAGGATCATTCATCGCTATCTGAAACCTTCCCATATTCTTCTGCAAATAGATGAAAAAAGCGGTGAATTGTGCGGTCTGAAAATCATTGATTGCGCCGTATGGCATATAAAAAAGATATTTGCCGATGATGAGAGCCGGGAGACGGAGCCGTTCCTGTATATGTCTCCTGAACAGACAAGCGCGGTAAGCGGCCGGGTAGATGAACGAAGCGATCTATATTCGCTTGGCGCCATCATGTACAGGATGTGCTCCGGGATGCCTCCTTTCCGGGGGGATACCATGAGCGATATCAGCTATCGGAAGATAACACAGATACCTCCTGTACCTTCGTCAATTAATAACGCAATCCCCGAAATACTTGACTTAATCATAATGAAGCTTATCGGCAGCGAAGCCGATAACAGGTACCACAGCGCCCGCGGTGTTCTGGAAGATCTGCTTAAAATCAGAAACGGCGAAAAGGATTTTCTGCTTGGCCTGGCCGATAAATCATACAGGCTTAAATTCCATACGCGTTTTATCGGCAGAGAGCATGAGATTGAACAGCTGAAAAAAGCGCATCACAGGGCAATGTCGGCAAAGGGAGGGCTGTGCCTGATCAGAGGGAACGCGGGCGTGGGCAAGACCCGTTTTGTCGGGGAATTTTGTCATGAATTACATACAGAGGGTATGTTTTTACAGGGGAAGTGTTATTTTTTTGAAAAAAATAATCCCTATTCGCCTTTCAAAGAAGCCATCACAATGTATCACGATATCTTCAGCCAGTATTCTTCAGAAAAAAAACAATCGATCATAAACCGGCTTAAAGAAAATTTGGGCGACATGGGAGAGATATTAATACGATTTAATCCGTGTCTTTATCAAGCCATTGGCGACTCGCCTGTATTGGCAAAACTTGATCCGGACCGGGAAAAAAAGAGAGCTTTGCATGCGCTTTCACTTTTTTTTCTCAGTATCGCCGAAATTGAGGGAAAACTGATCCTGTTCCTTGATGATCTTCAGTGGCTCGATGATGACGGGTTTGATTTAATGCGGGAGATAATACACAACATAGTCGATTATTCTTTTCTTATTATCGGGGCATACCGGGATACAGAGATTAACGAAGGGCATCGGCTGTATCGGTTTTTAAATAAAACAATAAACGAAAGTCACTCGCTGTCGCTTATTGATCTTCTTCCTTTCGAGAGGGGATATCTGGACCAGTTTGTTGCGGAATTATTTCATGATTCAAGCCAGACAATCACCAGGATCGCAGACCTTGTCTTCCTGAGAAATCAGGGAAATCCCTTTTATGCAATAGAGACGGTCAGGGAACTGATCGAGAAGGATATTATATATTTTCATGACAGGTGGCTTATCAATAACGAGGCATTCGAGAAACTATTTAAACAAAAAGAAAATATTGAAATGATCGTCAGCAGTATTTCTCTTCTCGGCAGAAGCGAGCTTGACGCGCTGTCCTATGCGGCATTATCAGGGAGAAGATTCCAATCGGCATTGCTTAATAATTTCGGCGGGAATTTAAAAAAACCTCTATCAAACGAGGAAATTGCCCGTATCATAGATAAGGCTTTATATATTCATTTTATTGAAGAGGACAGCAGTAATAAAAGCTGTTTTATTTTCACGCATGACCGGATACAGGAAGCATTAATTGATACAATAGATCCATCCGGGAAAAAAGATCTTCATAGACAAATCGCGGCGTTCATTATGACGCAATATAATGATTCTCTTGAGGAATATTATTATGATCTTGTATATCATTATGTTTCTGCTGAAGACGAAGAAAAAATTCTGGAATACAGCTATCTCGCAGGATTAAAGGCGCAAAAAACTTATGCCTTTGACGAGGCAGTTATGTATTTTGAACAGGCAGCCGCCATGCTGGAAAAGCGATCTCTTGCAGGTTCTGGCATGTGGCTGGATTGCATGGAATATATAGGTAAGTTGTATCTTGTTAAAGAAGATAATGAGAAATCTATTAATGCTTATAGGCAGATAATAAATTTTACCCGGGATTCCGATAAAATCGTCAACGCTTATAAACAGATTACTTATGCATACTGCAAAGATAATACGAAATATAAGGAATGTGAAAGAACCGCGAAAACCGGATTAAACCTGCTGGGCGAAAAGCTTCCGGCAGGCACGATTACAGCGCTTATTTATACCGGCAGGGAGTTCGTCATTCATTTGCTGCACAATATTTTCCCGTTTTTTTTTATTTCGAAAAATACAAAAAAAAATTACAGAATAGATGAAATTGCTTCATTCTATTATGTCCTTATCTGGACATATGTTTTTTCAGATAAAATAAAATTCCTCCGGGCAGTCCTGCGTACACTTAACATTGTCGAAAAGAATCTGGGGCCGTCAAAGAGTCTTGCCATGGGGCTTGCCGCGTATGGGACTATGCTCATGTCCATTCCCAGACCTAAATTGGCTTTAAAATATCTTCAGAGATCTCTTCAATTACGGGAAGTTTTTAATGATACTCCGGGTATTGCCCATTCCCTGTATTTACTGGGACTATACTATCAATGGGACGGGCAGTTCGAAAAAAGTCTCGAATATATGCATCAGAGCATGAATTTATATAAACGGATCGGATCTTCAAAGGATGCGGCCACGATCCCGCTGATTATTCAGAGGATTTATATTGATACCGGCGATTATGAGAAGGCGCTCTACTATGCACGCGAGCTGCTTGCGTTCGGGTATGCAATGCACGATCACTACAGTGTTGCATCTGCACTTATTCATCATGCCATGATATATCATCAGCAGGGCGATTATGATCAAGCCCTGCAGTATCTTCAGAAAGGCTATGATATAGGCGTGGAGAGGGAATTAAAAAATGTGCAGTGCAGCGCGTGCTTCCGTTTTGGAGCCGTATACCTCGCGCTCGGAGATATTGATAAATCATTGGATTATTTATTGCGTGCACAGCAATTATATAAATATTCAAAACCTCTTCAATATTACAGTTCGGAATTGTTTTGCCGTATCGCAGAAGCTCATATCCGGAGATTTGATTTTCTGAAGGATAAGCTGAATTACCGTGCAAAAAGAAAATCACTTCATGTCATAAAAAAATCCTGCGTAAAAGCCATGAAGATCGCAGGCAAATGGTCCACTCATCGCGGCGAAGTCTTTCGCCTGTTTGCAGAGTATTACGCGTTGAAAGGTAATAATAGAAAATCGCGGGAATTATTCCTGACAGGCATTGATTATTGTCAGCGTCTGGGGAAAAAATATGATCTGGCGCTCGCGTATTATAAATACGGCATGTTCCGGAATTCTTTGAATGAAAAAGACGCTTATGAGTATCTCTTTCATGCATATATTATTTTCAGTGAAATTAATTCCGCAGTATATTTATCCGAACTCAGAGATATACTGGAAATTAATGACAAGGATTTGGAGCCTGCTGTGAAAAACAGCACATCATTAAAACACAAAGAGGCAATAAGTTCTTTCACGCGATTAATTCAGGACATTAGCAAATTAAACAACCGGGATCAGATACTTGAAAGAATCGTGTCTGTCACGCTGAGATTATCCGGAGCGCAGAGGGCTTTTCTATTTTTAACAGGTGAAGATCCGGATGAATTATCCGGCATAATAAAGATAAACAGCGAAGAGTTGAATAAGGAATCGACTTATATAATAAAAAAGATCGCGCAGCTGGCATATGTCCGGCAGGAAATAATTGATCGCGACGATGTTTTTAATGAAGGCAGTTTTGAGGAATTTTATAAAATTATAATTGAGATAAAGTCGCTCCTTTGCATCCCGATTATTTATGAAAATTCGGTAAGAGCTGTATTATATCTCGATAATTCCGTGTCTTCATTCGCTTTGTCCGGCGAGACCCTTCAGATAGTGAATGCAATGATGATACATGCTGCTGCAGCGATGACCCTGCATCCTAATTGGAGTTATAAAAATTATTCGGTTATAAACGATAAGCGGATTAACTATCTCTGCGAATCATCACACATTACAAGTAAAGAAAAACAAGTGCTGATGCTGTTATTGAAGGGTTATACGAAAAAACAGATTGCCGATGAATATTCCATCTCAATAAACACGGTAAAGCATCATATCTCCAGTATATATGACAAAACAGGCGCAGGTTCCCGCGAAGAACTCGCAGATATATTTATTCTGCGAAACAATGCGGATAATTGACGGCTTTTATAACCCTCCTCTGCCATGATCTTATGCACTGCATAATGCTTTCATCCGGATTTCCTCAAAAAATCTTTCAAAAACCATCAAATAAATAAAAATTCTGAATAAAAATCTGTTTTTTAAAAAACTACCCCCCCGGGGGGCCATTGCATACATTTTTCTATATAAATATATTATTATGAGGCAGATATAACAGCAGCTTTTAACACATTTATATAAACAATGTGCCGCCTCAACCGTACGCCTTCTTGATCCAAATGATTAAATAATTTTTTGTGACGATTCAACGAAAATCAGAACTCACTTTTAAAGAGTATGTTTTAGAAAAAGCTGTAAACACGTAAAATTAAAAAACAATTTGGGAGGACGATATGAAAACAAAAAATAAAATTACAGCAATCTTAATGCTTTTATCAGCGATTGCGTTCGCGGCCTGCGGAGGCGGGGACAGCAAAAGCGGAGGCAGCGGAGATGATGGAGGCGGGAGCACTCCCGTGTCTCTCATAGCTGACGCGAATCTTGAAGCTTGGATACGCGCGCAGCTGCCGGCGCCAATACCTGCAGACCAGCAGCTAACAAAAGCTGACCTTGAGACGCTGACTGAGCTCAACGCGAATTACGCCGGATCTCTTGACGAAGAAAAAATCGCCAGTCTGTCAGGAATGGAAAAATGTATTAATTTAGAAGAGCTTTATTTGCATAATAACCTGATCAGCAATATCAGCCCGCTTTCCGCATTAACTAAACTTAATAGTCTTGATCTCGGGATGAACAACATAACCGGCATCGAACCGCTTTCAGGAATGACATCTCTATATTATCTATTTTTAAGCCAAAATCAGATCAGCGACATCACTGCGCTTTCAACATTGAATAACCTGGGAAGACTTTACATAGGGGAGAATAATATAAGCAATATATTACCGCTGAAAAGTCTGACGGATCTTACCAACTTAGACATAAACCAAAACGAAATAATCGGCATAAATGATCTTTCCGGTCTGACGAATTTAACGTTCCTTAACTGTTTCATGAACACTATTAGCGATATAAGTTCGCTGCAATATCTTACAAACTTAACGTGGCTCAACCTTGGGGACAATAATATAAACAATATTGATGCGCTCGAAGGACTGACTATGCTGCAGTACCTTGGTCTGGGATGGAACGATATAACTGATATTCAGGCACTGATTGACAACACAGGCCTTGAAACCGGAGACACTGTTAACCTGAGTGATAACCCGCTAAGCGATCCTGACCAGATAGATGCTCTTGAAGCCAAAGGAGTAACAGTAACCTATTAAGCAGAAGAACTATTAAAAAACAAAGGAGATATTTTTATGTCAAAACTAATTATCTTTACATGCATCGTTTTTTTAATGGCTGCAGCATTTGGAGCAGGAGAAAAAGAATTACAGGGTAAGGAGGGTAAAGTGAAAATCTATCAGATGACATGGGAAAGCGACAATGTATCCGGAAGCCTGTACGTGAACGGCTTTCTCATTAACACGTTTAAAGGCACACAGGACACAGGCACAGCACCGCTGAATGTTTGGCTTGCCGGCAATAACGAAGTCACGGCAGAGCTGAAAAAAGCAAAAGGTACTGAAGAAGCTCGCATATCAATCGGCCTGTCCGGAATGTATCGCGGAGATGTTGGGAGCACATCACGCCCGGGCAGCCTCTTTGCAATAAATAAAAAGAACAGCGACTTCGCGGGATCAAAGACAGTTAAGATAAACCAGAAGTTCAAATCTTCCATTGATTTCACCGCCCGTTTTAACGGAAAAGGCGCGGCAATGGAAAAGGACATCATAGAATACGCGAAGAAAGTCCATAATATCATAAAGAAAAAAGATAAGGCAGGCATTGCAAGGGAGTTCGCGCCCAAGATAGAGGATTACGCGAAATCCTTTTCGAATGAAGATGTCTATGACGAGGTAAAGAATTCCCTTATCGAGAACCTGACGGGCGGAAGCGACAAGCTTACTGACATAAAGCCCGGCAATCTGAAGGCTGTAAAGGCAGGCCCTGGCAGCGGCACATGGCATGTAGTCGAAGGAGGGAAGGAGCTAATAAGGTTCACTTCGCCGCAGGGATCGTCGGAGCTGCCGATTTACATAGGCACAGTCAACGGCTCGCTCAAGGTAATCAGATAGGTCTTTTAAAAATTTTTTGTGACGATTCGCGTGAAAAGAGAACTCCATTTTGAAGGATATGACAGATGGCAATCATTGTACATATCCTAAAATTTAAATTCCGGAGGGAAATATGAATAACTATTTTAAAGCTTTGGCAATAACGCTGGTCACGGCTCTATTGATTTTTGCCGCAGGCGGCTGCGGCGGCGGAGGCAGCGACAGCGGGGGAGGGCCGGGGGGAACGCCTTCGGAGACGTTTACAAAAGCGGTATTAAGCACCGTGGAAGCCCCCTGGGGAAATATTATCAATACTGACAGTTTTCGTCATTATCAGATGCTTTATAAAAAAGCCGATATTGCAGGCTCAGGCAGTATTAGATCGCTTTATTTTCGATATAATGGAAACGTTGTCACCGCAACAACATGCTCAAATTTTACAATTAAACTAGGGCATACAAGTGTAGAAAATCTTAACACCAATATGACATTAAACATTAATCAAGGCAAAGGTTCTGCCGTAACTGTTTTGAATGGCGCTACAATAACCATCCCCGCCGGCACTGCAGGCGATTATTTCGAGATTCCGCTAACTACACATTTCAATTATAACGGGATCGATAATCTTGTCATTGATATTACACGCTCGGCTGCCTCATCACAGGCGGTTAATCTTGGAGGTGGGGTTGGAACTACTGATTATACAGGTGCAGCATATACAAATCAAATTGCTAGTCCTGATACAGCTACTTACACAAGCGAATATCCTTTGCATGTTAAGCTCCTTTTCGCGGGCGGGGACAATAAAGTAATCTGCGCAGATAAAACCGCAAATTCCCAGATGGGAATCGCTCCCGGATATACGGGGCGCGTGCAAATGCTCATTCTTGCATCCGATATCAAAGGAAACGGTTTAATCACAAGTATGGCGCTGAATCCTGACGTGGAAACAGCTGATGCAGATGTGACAGGTATGACGGTAAAGATAGCCCATATACCGGCAGGCACGACAACACTGGCCAGTAACATATTTGCAGATAATTACAGCGGAGTTACTCCGGTTACAGTAACACAGGGACTTTCATATCAGGTTCCCGAAGGGCAACCGTCGAATGTATGGATACCATTTAATACAAATTCATTTAATTATGATGGTACGAGCAATCTGCTAATAGACATTTCATGTACAGTCGCTTCTGGTAATTACTCTGTTGATTATGAATCCCTTCCTGCAGGCATTACACGCGTGCTTTATTCAACAGTAAGTCCGGCTGCAACTACTGGTACATTACGTGATCGCGCTTTCGAGCCGGTATTCCGGTTCTATGGCGGGACAGTTAATGTCGTGGCACCTGATGCATCAGGTGTTGGAATTTTTTATCCTTTTCATAATACTGATGACAATATGCTGCAGTATTTATATTCAGCCGCAGAACTCGGCATAAAAGGATCGATTTCAAAAATCAGCCTTCGCCTTTTCTCTGATAATTCCGCTGCTTCAGGCTATAGTAACTTTACCGTAATTCTCGGCCAGTCTGATGATATTATTTTAGGTGATACAGTGTTTTCAGCAAATTTAACCGGCGCTCAGACGGTTTATAATGGTAGTTTTACTGTATCAGGCGGACTAGTAAAAGGAGACTGGATCGATATACCTCTTTCCGTTCCCTTTGCCTGCGATTCAACAAAGAATCTTGTTGTGCAGTTTTCCGGCAGTCATGGAACAGCGATCAATTCTATCGTAAGAGAACTTGACGATACGCGTTATTTGAACAGGCAGGCTCATGCAGACAATACATCCGGAACTATCGACGGCAGATACAATTGTCTCGCTGATATTAAGCTGGAAGTAAAATAGTTATCAGTATGTTTTACTTGAATAAATTAGGCAGATTGCCGTTCACGGGTAAAAGAAATATTATAATTAGCAACATCTCTAAAGCAAAACCGGCGGGCGCTGTCCCGCCGGTTTTGCTTTTATGAATGTGAAAGCGGAAGAACAAGGGGCTGCGCGCCTTGTTCTGTGTGTGACGCTTTAGCTGAAAATGAGATATTATTATAGATAATATAAATAAACAGTACCCTAAAAAGATCCCGCTGACTGAATTTCGCTGTTAATTATTTTTTTAACTTCTTCCGAGCCCCAGAAATCCCAGTCGTGTGATTTTCCTTTGCCAATGCTTTCGATAAATTCTATTTTTTTAATCCCGCTTACGCGGCTTGCATCTCTTGCCTGTGCTCTGTAAATGGACTTTTCTTCTGATAAAAGAATTATTTTGCATTTAAGTAAAGGCAGTATTCTGACCGGTTGTTCATATTCCCATTCACTTTTAGAACCGTATTCTTTCAGGTGTATTTTATATTCACTTGAATCCAGCGGAAGCGAGTCGAAGTTATATGTGCCGGACAGACATATCAGCGATTTAAGATTAATAACAAAAGGCGCGAATTTAACGGCGCCTTCTGCGCCGGAAGATATGCCTGCCAGAATTACGGGCATGGCGTCGTATTGTTTTATCAGCTTATCGTATACGGCGCAATATATCTGCAGCTCAGGGAGCCCGCTTTCGGGACTGTATGAATAAAGGCTGATGCCTGAGTCCACAATGACAACCAATGCGTTATTCCATGATGACAATTCCTTTAATCCGAGATTCTTAATAAAGAGCTCAGGGGATTGCTTATACGGATCTCCGTCCGGTTTGTATCCATGAAAAATCCATAGAAGGAGTTCGGGATTTTGCGGAGTCAGCATATACAGGTTTCTTGAAGCCCGGGTCTTTCCCATTTTAAGTTCTGCGATATGCCTGTCCCCTGCAGATTTATTTATTGTGACCAGATCAATTTTTCCCCAGTGCTTCTTTAATGCATTGAAATCCGGTGTGTTTTTCGCGAATACCGGCCCCGTGACTAAAATAAAAGCGAGAATTACGCGTAACATTTTTGCTCTCCCTGTATTATTTGAATTCATCTTAAAATTATTTTTTATATGCTGATAAATTGGGATACAATACAAAATTTTCTCCGGAATCAGACCTTCCCGGTCAGTTTTTCATGAATCTGAACGCACTTACATCAGGTCTGAAAGGCGTCCTTAAAAATTTTGTATCGTATCCCAATTTATCGTTTAATTTCTAAATGAATCAGTAAGCATGAGATGACTTTTTTTATTTTAAGCCGGAGCGTTTATATGTCTACTTTCATTGTGTCGTATGCAAAGGAAATATATCCAAGCCCCTCATTTTTTAATCTGCTTTCTTCCTTTTTAAGATCGTCATAGGACACTTCCTCCCCTATATGATAAAGCACAACCCGCGAAGCTTTGAGTTTCGGAATGATTTCCAGTGTCTGCCTGTAGGTGGCTTCGGTTTTAAGGATAGGATGCCGTTCGGGAATAATCCGTTCGCCTGTAGTAAGATTTAATTCCACGATCCCCATTGGCAGAACGGCAAGATCGGCTCCCTGCGCTTCTTCAGGAGGATGCCATCCTAAAATTTCATCCATTGCTATTAATACGCGCTTCCCGCGGCATTCAAAAATAAAGGCATATACATAGTTTTCAGCGAGACGGAACGGCCGGACTTCCGTATCGTCTACATGGATCAGATCTCCGTCTTTTAATTCGATCATGCGGATCAATCTAACTTTTTCGAAGTATTTCAGGTGATCCCATGTTCCAAGCGTGTTCCTGAAATCCACGGCTACCTGCTCCGGCATATAGACGTCTATGGGATCGACGCGTTTCGGCCATTGTTTAATATCGAACTTCGACTCCCATAGCCTGCGTCCCATGACATGGTCCGGATGCCAGTGCGAATAGATGCATGCCCTGATATTTTTGATCCGGGAGCGGTTCAGCTGATCTTTTATCTCTTCCGGTGTGTCGATGAGAATGTCGGGCCCGTGCACAAATACGCCCGGACCGCTGCGGCTGTAAGGTATTCCTTTTTCGCGCGCTTCTTCGCATATCCTGCAGGTACAGAACGGCTTTGGTACCGTGATAGGACCGGCTGTTCCGAGAAATTCAATTTGCATAATGAATATTATATCCCGAACTGTTTAAAAGCATAGTATACGAAAAATACAGGCCAGACGATCGATTTTAAAAATCCGAGTACGCCGCCCCAGAATCCGGCGGCATTGGAAATAAAGTAAATTGCAGCGCCGATAAAACCGAGCGCGTAAATCGTCCCCGAAGTCGCGCTTTTGTGGATTTCCTTTTTCATTTTTTTCTCCATGCAGCTTAAGAATTTTTAGAAGCTATCTCAAAATTTGATCATTCTATCAATAGTGCCGGCAAATAACTGAATAAAAATCAGCCAAGATGGGTAAATTAATAATCATGATAAATCGAAATACATTACTAGAATTATTGCTAATTAATTCTCTGGATTAATGATTTTCATAATACCTTCGAGACGGCCTTCTGCGGCAGCCGGGTCCGACGTGTAATCGGAATTGTAATAGCGTTTATGAAATATTATTTTTATGCTCATTTTCCTCCCGCACTGCTGTCTAGTCCATCAGATTATATTCACACGTGTCGCATATTCTTTTTGCTTCTTCACTATCAATATTAAATGTACGCCTGATCTCTTGTAGATAACCTGATTTAAAGTATTTATTGATTTCGTAATATATTTCAAGACAGTGGATTTCATCAATATTTTTTTTGTATATTTTACAGTATCTCCCCATTCCTTTTCTCAATTCAGAAGAACATCATAAGCGCGGCAATTCCCGTCATCACAATAACGAATATCCTGTATGCTCTTTCCGGTATTTTCCCTGTAATTGTAAATCCTATGAACGCTCCGGCAGCAATAAAGGGAATCATTATCGCGCCGAAAACCAGAGTTGAAGGGCCGATGTTTTTCCAGAAAAATATCTGCAACGGGATCTTGACGAGATTGATGATCAGGAAAAACCAGGCCAGGGTCCCGATAAACGCGTTTTTCGGAAGGCGCATTGAGAGAAGATATATCGACATAACTGCGCCGGCTGCGTTGCCGACCATTGTAGTGAATCCGGCCAGGATCCCGGCTGCGGCGGAGAACCACCAAGTATGCGGATAAATATCCTCCCTGTCCCGGGTATCCTGCCAGATCATAAGCACAAGCAGGCCGATAACTATGCTGCCGAGCAATATCCTGAAAGCATCGTCGGATATGCTGCCGCCGACCGCAACTCCGATGAGCATTCCGCACAGTGTGCCCGGAAGAAGCTTAAGGATGTATTTTGTCTCTCCATGACGGCGGTACCATGCGACAGCAAAGATGTCGCCAATACACAGCATGGGCACTAAAATTCCGGTTGAGGCTTTGCTTCCGAATGCAATAGCCATCATAGGGATGAAGAAGAGCAGAATGCCGCTGATGCCTGTCTTTGACATGCCTATTATCACTCCGCTTGCCATTCCCAGCGCCCACTGGTAAGTCTGTAAATGTGAAATATCAAAGTTCATATTCAGAATTTATCTTTTTCCCGGAATTTAATTAGAAGCCATCTTAAAATTAAATTTTTTTTCAAGGCGTAATACCTCGACGCTTGCGTCAAGGATGTAAGCCTATCGATTTGCGGAGCAAATCGATAACGCCTTGAAACATGATACCCCGCCGACACCGAAGGTGGCGGCCGGTACGTCAGTACCGGAGGCTTGCCCCGGGGAATTTTATTTTCTATTGTATCCCTATTTATCGTTAATTACTTACTCAGGTTAACTGACTTTTATTACACTATTTCTTAATACTATCGATAGAATGATCAGATT
>CAZVDF010000033.1:0-3464 GCA_964626055.1 uncultured Leptospirales bacterium
AATAATCTGATCATTCTATCGCAGATGTTTATAAAAAAGTCAGTCAAGATGAGTACTTATATAAATCTATAATTTTGAGATGGTTTCTAATAATGCAATCAATAATTGGATATTTAACCTTATTTTAAGGCATAATTCCGCATGGACTACAGCTGTAATTTTTTGTAAAAACGTAAAAAATAACTTAAAAATCCATATTTTCTGATATTTTATTAAAATTTCCGGATTCAATTCTTGACAGAATTTTATGGCATTTTCAAACTGTACAATAATTCATTTTTTTGGAGATCACTATGTTTATCAGAAAGTCTAGAATAAAAAGCATAATTAATAAAGAGCGCGCAAGAGAAAGAATTCTCTGCAGCAAAGAAAACGACAAGACCATAAAGAAAGTCAGAAACGAAATTGATAACAAATATAAACAACTTATTAAAGGACTGAGGGAAAAGTACAATAAAATAATTGAAGAACAGAATGCAGAGATCAGGTTGCTAAAGAACGAGATCGAGAAGAATTATAACGTATACACAAACGTAAGGCTTAGAGAAAAGCACCTTTATGATCTTCATATGGAAGTTGAGTCCGAACTTACAAGGATGATAACAAAAGTGCACGAATCGATGCAGCCTTTTTACAGGACGATGTCCAAGATCGAGCTTACCAAGAAGAAGTCGGACAGGAAGCACAATAAATACGACAGGCTTTTGAGCGTAGCTAAATAAAAATCGCGTATCGCGTTAAGGATAATTTAAAATGGGTTTTTTGATTCTGGATCAGAGCAAATGCAAAAAAGACGGGATTTGCATTAATGAGTGTCCTTTCAACCTGATAGAAACGGATGAAGAGACCGGCTATCCGCGCTCAACGGAGAATGCGGAAGCAATATGCAATTCCTGCGGACATTGCATCGCCGTATGCCCGCATGACGCGTTAAGCCATAAATATGTTCCCATTGCTGAATCACCCCTTATAGACAGAAAGCTTGCCATTAATGAAGACCAGGCAGTGCAATTTCTCAGGTCAAGGCGGTCAATAAGAAAGTTCAAGGACAAACCCGTTGAAAAAGAAAAAATACAGCGGCTTATCGAAATTGCGCGATACGCCCCTACCGCAAGGAATGCCCAGCTGCTCGAATGGACCGTGTATACCGATAAAGAAATTATGCGTACTCTTTCGAAACATACCGTGGACTGGATGCGCGAAAATGTTTCGCGAGCGCCTTATTTTTCCAATATTGTAAAAGCATGGGAAAAGGGGGAGGACGGGATACTCAGGAACGCGCCGGTACTGCTTTTTGTATCCGCGCCGAAGGAGTCCGCTTTCGGGCTGGTCGATTTATCTCTGGCTCTTTGCTATCTTGATCTTGCCGCGCCTGCGTTCGGCCTGGGCACATGCTGGGCCGGGCTGCTCGAGGGCGCGCTTTTAAACTGGCCTCCCGCGCGCAGGGTTTTGGATCCGGGCGATGACAGGCCGCACCATTATCCGATGATGCTCGGATATCCGGATGTCCGCTACCGCCGCCTTCCGCAGCGCAGAAAGCCTAAGATCACATGGAAATAAAATCCGCACGACATATGTATTTTTTCAACTTTTAAGCCGGTAATCCTGTCTATATTTAAAACTCCGTTTTTACTTGATTATTTTTATTGCGTTTAAATAATGGACTTTTGTGTCGGATTTACTTATGAGTGTATCTCAAAACCCCTGTTGCATATTACATTACGATGTGCCTAAAATCCGTTTAATGTTTTCCAGCGGTTTTGAGATGCACTCATAAGTAAAGATATCGGTTTAAGCTATGGAGGATGTATGAGCATTGAAGCAGAGAAATATAAACCTGCGCATAATATAAGAGTCGTGACCGCGACGTCCCTGTTCGACGGTCACGACGTTTCCATAAATATAATGCGGAGAATCCTTCAGGATTCCGGCATTGAGGTGATTCACCTTGGGCACAACCGCTCGGTGGCCGAAATAGTCGATGCTGCTGTCGAAGAGGACGCCCAGGGCATTGCCGTATCGAGCTACCAGGGGGGGCATGTCGAGTTTTTCAAATACGTCGTCGATCTCCTTAAAGAAAAAGGCGCGAACACCAGAGTTTTCGGAGGCGGCGGGGGCGTTATTATTCACGATGAGATAGACGAGCTCGAGAGATACGGCGTGGCCAAGATTTACTCTCCCGAAGACGGCAGCAGGCTCGGTCTTCAGGGCATGATAAATCACATGATAAAGCATATGGATTTCTCGCCGGTAAGTGATTACGAATTCGATTTAAAAGAGCTATCGACGGATAACAAACTGCACATAGCAAAGACGATAACGGCGCTGGAGACTCCGGGTGTCGATAAAGACCTGCTCCATAAGCTTAAAGCAAAAGTCGCGGAAGCGAAGGATAAAAATAAGATACCCGTTATCGGGATAACAGGCACGGGCGGAGCGGGCAAGTCGTCTCTTATCGACGAACTTATTATAAGATTTTTACAGGATGTAAAAGATATAAGGATAGCGGTAATAAGCTGCGATCCTTCAAGGCGCAAGACAGGCGGCGCGCTTCTCGGCGACAGGATAAGGATGAACTCCATACTCAACGACAGGGTTTACATGCGCAGTCTTGCCACGCGCCGGTCCAACTCCGAGATATCATCGGTCCTGGTTGACGCTATCAATGTGGTAAAGGCCGCAGGCTTCGACCTGGTGATAGCGGAGACAGCCGGTATAGGGCAGGGCGATTCACAGATCGCCGATCTCGTTGACATCTCCCTGTATGTAATGACAGGCGAATTCGGGGCTGCCACGCAGCTTGAAAAGATCGACATGCTGGATTATGCCGATCTTATCGCTGTGAATAAATTCGAAAAGCCCGGGAGCGAGGACGCTCTCCGCGACGTTCGCAAGCAGGTGCAGAGAAATCATAAAAAGTTCGACCGCAAGACGGAGGATATGCCGGTATTCGGCACGATAGCTTCAAAATTCAACGACGACGGAGTCACTTCCCTCTATTGCGCCTTGCTAGACCATATCGAGAAAAAGATCGGGCTCAAATTCGAGTCGCAATTACAGAGGCCGGCATCCAGGGTCACGACATCAAAGACAATCATTATCCCGCTTGAGCGCACGCGCTATCTTTCGGAGATCGCGGATACGGTAAGGGAATATCATAAGCATACGGAAAAACAGGCAAACGCCCTGAGACACGAATGGCATCTGGAAGAAGCCGCGAAATCGCTTAAAAGCGACAAGCGCATTTCTGAAAAGATAAAAAAAGAAATCGGCGAAGCGAAGAAGCATCTTGATAAAGAAACAAAAGAGCTGATAAAAAACTGGAAAGAAACCAGGGCCGCTTACAGTAAAAACGATCTGGTCTATTATGTCCGCGGTAAAGAGCTCAAAATACCGCTTTATACCGAATCGCTTTCGCACACAAAAATACCAAAGATATCACTTCCGGATTTCAGGGATCCGGG
>CAZVDF010000033.1:3564-37426 GCA_964626055.1 uncultured Leptospirales bacterium
CGAAGCCGAATACTCGAAGATCAGGGCAAAGGCATTATCGACCGTGAGAGGAACCGTGCAGGCCGATATTTTAAAAGAGGACCAGGGGCAGAACACGTGCATATTCTCAATCGAATTCGCCCTCAAGATGATGGGCGACATCCAGGAATATTTTACTGAAAACAGTATTAAGAATTTTTATTCCGTTTCGATATCCGGCTACCACATCGCGGAAGCCGGCGCAAATCCCATAACGCAGCTCGCTTTCACGCTCGCGAACGCTTTCACATACGTGGAATATTATCTCTCGAGAGGAATGGATATAGACAGCTTCGCGCCGAACCTGTCGTTCTTTTTTTCGAACGGCATGGATCCGGAATACACCGTGATCGGGCGCGTCGCGCGCAGGATATGGTCGATCGCGATCAGGCATCTGTACTCCGGCTCCGAGCGTTCGCAGCTGCTCAAGTATCACGTACAGACATCGGGCCGCTCTCTTCACAGCCGCGATATCCAGTTCAACGACATAAGGACGACCCTGCAGGCGCTCTGCGGCGTTTACGACAACGCGAACAGCATGCATACGAACGCTTACGACGAAGCGATCACAACGCCGAGCCCGGAGTCGGTGAGAAGGGCTCTTGCGATACAGCTTATCATAAACCGCGAATGGGGGCTCGCGAAAAACGAAAATCCAAGCCAGGGCAGTTTTATTGTCGAGGAGCTAACGAGCCTTGTTGAGGAAGCGGTCCTCGCGGAGTTCGACAGGCTGACCGAGCGCGGCGGGGTGCTCGGTGCAATGGAGAAGGGGTACCAGCGCAGCAAGATCCAGGAAGAATCGATATACTACGAAACTTTAAAACATACCGGCGGGTTCCCGATCATAGGCGTGAACACGTTTATGAACCCGGACGAGAACTTTAAGGAAACCAGCTCGGGCATCGAGCTTATGAGAGCAACGGAGGAAGAAAAACAGTCCCAGCTCAGGCGGCTCGCGGATTTTAAAAAGCGCAATGAAGCGGAAGCGACCGAAGCGCTCGAACGCCTTCAGAAGGCCGCGCTTTCCGGCAAAAATGTTTTCGCGGAGCTGATGGAGACCGTTAAATACTGTTCTCTCGGCCAGATTACCCGTTCATTGTTCGACGTCGGCGGGCAATACAGACGGAATATGTAACTAAGATGCCCCCTATCCCCCAAAGGGGGCAAAAAAAATTCTGTCAGCTATCGCTTTTCTGCTTTTAATTGCTGTATAGTTTCAACAGCACAATGGTATTCAGTTAAAACCATCCAAGCCAGTGCCCCCTTCGGGGGATAGGGGGTCGGGTCAAACCTACTTATCGAAGTTTGCTTATATACTTCTTAAAATCCAAGTTCAAGCGGTGTGAGAATTACCGTGAAATCCGTGAGCATGGGTTTGTAATCTATTATCGTCGTCACTCTGCAAATTGTCTTCGGCGGCCTGCAGTCCCCGCAGAGCCCTGTTTTGGCGCACGGGGTCTCCATGTTCCCTCTTTTTGTATTCATGGCGCTCGCCGTATTTTTTGCGCGCCGGACCGCATCGTCGAGATCACCGGCGATCTTGTTCGCGCTGATAACGGAGATGACGTGTTTCGGGCCGAAGATCATTG
This sequence comes from uncultured Leptospirales bacterium, assembly GCA_964626055.1. GTDB lineage: Bacteria > Spirochaetota > UBA4802 > UBA4802 > JAFGDQ01 > JAFGSG01. Next base: position 5,172 of record CAZVDF010000033.1, read on the forward strand.
CTGCGACCCTGTTGCCTACTCCGTCGATATTAATTATCTTTCCGTCAATTGTCACGGCATTCGCGCTTGTTAAAAAGTAATCCGAAGTAAGCTGTTCTCTTCTAACATTAAGGCCCTGCTCTGCCGAAAGTCCTTTTCCCCAGTGATCGAGGACAGCATTGCCGCGATCCTTTAATAATTTATCTATCCCTAGCTCTCGTAAGCTTATGGACCCTCCCATCCCGACTTTCGCGTCCGCAGGTATCGTTTTCAGAAGGTAGTCATTGATTTCTTTTACCGTATTCAGGATTTGAACATTGAACTCTCTTTTTTGCAGATTCTTACCGAGCCCTTCGAGCAGTTGCGCTTTATGCCATTTTTTAATATCATCGTATTCATTCATGCAGTTGCTCCATTGTCTAAGAAATATTAATTTCAGTCTTCCCTATTCTTATGACATCGCCGGGCTTTAAGGCTGCTTTCTGATTTTTGGAAACCGGATGATTGTTCAAGTAAGTGCCGTTTGTGCTGCCAAGGTCGCTCAGCAGGTAATTGCCGTTGATATGTTCTATGCACGCGTGTTTCCTCGAAACAAGCGGGTCGTCTTTTATTGAAATGGCGTTGGTATCATTACGGCCTATATAAATACATTTTTTAATATCTATATCTCTTTCTTTGAACCGTATCTGGATCGCCTTTGTCTTTGCTCCCTCATGTATTTTCTTGCCGTCTTTGCCTCTTTTATAAACAGTGATGTCCATTATAATGTCCTTAATTTATTATTTTTCAGGTATGGGTTTTTATGAAAAAAGGTTAGAAGGATATTTATATATGCTTTTAAGAATGTCAAGGTATTTATAGAGCCAGCCGGGAAGAGTATATCCCTTATTATTTTATCCCGAGTATTACCCTTTTGACGAGCGTCTCCGTTATCTTCACTTTGTACCTGTTCCCGTTCAGCGGGACTGCTTTTGCGACAGCGAGCTCGCCGGCTTTCTCTGCCGAGGCCTCGTCCAATGTTCTCCCTTTAAGGAATTTTTCTGCAGCCAGGGCGCGCATGGGCGAGGGCGCTACGCCGCCCATTACTATGCGGGCATTTGTGCAAACGCCGTCTTTTATCGTGATCGCGGACGCGGCGCTTACAAGCGCAAAGTCAATAGGCTTTCTGAGAGTGAATTTTGTGTAATTCTGCTCTGTCCCCGGCCCTGGCTCCGGAATGCGGATTCCCGTGATCAGCTCATCCGGATCAAGGATATTTGATTTTCCCGAAGTAGCTGTGAAAAAGGTTTCCGCGTCCAGGGTTCTCTTTGTTGTAATAATTTTACCGTCAAGGGCGACTAATGCCGTTCCTATATCGGACGGGCCTGTTGCGATGCACCCGCAATTGAAGCATCTCTCCGCTTCCGCAATGATCGATTTTAAATCAACGGCCGTTATATCTTCGTTATCAATGTTCGCTCTTCCCGCCGGTGTTTCCTGAATTTTTATGCGCGCGGTATTCCTGAAATATGGCGTAATTAAGGCCGGTTTGTACTGATCCTTTTCTTTAACAGACGGAATGTTCTTTGTTTTTTTTCCGGAAGCGTTAAGATACTTCTCTATCATTGCGGCGCCGTCCCTGCCGGAGGCGATCGCTTCGATCGCGGTTGACGGGCCGGACGCGAAATCGCCGCCGATAAAAATATTTTTATACAGCAGCGCAGCCGATGATTTTCCGTCTATTTTTTTTCCGATCGCGGCCGGAAGAACCGATATATCCGGCTCTTCGCCGGTGGCTCTTATAACAGCGTCGAATTCAAGCGTGAAGCCGGAACCGGCGACCGGTACCGCTTTCGGCCTGCCGGATGAATCCGGTTTGCCGAGCTTCATGGCGGTACAGCTGAGCGCGACTTTGCCGTCTTTTAAAGCGGCGGCTGCCGGCTGTGTCAGGAACAAGAACCGCACTCCTTCTTTTTCCGCGTTTTCCAGTTCTTCCGCGTGAGCAGGCATTTCGTTCTTCGATCGCCTGTATATCACAGCAGGCTCGGCTCCCATTCTTTGCAGAGTGCGGGCTACGTCCATTGCAGTGTTGCCGCCGCCTATTACCGCTATTTTTCTGCCGGGCAGGTTTCTGTCCCCGGAATTTATCCTGTTTAAGAAATCCAGACCCGATGAAATATATTTTTCGCCTTTTATCCCGATCGGCTTCTCTTTCCATGCGCCGGTTGAAAGAAATACGGCATCATGACCGGATATCAGCTTTTTTATTGCCGTATCCTTTCCAATATTCGTATTAAGTTTAAAAACGATCCCCATTTTCATTAAAGCCTGTATGTGTTTATCCAGGATGTATTTTGGCAGGCGATACGGAGGAATTCCGTAATAAAGCATGCCGCCGGGTTTCGGAAATTTTTCGTATATCGTGACCGAATGCCCGGACATCCTGAGAAAATATGCAGCCGCAAGCCCCGCAGGCCCTGCGCCTATAATCGCTATTTTTTTATCGGTTTTATTTTTCGGGGGTAAATAGAATTTTGGCGCATTTTTCAGAACATGGTCTCCGACGCTGCGTTCGATGCAGCGGATGGCTACAGCCCCGTCGAATGCGCTTCTGTTGCACCCGGGTTCGCAGTTGGCAGGGCATATCCTGCCGGTTACGGCAGGGAAAGGATTGGATGAAAGGAGTATCTTCGCTGCTTCGTCAAAGTCTTCGCTTTTTATTTTATCGATGTAAGACGGTATGTCGATGCGGGCCGGGCAATGGGATGAACACGGATATTCCGTAAGCTGTACGGCCCCGAAAATGGAGTGATACCTGTTGTCGCCGGATAACGCGTTGCACAATTTGCCGCCTTTGCGCAGGCACATTACCGGGCCGCCGATCTGCTCCGGGTACCTGTAATACCAGCAGCGTATATCCTGCGCGAGGTTGCCGCCTATGGTGGCCATGTTGCGTATATTGGGAGTCGCGACCGATTGTGCCGCTTCGGCGAGAAGCCCGTAATTTTTCTTAACGACAGGCGAGCCCGCGATCTCAGAAAGTTTAGTCATAGCGCCGATCGAAATGCCTTTCCTGTCTTCTTTGATCAGATCGAGCCCTTCGATGGTTTTTAAGTTGATCATTTTTTCAGGATAATCCGGCAGGATATTGTCCTTCAAAATTCCAAGTATATCGGTGCCGCCTGCGTATGCCTTTGTTTTGCCTTTATCTCCGGCAATCAGCGCTGCGGCTTCCTTTATTGTTTTTGCGTTTTGATGTTTGAATGATTTCATTTTTTGCTCCAGTTCCGAACTGACAATAGCCGAATTTTTTCATATTAGATTTTCCCGAGAGCTTTCAGTATTCTGTCGGGAGTAACGGGATATTCATGAAGCCATGAGCCGATCGCGTTCGAAGCCGCTATGAGAACGGCCGACGGACCCGGAGAAGGCGCTATTTCTCCCACGCCGATGGCGCGGAAGCGGTGGCTGTCCACCGGCGTCTCAAGTATGACCTGCTCAATGGCCGGAAGTTCCGCGGTTGTCCGCCACTTGTAATCGATAAGATTCGAGTTGACCATGTGGCCTGTCCGGCGGTCTATGATCGTCTCCTCGAAGAGAGCGCTGTCTATCCCTCCCGCTCCGAGGCACCCGTTTATCTGGCCCTCTATGCCCTGCGGATCGATTATTTTGCCTACGTCTGTTGCGTTGACGACGCGCACAAGGTCTATTTTACCTGTCTCTGTGTCCACTTCGACTTCAACGAATGCCATCATGCAGTTGCAGAGCGTAAAATCCCCTTCAAAACGGCCGTACCCGAAAACCGTGCGCTCCGTTCCCAGTACCTGTTTCCATTTTCTGCTTTTATCCGGCAGTCCCTTTAAAAAGATCTTGCCGTCTTCAGTTTCCAGGTCTTCCGGTTTTGCGCCGTATGCCGGCGCCGCCAGTTCAAGGAGCTTTTTCTTCGCGTCCTCCGCTGCTCTGATGACCGCGCTCCCGATCGCGTATGTGCCCCTTGAGCCTACAGGCCCGAACTCGAACGGGTTTACGAGCGAGTCGGAAGGAGTGATCGTCACTTTCTCATAAGGCAGGTTGAGCACTTCGGCTGCCATTTTCTGGTAATTGCTTTTTTGACCCGTGCCGTGTTCTATTACGCAGAGGAACAGGGTGGCGGAGCCGTCGGCTGTCATGAGCTGGACGTATGCTTCCGATACGTCCTCGCCTATATCGGCATTGCCGTGCACGCCCACGCCCACGCCTCTTCTTTTTGTGCCGTGTATGGAAGTGGGCTTGAGCCATCCTTTCCATTTATCCTTCCATCCGAAGACTTCCGCTCCTTTATCCATCGCTTTTGAAAAGTCGATGCCTCTGTACGTATAAAAAATGCCGTCCCTCCAGTAGTATCCTCCGCCCGGCTTTACATAATTTTTCTTTAATACCTCGAACGGGTCAAGATCCGCTTTTTGCATGGCAAGGCAGAGAAGCGGGATGAAAGCCGATTTTAATTCCTGGCCGCCGAATCCCCTTACGCATGCCGAAGCGTTCCGGTTGGTTGCTGCTATGGCCGACCTGAGGTCCCAGTTGGGGCACTGGGCCATTATCATAATCTCCCCGCAGCCTACCGCGACCTGCGCCTGAGTAGTAAATGAATAATATCCGCTGTCCACCAGCCATTTCCCGGATATTGCGGTAAGCGTGCCGTCCTTTTTGATCCCGACCCTGGCATTCATGCGGGAACCCGGCCGGAGAGTAAAAGAGGCAAGATGCTCTTCTTTGGTGAAGATCAGCTTAACAGGCTGTTTTGTCGCTCTGCTTAAAAGCACTGCGTAGGTCTGCACCTGCCAGCAGACAATTTTTGTGCCGAAGCTCCCGCCGCACGGATTGCCTATTGTCCTTACGTCCACTTCCCTTCCGAATACGTTGAAAAGAGTGACCTTGTCCATGTAAGGCCCCTGCGAAGAGACCCATACAGTGACTTTGCCCGGATCTTCCCAGCTTGCGATCGCGCCCGGCGGCTCGGGCGGAATGGGATTCGGTATGCCTTCATATCCGAATGTTCCCTCGGCAATAACGTCTGCTTCAGCGAATCCTTTGTGTACGTCGCCTCTTACGATGTCATAGAGACAGTTGCTCCCGTAAATCGGCGTTCCGGACGGTATACGGTTGCCGGGGAATTCCTCATATAACTGCGGTGCGCCCGGCTTTAACGCTTCGTCGGGATCAAAGACGGCAGGCAGAACTTCGTAGTCGACATCAATAAGCCTTAGGGCTTCCTTCGCAGTTTCTTCGTTTTCCGCGGCGACGAGAGCGACCGCATCCCCGACGTATCGCACTTTTTTATCCAGTGCTCGAAGAACGCGCGGGGTGCCGCCTCTCCAGCTGGGAATGTCCTTATGCGTCAGCACTGCTTTTACTCCCGGAAGTTTTTCGGCCTTGGTCTTATCGATGTTTTTAATGTTCGCGTGAGCGTGCGGGCTTCGGAGGACTTTGCCGTAAAGCATGTTCTGAAGTTTTATGTCATTAAGAAATTGCGTGGCGCCTTTAACAATGTCGGGAGCGTCCTTTCTCGGCACTATCGTGCCTATTGTCCTGTATGTTTCATTCATGGTCTTACCTCTTTTTTCAAAACCTATTACAATAAATAACTAATCATCGCTGATGAAATATCTACTGAAAGTTCGCCCAATGATCTCTCTAACGCATCAAGCGTTCTTCGGACAAATCAATATCATTTATAATTTTCGAGGACTGTCTGAGGCCGAAGGCCGAGTTCCGCAGGAAATTATAAATGATATTGATTTGTCGCTGCACAGAAAATATTTAAAAGTAATATAAATTTATCCTGATGCTGTAGATTTCATGATTCACTCTAAACAATATTCTTCGATGCATCCATAACAGCTCTTAGGACCTGGTAATGGCTTATGCATCTGCAAAAATTTCCCGAAAGAGCTTCCTTCACTTCATCTTCGGTAGGCGAAGGATTTTCGAGCAATAGGCCTTTGGCGCTCATTATCATTCCAGGAGTGCAGAAGCCGCACTGGAACGCGGTGTGATCGATAAAAGCCTGCTGAAGCGGATCGAGCTTTCCGGTGACCGGATCGCTCAGGCCTTCGATCGTAATAATTTCCTTTCCGTCGCAGTCTGCCGTAAGCGTATGGCACGACAATACTGCCTTCCTGTTTATGAGCACCGTACAGCATCCGCATGCGCCGCTGTCGCATGAGACCTTTGTGCCCGTAAGCCCGAGCGTCTCCCTGAGGGTGTGCGCCAGAGTATGGGAAGCCTCCACCCGGCCGGGTCCGTTGCCCAATTCCAGATCATATTCTTTGCCGTTGACTTTCAAGATTATAGCTGATGTGTCTTTCATCTTTTTGGCTTTTATTATCTTATTCTTTTGAGGCATGTGACCTCCTGGTGATTTTAAAATATATCTTTACCGCAGAAATTTTTTCTTTGCCCTCACCCCTTTTTCCCCTCTCCCGGAGGGCGAGGGGATATGTATTCCCCCTTCTCCCTTTGGGAGAAGGGGGCTAGGGGGATGAGGTCACTATATCTTCCTTCCCTTTCCCTTCCAGTATTTTTCACGCAGCTCTTTCTTCAGGATTTTCCCCTGCGGATTTTTCGGCAGGGATTCCACAAACTCCACGGAGCGGGGTGATTTGTATCCCGCTATGTTTTTTTTACAGAAATCTATCACGGAATCTGCGCACGGATTGCAGTCTTTCTTCGCTACTATAACGGCATGCACTCTCTCGACCCACCTGTCGTCCGGAACGCCTATGACCGTGCATTCAAGGACTTCAGGATGCCTGTAAAGGACTTCTTCGACCTCGCGCGGATATACGTTCTCGCCGCCTGTTATTATCATGTCTTTTTTTCTGTCCACTATGTATATAAAGCCCTTTTCATCGTAATAGCCCATATCGCCCGTGTGCAGCCAGCCGTCCGCGACGGTTTTTGCCGTCTCTTCCTCCATATTCCAGTAGCCTGTCATTACGGATTTGCTTTGCATTATGATCTCTCCGACAATAAAAGGAAGCACATCCCGGTCGTTATCATCGACTATCCGCGCGTGAACGGACAGGCAGGGCTGTCCGCATGAAGAGAGTATTTTCTGCTCTTCTTCGGTTTTTTCAATCATATTGTGGGATTCCAGCGGAAGAATGCAGATATCCGGGCCCGATTCCGACTGGCCGTATCCCTGCGCGAATATATATCCGAATTTATCGATGCCTTTCTTTAAAAGCTCAAGAGGCATCGGCGAAGCTGCGTACCAGAGCCTCTTCAGTCTGCTGAGGTCGTACCTGTCGATATCGGGAACCGAAAGAAGGTTCACAAGCTGTGTCGGAACTATATGGAGATCGGTAGCTTTCTCGTCCTGGATCATCTTAAGCGTGTTTTCGGCGTTGTACGAGCGCTGGACGGCTATTATGTTGGCCGCCCCCACATAAAACAGTGCCCAGAAATACGACCACCCGCCGATATGGAAGAGAGGCAGTATCATGATATGCCTGTCGTCGGGCCTGAACCCGGTTTGTATTGCTTTTGTCCTTGCCTCTTCAAGTTTTTTATAATGAGTGTAAACCGCTCCGCGGGGAACGCCTGTCGTACCGCTGGTGTAAAAAATGATAAAAGGATCGTTTTCATTTATTATTATATCAGGCTCTTCATTTGAAAATTTTTTTAAAAGATCATCGTGATAATGCATTTCGGGAATTTTTTCTTCCATCGAAATGTATTGTTTCACTTTCGGCAGGCGAGTCTTCAGTTGCAGGGCTGTGGGGATAAGCTCTTTACCGACGAATAAAGCTTTGACTCCGGAATAATTGATGATGTATTCCAGTTCTTCCGCGCTCATGCGCGGGTTGAAGGGCGACAGTACAAAGCCTCCTTTCATCGCGGCTCCGTTCACATCCGTGAACTCAAGGCAGTTCCATGTAAGTATCCCGATCCCGTCGCCTTTTTTTAATCCGAATGAATTCAGCGCGTGTATGATGGAATTTACCCTGTTGTTGAAATCCAAAAAAGTGATTCTCTGGGGTCCGTAAATAAATGCTTCCTTATCGGGATTAAGGAGGGCATTCCTGTAAATGACGTCCGCATATGTGCCTATCTGGTATCGCGAAAGCTCCTTGAGTATGTATCTTTCCGGCATAAAGTTCTCCAGTAGAAAAAATTTTTAAATGACCGCTGAAATTATCAGCCTGTCGTCAGATTAAAAGCATTACGATTTAACATTTGCTCCCAATTTTTCGGAAAGTGTTCTGCCCGCATCGGCTACAATAGGCCCGTACTCTCTCGCGGTTTCGGCGCTGAAAATGCCGATAAGCGCGATGTAACCGATCGGGGCTCCGTTGACCCCGATTACCGCAGAAGCGGCGGTATTAAGGCCGCTTTTTACTTCACCAAGATCCAGCGCAAATCCGTCCCTGCGGCATTTTTCGATCTCCCGGCGGAGGATTTCTTTATTTAGTCTTTGCGGTTTTCCGCGAAAAAACAGATTCGATTTTTTTAACAAGGCATCCAGGTCTTTTTTCGGCAGAAATGCGGCTATCACTTTGCCGTGGGAACCGTATGTCAGCGGGAATGTATGTCCTACGCGTATCGTAATCCCGATTTCGGCTCCTCCTTCATGCTTCGAGACAACAAATACTTTATCGTCGACTATCAATCCGAGGGTGGCCGTGCCTCCGGACCGCATTGCCAGCTTTTTGAGCATGGGCTCCGCGAGTTTTACTATGTCGAAATTATCCAGAACTTTTCTCGAGAGCGTTATCAGGCCGGGGCCGAGGGAATATCCTGTTCCGTGAATGTTTCTCTGGATCAGGCCGAATTTTTGAAGAGTCTGAAGTATTGAATAAGCCTTGCTTTTATGAACGCCGATCTCTTTGCAGATGTCGGTAAGGCTCATATTGAGGGAGCTTTTTTCCGCAAGGCAAAATAATATTCTGGATGCCTGCTCTACTGCGGGAACGTTATATTTTTCATCTTTTTGTATTGCGCCGGATTTTGTCATAGGTTCTATATATAGAACTTAAGTTTTATATATAATACCATATATATTAACAGCCGCGGATTGTCAAGAAAAAACTTAAATGTCGGGTCTGCTCGGGACGCTAAGGATGAATGGATAAAATATATTGACAAAAGGAGAAACATCACTATTAAATTTGACGACTTAATTAATATATCGTGAAAACAATGAACGCCCCGCGGCATACTGAGCGGAGATTCGTTGTTTTAAATTTTTCGAATGCTCAATAAATGAAATTTATCATAAAACCTTCAGAAATCTCCGGAAAGATCGACATACCCGGATCGAAGTCCCATACCATAAGAGCTCTCGTACTCGGTTTGCTGGCGGAGGGCGAATCCGTTATCCGCGCTCCGCTGGATTCGGCCGATACTCGTTCGTGTTATGAAATGGTAAAAAAATTCGGCGCAGTGATAAGCGGGGAAAAAAACGAATGGCGGGTTAAAGGCAGGGCGGGCGAAGTCGCGGTTCCCGATGACGTGATTGATGCCGGCAATTCCGGCACGTCTTTATATTTCGGCATGGGAGTTGCCTCTCTCTCCGGCGGATACACGGTCTTCACCGGTGACGTCCAGATCAGGAACAGGCCCGTAAACGCGCTGCTGAAGTCAATACCCGAACTCGGCGGGGAGGCTTTTTCAACCCGGTCGAATGACAGGCCTCCCGTGGTCATTAAAGGCAGATTGAAGGGCGGAACAACGACCGTTGAAGCGGTTACGTCGCAGTATCTTTCGTCGCTTTTGATTGCCTGCCCGCTTGCTGCGGGCGATAGCGTTATCAATGTGCCTTTGCTTAATGAAGTTCCTTATGTCGTTATGACTCTCAAGTGGCTGGATAAGCTCGGAATTAAAATTGAAAATAAGGAATTTAAAAAATTTTTCATGAAAGGCGGGCAGAAATACGTGTCTTTTGACGAACGTATCCCGGCAGACTTTTCGTCCGCGGCTTTTTTTTTAGTCGCCGCAGCGGTCACCGGCGCGGAGCTCACGCTGAATGGACTGGACTTCAGGGATACCCAGGGCGATAAAGAAGTCGTCAATATATTGAGATCCATGGGAGCAGACGTGGATATAGGCGAAAATTATATCGCAATAAAAGGCGGAAGATTAAAGGGCGGCGCTTTCGATCTGAACGATATCCCGGATTCCCTGCCGTCGCTTGCCGTTGCCGCCTGTTTTGCCGAAGGTGAAACAAAACTTTTTAACGTTGCCCAGGCAAGGGTGAAAGAAACCGACAGAATAAAAGTGATGTGCGGGGAGCTCCGCAAGATGGGCGCCCGCATTGAAGAAATGCCTGACGGCCTCGTGATAAAAAAGAGCCGGCTTAAAGGAGCTGTTATGAACGGCAATCATGATCACAGGGTAGTTATGGCGCTTTCTGTCGCCGGCCTTGTGGCCGACGGACAGACTGAGATCGATACGGCCGAATCCGCTGCCGTGACTTTCCCGGAATTTTTCAATTTAATGAAAGCGATTAATGCTGATATTCAGAGAATAGATTAATAAATTTATAACTACAATCGATATAATGATTAAAATTGCAGTTTAAAATTAATAAATCGTCCGGTTAGAATAAATTAACATTTCAAATGTCCAATAACAAAAAAAAGAAAAAGCCTTTACGGATTTTATTGATCAGATTCAGCTCCATCGGCGACATTATCCTTACTACGCCGGTAATACAGGCGATAAAAGAGTCAAATCCGGGAATAACGCTGGATTATCTTACTCTGCCCGAATACAGCATTCTGCTCAGGGATAATCCTTATATCGATAACCTGTTTCTCATTAAAAGAAACTCATTAAGTTACGCGCTGGAAAATGCCTTTCTTCTTAGAAAAATAAAATACGACTATGTTTTCGATCTTCATAGAAGCATAAGAAGCTTTATTTTCAGGCTTCTGTTAAGAGCCGGACGTAAATATAAGATAAATAAAAATTATTTTAAAAGGTTTTTACTTATAACCTTTGGATTGCGGTTTTATAAAAAACCGTATTCCGTGGTCGGCAGGTATTTTAATACCGTAAAAGCGCTGCATGTCGCCGGGCACGGGAAGCCTGGAATATGGCTCAACAAGGATGAAATGAGAAACGCTTTTACAAGAATGCATAAAATTACGGGAATAAAATATTTATACTCTGAATTGGGCGATAAAGCCGGCATAATAGACAGAAAAAAAGTCAACAGTAAGGATCGAAATAAAAAGATGGTCTCTCTGATGCCTTTTGCGAAATGGAAAACAAAGGAATGGGGCGACGAAAATTTTGTAGAGCTCGGCAGAAGATTAAGAAACGAATACGGCGCTGTGATCCAGATAATAGGCGGCAGGGAAGATGCGGAAAGAGCGAAAAGAATTTCGGCCGGAATAGGAAAGAAGGCGATATCCCTGGCCGGGGAATTATCTCTTGCTGAAACAGCAGTGGCACTTTCTTTATCGGATTGCCTGGTGACCAATGACACGGGCGTTATGCACATGGGAGGCGCCGTCTCAATTCCGGTAATTGCGCTCTTTGGATCGACTTCGGAAGAGCTTGGCTTTTCCCCCTACAAGTCGCAGGGAAGGGTGCTTCAGATAAATCTGAATTGCCGCCCGTGCACCGCGAAGGGATCGTCCGCCTGCCCTAAAAAGCATTTTAAATGCATGAATGACATCGGTGTCGATACGGTATTTTCCGCCGTTAAAAGATATGTGCAGAAGTCATCTTGAAATTACAGATCGATAATAAGTGATTCACAATGAATTGAAGTACTTTGTAAAATTTTCTGCGGAATCAGCCGGGTACAAACGGGCTTCCTGGTCAGTTTTTTTGCTCTCGAACGATATGACATCAGGTCTGAAAGGCGTCCTCAAAAATTTTACAATGTACTTCAATTCATCAGCAAATTAAATATAATTTATAATGACTTTTAGAATTATTAATTAAGGATAGCGTATGCTTTATGGAATAATTATTTTTATCGGGTCGGTCGTTGCGAGGATAATTGCTCTATTCGATAAAAAAATGCATAAGTTTTTTTTATTAAGGAATGGAGAAATTGAAAGGATTGAGAAATACTTCAGGGAAAATAAAAACAGAGACAGCCGGACAATCTGGTTCCACGCTTCATCCGCGGGGGAGCTGGAGCAGGCAAAACCTCTTATAGATCATTTAAAGCGCGGTAAAAACAATATTCGTATCGTAGCCAGTTTTTTTTCGCCATCCGGATACGAAGCGGGGCTTAAATATGAAATGCTGGATTTTTCTTTTAACCTGCCGCTCGACTATGCGAAGAATGCCCGCAGACTGCTGGACTGCATCGATCCGCATGCGATCATATATTCCAAATACGATGTCTGGACCAACCTGACGCTTGAAGCGAGGAAACGTAAAATAAAACTTGCTTTGATAAGCGCAACCCTGCCTGGGAAATCTTTAAGGCACAGATTTCCCCTGAGCCTTTTTTTCACAAAGGCTTACAGCGCGCTGGACAGGATATATGCCATATCGGATGAAGATGCGGGGAGATACGGGAAAATATCGATCGCGGACAACGTTATTGTTTCCGGTGACACGAGATTCGACAGGGTAAAGACCGTGATCGCGGATATGAAATCAAATTCAAAAAATATAATTAAAAAGGAGAAGGACTTAATTTACATTCTGGCAGGCAGCACATATGTGAAATGCGAGAAAAATCTGATCGCGGTATTGAAACGTTTGAACGGGAAAGTAAAGCGCATCAGGCTGATACTTGTCCCGCACGAGATCGATCGGGAAAATATCCTGCGGTTGAATAAGCTGGTAGCTGAAAGCGGATGTAGCCCGGTTGAATGCACCGGTACTCCCGGGCCCGTGTCGCTGAAAGAGAATGATGTTCTGATCGTGGACGCTTTCGGCATACTGGCGTTTCTTTATAAAGAAGCCGACATCGTATTCGTCGGCGGATCCTATAAGGGAAGCGTGCACAGCGTTCTTGAACCCGCGGTATTCGGCAAGCCGATAATAACGGGCCCGTATATAAAAAATTCCCGGGAAGCCGTCAAATTAAAAGAGACCGGGGGGCTGATAAAATGCGATGGCAGGAATGAACTTTACGAAGAAATTCTTAAACTCATAAATGATGCGTCATACAGGAAAGGAGTATCCCGAAAATCAAAAACATTTTTTGATGAAAATACCGGCGCTTCTGCTCTAATAATGGAAGATCTTGAAAAATTATTATAATGGAGCCAGCTTAAAATTATAGATTCATATAGGTGATTCAAGATAAATTGGAATACATTACAAAATTTTCTCCGGAATCAGACCTTCCTGGTCAGTCTTTCATGTTTTTGGAGGCTGTTGCATCAGGTCTGAAAGGCGTCCTCAAAAATTTTGTAATGTATTCCAATTTATCCGGAAATATAGTATAATTATGAGAAAGGTTAAATTTTATTGCTGAAGGACAATGAATGAAATTAATTTTAACAATAATTTTATCGTTCCTGATCGGTTCGTTGAATTTATCCGCCGGTCCTGAAAACAAAACCGGCGGCGATTTAAAAGCGGATGAAATCCTCGGCCATGTTGACATGGTATTCATGTACCCGGACGGCAGGCTAACCGGCAGGATGATACATGTGGCTTCGGACGGTAAATCAAGAATGATCGATGTCCGGGGTGCGGTCTCCGGCGGGGATATGCTTTTTAAATTCAGCAGCGCGGACAGGGATGAAGAATTAAAGATATTATACAATAAAAATGAGGATATTTGGGTTTACGATCTTCATGCGAACATGCTTTTTAATAAACGGGGCACGGACAGGTTCGATCCCCTGATGACGACAAATTTCACTTTCGTTGATTTTTCTCATGCCGCATTCAGGGGCAAGTACACGGCAAAGATAACGGGGGATGCCGTGATAAAAGGCAATGAATGCCATCAGCTTTCGTTGGAGCCGGTATCTAAAGACGGAAGATACGGCCTGCTGAAGCTTTTTATATCGAAGAAAGATTTTATTCCACTCAAAACGGAATATCACGATAATGAAAAAATTATTTTTAAAACATTGTCGGTCGTGAAGACAGGATTGAAAAAGGACAGGATAGTTCCTGTAAGATATGAAATGCTGGACATTAAGAAAAGTACCGTGACCCTGCTTGAATTTTTCGATTTTGACGAGACCGTTAAATTCGATAAAAATACTTTCAGGCAGGAAAATCTCCGGGGAAATTAGGAATGCCTCAATTTTTTTTAAAAGAATCCGATATCGTTGCCGGCGAATGCGCCATAAAAGGCGAAGACTTTCATCATTTAAAGAACGTAAGAAGAGCAAAGACCGGCGATTCGATCGATCTGAGAAGCGATGACGGATTTGTTTATAAAGGCAGGATAATCGAGATCAATTCCGCTTCGATAAGAGTGGAAATTATCGGAAAGGTAACGGAAGTAAACAGGAAAACGGATCTGTTCTTAACGGCTTATATTTCCCTGCTGAAGGGAAAGACATTCGAGCTCGCCCTGCAAAAATCGGTGGAAGTCGGGGTTAATAAAATTATTCCGCTGGTAACCGAAAGAACGATCCCGGTAGTGGATAACAGGGAAGCTAAAAGGGCGCGGTGGCAAAAGATCGCGGAAAATGCGGCCAAGCAGTGCCTGAGAAAAGAAATTCCGGCTGTCGGGGAAATTATGAGCTTGAAAGATGCTGTTGCCGGAGATTCTTCAGGGGTCAGGATCATAGCTCATACGGAGGAAAACGGTAAGAATTTGAAGGAATATTTATCAAATAAAAAAAGAGATCGGTATGTTTCCCTTATGGTCGGGCCCGAAGGCGGCTTTTCCGACAGAGAGATCGCGCTGGCTGCGGAGAACGGCTGGGACCAGGTACTGTTCGGTTATACGGATCTCCGCGCGGAAACGGCTTCCATCGTTTTGCCGGCAATTCTAATATACGAATGGGGCGATGCCGATTTTTCGGATGTTTAAAATACTATTTCCAGATGAAAATAGTGAGAGTCCGATCCCGAATCGGAGGATGAAAAATTGATGGAAAGAAGAATATATTCGGCAATAGACGCGAATATCAACAGGTCGCTGGAAGGCGTAAGAGTGTGCGAAGATATTTTCAGATTCGTAGTGCGCGACAGCGGGATATCCGTAATGCTTAAGGAGGCCAGGCATTCGATTGCCGAAGCGTTAAAAACGTTTTCCCCGTCAGAGCTGCTGCACGGCAGGGACGTCGAAAACGATAGCCAGAAATTCATCGATGTAAAAAGCGAGAAATCCAGAAAATCGCTTCACGATCTCGCGAAAAGCAACCTCCACAGGGCGATGGAAGCAATGAGGTCTATAGAAGAATTCTATAAGCTCCTGCGTCCCGATGCCGGCGATAACCCGTTCCAGAATATACGATTTTCGCTGTATTCAATTGAAAAAGAGATGATCCCGCTTTTACTGAGGAAGGATAAGCTTAAAAAATTCGTATCCTCTTTGTATGCCATCCTCGATTCCTCTTTTGTGAATAACGATGAATATAACGGGACAGCGCAAAGGCTCATTAACGGCGGCGCTTCCATAATTCAGCTAAGAATGAAAAATCTTCCGATGCGAAAAGTGCTGGAAACCGCGAAAACCGTATCGGATCTCTGCATGGAAAAAGACGTATTGTTCATTGTAAACGATCATCCCGATATAGCTTATCTCTCCGGGGCGGACGGGGTTCATCTCGGGCATGACGATCTGCCTGTCCCGGAAGCAAGGCGCTTTCTCCCTCCGGATATGCTGATCGGCTTTTCGGCCCGGTCTGGGGAAAAAGCGCGGCTTGCCCTGGAGAGTGATCCCGATTATATCTCTGCTGGCCCTGTATTTGAAACGAAATCGAAGGATAATGAACCTAATGAAGGTATAAGCTATGATATCTTAAAGGAAGTCATAAGCGGCACGGATATACCTGTCGTGGCAATAGGCGGTCTTGACCCGGATAGAATAAGCCGTTTAAGAGAGACAGGCTGCAAATGTTATGCTGTTTTATCATATTTATATGAAGAAAATAATATTGAAGGGAATTGCAGGGCGGTATTAAAAAGCTTAAAATAAGTACTTTTCGGGCATAAAATGTTTTTTAATTGACAGAAGCATTCTACCCGGGATTACTTTTCGTTTATATAATTGTTAAATCAATCTTACAAATATTTTATTGAGTCTGCGATACCGGGATATGGCATAAGGCTTTCAGTAAGATATTAATAACATAGCTGAGGAAAATATGACACGTGTCTGGATACCGAATTCACTGACCCTGGGGAACCTGCTTTTGGGCTTTATATCGCTTGTATTCTCAAGTCTCGGCACTCATCACGGATATTTTATTGCCGGGTTCCTGATCCTGTCTGCAGGGCTTTTGGACGGCTTCGACGGACCTGCCGCGAGAGCTTTGAAAGTGTCCAGTCCCATGGGCAAAGAGCTGGATTCGCTTGCAGATTGCGTCGCTTTCGGTATCGCGCCGGGTTTTTTAAGCTATAACGCGTACCTCGCCGGCATACATGAAGCATATTTTACCCTGCCCATCGATCTCGGTATTTTGATCGCGGCGGTCTTCCCGATATGCGCCGCTTACAGGCTGGCGAGGTTCAATGTACTGACCGAGACCAGCTCGCTGACAGGTCTTCCGTCGCCTGCCGCCGGGATCATAATAGGGCTTATACCCATGTATGATATTGAAATGCCGAAATTTTTATTTGCGCTAATTTTCATAATAATCGGACTTTTAATGGTTTCAACTGTCAGGTACTCCAAACCCAGGTATTTGATCGACAATATACACGGGATAAAACTCGTCATACTGGCTGTCGTGGTTATTATACTGAGCATATTTTTCAAACACTGGATTGTTTTAATTTTATTCGGACTATATATAATTTCCGGACTGTTCAGTTTTATTATACAGTTCATTCAGGAACATAAGTATTGATCTTCAGGCAACCGGTACATAAGCACCGGGAGCTTGCCGCTGAAATTTTTTTAAACTAATAATGCTATGAATAAACTTTCACATTATGCAGAAGACGGTTCCTCAAGGATGGTCGATATAAGCGACAAGAAAGTTACGCTGAGGACGGCAAAGGCTTCAGGTTTCGTGAAAATGCGGCCTGAGACGCTGGATCTGATTGATAAGCAGCTTTTGCCTAAGGGGAACGTGTTTGAAGTGGCGAAAATAGCCGGGATTTTAGCCGCAAAAAAAACTTCCGGGCTTATCCCGATGTGCCATCCGCTAATGATTTCTCACATCGATATTAAAATCGGAATCGATAAAGAGAGATCTGGCGTAAAGCTCGAGTCCGAAGTTAAACTCGAAGGTAAAACAGGCGTTGAAATGGAAGCTTTAACGGCAGTATCGGTTGCTGCATTAACGGTTTATGATATGTGCAAAGCGGTAGATAAGAATATGATAATTGAAAGCGTAAAGTTAATTGAAAAAAGAGGGGGGAAATCGGATTACAAATTAAAAAATAGTAATTAAATTTATTTTTTATGTCTCACTGAAAATCCGCATATAAACTCGCAAAAAAAAATAAAAATAAATAAAATTTTTTATTGTTGTAATTTTAAAACATATTTTATTATAAATGTTTTTAATTAAAAAAAGCTATTTATAACCGGCGTTAAATATGCTTGTGATAGTTGTTATTATTATATAAAATTAATTGTTAGCACTCTTCCTGTTGAGTGCTAACAAAATAATTGACAAATTTTAAGTCTTTTGTTTTAGTTGTATTTCTTATTTAGATTTGTTGCAAAAAAAATAGAAATAACAATATTATCGCAGAAAGGCAACAATTCTATTAATTTAAAAACCAAATAAATAATTATCGGGGGATAATATTACAGCTTTTATGCTATTTCAGGAAATATTATCTCTGATCGGTAAATATAATAAATTTATAAAAAATTAAAATAATAATTAAGGAGGATTAACGTGGCTATTAAACCATTAGGTGATCGCGTACTAATCGAGATTCTTGAAGACGAACTTCAAAAGCAAGGTTCTCTCTATATACCTGACACTGCCAAGGAAAAACCCCAGGAAGGTAAAGTAAAAGCCGTTGGTAGAGGCAGATATGAGGACGGGAAACTGGTTCCGCTGGATGTCAAGGTCGGAGACAGAGTTCTGTACGGGAAATACTCGGGAACAGAGATAAAGCACGACGGTAAAGAGTATTTAATTGTTAGAGAAAGCGATATTCTAGCAGTACTTGAGTAAATAAAAAAGGAAAGGAAGGTGAAATTATGCCAAAGTTGTTACAATATAGCGAAGAGGCCAGAAGGTCGATTTTGGAAGGAGTAGTACAGCTGAATGACGCTGTAAAAGTCACTCTCGGCCCAAGAGGAAGAAATGTCGTTATCGACAAAAAATTCGGGGCCCCGACCGTTACAAAAGACGGAGTTACCGTAGCGAAGGAAATTGAGCTCGAAGATCCGTTTGAGAATATGGGCGCCCAGATGGTTAAAGAGGTCGCAACAAAAACCAACGATGTCGCCGGCGACGGTACGACAACGGCAACAATACTCGCATCGGAAATCTTCAAAGAAGGATTGAAGAGCGTGACATCGGGCGCCAATCCGATGGATATTAAAAGAGGAATTGATAAGGTTGTAGTCGCTTCCGTAAAATATATTTCCGATACGGCAAGAGAAATCAAAGACAAAAAAGAGATAGCGCAGGTAGCTTCGATCTCCGCGAACAACGATACCGAGATTGGCGACCTGATCGCGGAAGCGATGGAAAAGGTCGGCAAAGACGGGGTCATTACCGTTGAAGAAGCAAAGTCGATCGAGACTCACCTGGAAGTGGTTGAAGGTATGCAGTTCGACAGAGGCTACCTGTCCCCGTATATGGTTAATAATCCGGAGAATATGGAAGCCACTCTGGACGATGCTTATATTCTTATATGTGAAAAGAAAATTTCTTCAATGAAAGATCTTCTGCCCGTACTCGAAAAAGTCGCGCAGGCGGGCAAGCCGCTGTTGATAATCGCCGAAGATGTTGAAGGCGAAGCGCTTGCCACGATCGTTGTGAACACGCTGAGAAAGACCATTAGCTGCGTGGCCGTTAAGGCTCCCGGATTCGGCGACAGAAGAAAAGCGATGCTCGAAGATATAGCCGTGCTGACCAAAGGGCAGGTAATATCGGAAGATCTCGGTCTTAAACTGGAAAATACAACTATGGACATGCTCGGTAAGGCCAAGAGGATTATTGTCGATAAAGAAAACACGACGATCATTGAAGGGGCGGGCTCTCAGAAGGATATACAGGGAAGAATAACGACCCTCAAAAAACAGATCGAAGAAACCACATCCGATTACGATAAGGAGAAGCTGCAGGAAAGGCTTGCAAAGCTTGCAGGCGGGGTTGCGGTAATAAATGTGGGCGCTGCAACCGAAGTGGAACTCAAGGAAAAGAAAGCCAGAGTCGAGGACGCGTTATCCGCGACAAGATCCGCGGTTGAAGAGGGTATAGTGCCCGGCGGCGGATTGACACTCCTGAACAGCGAAAAAGCGATGAGAGACGTAGCGAAGGGCCTCACGGGCGATGAAAGAATAGGAGCCGACATTATAATAAGATCGGTGCAGGCCCCCATGAGACAGATCGCGGCCAACGCCGGAGTTGAAGGATCCGTAGTCGTTGAGAAAGCAAGGAACGAGAAGCCGGGTATAGCGTTCAACGCTGCGACGATGGAATGGGAAGACATGATGAAAGCCGGAATTATCGATCCGGCCAAGGTAGTGCGTTCGGCTCTGCAGAACGCTGCCTCTATAGCAAGCATGCTGCTCACCACGGAAGTCCTTATCACGGACAAACCGGAGAAAGAGCATATGCCTGCCGGAATGCCGGGCGGCGGAATGGGCGGAATGGGCGGAATGATGTAAAGATATCCATCCCAAAAAAATTTTTACTTATGCAAAAAACGAAAAGGGCAGGTCTGGAACCTGCCCTTTTTTATATCAGGTAAAGAGCCTATATGAGTAAGTATCATTGAGAAGAGCAGACATGATAATTTCTAAATTAAAGTTATTATTAAAAAATTAATTTTGCCTGCAATCTCAAATGTAATGGTGGCCTATTTACAGATTTATCTTTTCCCGTATTTTATACGGCGCTTCGTTCCTCGTTTCGTGATACACGCGGGTAAGAAGCTCGGCGAGTATTCCCAGTAGAAAGAACATAAAGCTCAGGATTACCAGCATTACGGTTAAAAGAAGAAGAGGATTGCGGATCATCGACTGGTTCTGCGTTATTTTCATAACTACCAGAACAATAAAGCTGACGGCGCTTGCGAATATAAGAAAAAGACCCGTACCCCCGAAAAAATATATCGGTTTGGTCGAATAAGAGCCCAGAAATTTTATCGTCATAAGATCGAGCAGAACCTTGAATGTCCTGACCAGGCCGTACTTGGACCTGCCGAATTTTCTGGCGCGGTGTTTTACCGGTATCTCGGTGATCTTGGCTCCCAGCCATGAAGCATGAACCGGGATGAACCTGTGCATTTCCCCGTACAGCTTTACCTGTCTCAGAACGTCGCCCCTGTATGCCTGCGAGGAGCCGATGTCGTGTATCTGCACTCTGCTGACTTTACGTATCAGCCAGTTCGCCATTTTCGAGACGATCTTTCTGGAGAACAGTTTATCCCGCCGGTCTTTTCTCCAGCCGCTGACCACATCGTATCCTTCTTCTATTTTTCCGGCAAGCTTTGCAATATCGTCGGCGTCATTCTGAAGATCCGCATCCATAATAATGATTATACGCCCGCTCGAATGGTCTATGCCCGCAGCGAGAGCCGCAGTCTGGCCGAAATTTCTCCTGAACTGAATCAGCTTTACATTTTTGTTTTTTTCCGCGATCTTTTGAAGAATCCCGAAAGATCTATCCGTGCTGCCGTCGTCCACAAAGATTATCTCGTATGTTTTTTTCAGCGGGACAACGGTCCGCAATATATCTTCATATTGCAGGGCAATGCTGTCTTCTTCATTGAATACGGGTAAAATGACGGAAAGGTAGATTTTATTGTTTTGCTTATTCATTTATGTGCCGATCTATTTGCCGGGATTAATCATTTTAATATAGTCGTAAGTGACATTGAATGCCTCTTTAAGGAACAGATCGTTCTCGAGGTCAATCAATTTGTTGTCGGCCCGCGATTTTTTTTCTTTTTTCTCAATATCCTTCATTTCCTGATTTTCCAGCTTCGATTGTTCCTTGAGGCTTATTGATTTTTCCTTCCTTCTGGATATCAGAAGTTTTACCTTCTTTTCCAGTTCCGCGAATTCCCTGCTGGATCCGATTCTTTTCGATGATAGATCTTTTAATGTCGAGACCAGGCCGCTGTTTATATACCCGGCGTTTTCCGTGTATTTGGCCCTGCCTATCTTTTCCCATTTCAAAGGATTGCGCAATTTGCTTTCGCCTATATCCCATGCCGCGCTTATGTCGGGTATTATGATGTCCGGTTCGATCCCGTAAAGCTGGTTTGAAGACCCGCCGGGCTGGTAAAAAATGGCTGTGGTGATTTTCATGGCGCCGTTTTTTCCCGGAAGCGCGTTGTAAGTCTGCACCGTGCCCTTGCCGAATGTGCTGCTCGGCCCTATCACTATGCCTCTTTTGTAATCTTTCATGGCGCCTGCCAGAATTTCGGACGCGCTTGCGCTGAATTTATCCACAAGGAGCACTATGGGCCCGTCATAGTAAACGCCGGGATCCTTATCTTCCATTACTTCGATATTGGTTTTCCCTACCAGTATCTGCACTACAGGTCCTTCGTCTATGAACATGCCGGCGATGTTAACGGCTTCATTCAGCGCCCCGCCGGGATTTCCCCGCAGGTCGATGACCATGCCGTTAACGCCTTTGCTTTTCAGCTTGTTGATCTGAATTTTCATGTCGCTTGAAGATTTTTTCGCGCCGGGATCGTTCATGTTGACCGCGTCAAAATCCATATAAAAAGACGGGAGCGAAATGTACCCGATCCTGACTTCCCGGCCGTCCTTTTTTAAAGGATACACGTCCGATTTGGCCGCTTTATCTTCAAGCTTGATCTCCTCCCTGACTATCGGGATAATTAATCTCTGCTGCTTGCTGTTCTCGCCCGCCGGTCTCAAGATCGTGAGCTTGACGACGGTGCTCTTTTTGCCCCTGATAAGCTTGACAACGTCGTTGAGCGCCATATCGATCACATCCGACGGCTCTTCATTGGCCTGGCCTACGGCCACTATCTTGTCGTCCGGCTTAAGCTGAAGCTCTTTCGGCAGCTTGGCCGCGGGGCCGCCGGGCATTATGCTTTCAACGGTGACAAACCCGTCCTCGGAGCGGAGAAGCACCCCTATCCCTTCCAGTTTAAGGTTTGTGGATATCTGGAATTCTTCGTGTTCCTCCTGGGTCAAATAATTCGTGTGCGGATCAAGCGCGGTCGTGAAAGAATTAAGGAAAATGGCCAGCATCTTTTCTTTGGATATTTCATCTATCCGCTTTTCGGACAAATAATATTTTTTCCTTAATTTTTCCTTTGCGATCTTTATGTCTTTGTTGCTCGACAGCTGGTTCAATAGAAGGAGCTTAATGGTCTGTTTCCATCTTCCCTTCATTTCTTCTTTTGTCTTCGGGTAGTCCAGCTTCTCGCTGTCTATGACAATGCTTTCATCCTTATTGAAATCGAAATCGCCGCCAATTATTTCTTTGACGAGAATTATATTTTCGTGAAATCTTTTTTTATAGGTCTCCATTATCTGAAGAATGAACGAATAATTATATGTATTCACGTAATCATCAATATCGAATTTATGCACCATGAAAGAATCGACGTCGTTTTTATAAAAATAATTTTTGCCGGGATCGAGGTAATTGATCAGGTTGCTCAGGGTTCTTTCCGATATTTCATTGGTAAATTGGTTATATTTGATGTGCCTTGTGAGAAAAACGGCCGTTAACGGTTCGATATCCTCCTGTTTAAGGCCGCTGGTGCTTTTAATGCATCCGAAAATGACCAGTGTTATGATCACAAATGTAACGAATCTTTTATGCTGCATCCTGACGTGGCTCCTATTAATCGTTTTTTAGGGATATTAACACAAAGAGGAATTAAATACAACTTTTAATCAATTAGTCAATGATAAAAAAATATATTTGACCAAAAAGACCTCCGTATAAGAATGGATCCATTAACTATT
The DNA here is from genome assembly GCA_964626055.1 of uncultured Leptospirales bacterium. Taxonomy (GTDB): domain Bacteria; phylum Spirochaetota; class UBA4802; order UBA4802; family JAFGDQ01; genus JAFGSG01. The sequence goes on from CAZVDF010000033.1 coordinate 28,327, forward strand.
TTTGAGATGATTTCTAATAATGATATCTATGCAAAGATATGTTTTAGAATATTTGCTAATATTTGTTTTATTGCTTGCATGTTCATGCGACAGGTACCCTCAGGTCGTGCTGACCAGAAAGATTTTTCCGGCCGCCTCCGGTGCCGGGAATGCGGCGGAGAAAAACAAATTCGATGAAATACTGAAACGCTACAGGCTCCCGGAAGCGGACCCGAAAAGCTATTACGCGCGATCGCCGAAACTTAGCAGGGTAAGTTATACGAGATATTTTGCGGATACTAATTCCTGTCTGCCCGTAGCGGAGATAAATAATAAAGGCGTTGAATATGCGTTGAAAGGCATGTACGCCGAGGCGGAAATTTTATTCAATGAAGCCGTCAGGGAAGACGGGAAATTTTCGTCCGCATACAATAATCTCGGCGTTATCCATGAACTGGGCAACAGCAGGGAAGCGGCTTTTGCCATGTATTCGAAAGCATGTCTTCTTGATCCGGAAAATAAATATTTCAGATGGAATTTTTTATATTTTTGCGATATCAAAACGGATTCGGTTTTAAAGTAAGAATAATAGGATAATTATAAAGTGTTAAAGGACAGCTTTTCCAGAAAACTGGATTATTTGCGCGTTTCGGTAACCGACAAATGCAATTTGCGCTGCAGCTACTGCATGCCTGCGGAAGGGGTCGGGCTTCTGGAACACGACCAGGTCCTGCGCAATGAAGAGTTCGTGCATTTAATAAAGATCTTCGCCGGTCTCGGGATAATTAAAGTGCGTTTTACCGGCGGCGAGCCTCTTGTGCGGAAAGGATTTATGGATATTATTACATGGACGCGCGAGGAGTGCCCGGGTCTTGAGCTCTGTCTTACGACAAACGGGATACTCCTGGACGAAGCGCTTGAAGATCTGAAAAAATTCAACGTAAGAAAATTGAACATCAGCCTGGATACATTGTCGCGGGATGACTTCAAAAAAATAACCGGAAGAGATTACTTCAATAAAGTGATTTCGAACATTGAAAAGGCGCTGGGCATGGATTTCTTTGAAGTCAAGATCAATTCCGTTCTCCGCGAGGAAATATTCGGGGAATTGAACGACTTCCTGGATTATTTTAAAGAAAAGAAAATAACTCTGAGATTTATCGAAAAGATGCCTTTCTCGGGCGAAAAGGACCGCCTGCAGATCACATCCGGCGATCTGGTCTCGGAACTCGAGAAAAGAGGCGAGCTTGCGCGAAGCAGCAAGTCGGATACCAGGGTTGCCGTAATGTATAACCTGAGGTATAATAAAAAATTTGATATAAAAATTGGTATAATACCCCCGATGTCCCATAATTTCTGCGCCAGCTGCAACAGGCTGCGCCTTACTTGCGACGGTTATTTGAGGACATGCCTCCTCTCGAACAACGAATACGATCTTAAAAGCGCGCACAGGATGGATATGGGGGATGAAGCCATAAAAGAGATCATATTGGACGCGGTGCATGAAAAACCCAAAGCGCACAACATAGACTGCAATGCGCCCGACTTCACCTGTTCTTCGCTTGTTTCGAAAAGAACGATGTCGAAGATAGGTGGATAAGACTTGATTTGTTGCAAAACTGTTATGATATTTATTAAAATTGCTCTAGAGCCCCCTATCCCCCAAAGGGGGCACCATCTTGGAATAAAATCTGAAATTCATTCACTTTCTAAACTTTACAACCGGTGCTCCCTGGTCCCAAAGGGAGGCTTCGCACAGGGGAACCCAAAAAATAGACAATATGCAGTGCATAAAAAAATTTGTTTGCAATCTATGATGCACATAAAGTCCGGAAGAGAAAAAATATTAATGCTGACATAATTTTAATAAGACAGATTGTGCTTCTGACTCCCCCTCTCCAGGCCTGTAAGGTTTCCGTTTCTTACCAAACGTTATGCCGGGAGAGGGGTTAGGGGTGAGGGTATAGGTAGTATCAACATTTCTTATAATTTATACCGATTTACAATATTTTCGATCTCTTGTATTTTTTTTATAGTCTCCCCGTCCTGGCCGCTTCTCTTGCAGATATCCTTCAGCTCCAGAACCCGCGCTTTTATGCCCGAAATATCTTCCTTAACGACCTCCGACATCTGTTTTAAAGTCACAGAGCATTCGTACAGCTGATCCCCGTCCCGCAGCGCAGTCAGGGTTTCAAGTTTCCTGTTCTCCATGTCTTTCAACGCTTCATTGAAACGGAAGAGAGGGCCGGCGACCTTGTGCGAGGCGAACAATACGAACAGCGCGATTATAACCGACGATACGAGAATGTTTATTACGGACAGAGTAATGATAATGGGAAACAGCATGTCTTTTATATTTTTATACATGACATGTGCGGACAGCAGGTTGGATTCGATCTCGCTGTTAAGAAAGATATAAAGGAAAAAGCCGAACAGTACCAGAATTAAAATATTTATGATGATGAATTTGGCGATCAGCCTGAACTGGAATCCCCTGTTGATAAGAACCGTATGTCTTCTGTTTTTATCCATTTTATAATTCCTCCTTAGTGGCATGTTTTGCACAGCTGCCCGTCGTTATTTTGCTTAATAAGAAAATATGTTTTATACCGGGATTTTGCCCCGAATGTTCTTTCGTAAAGACTTTCGGCTTTCCATGACGAGCCGTCGAACCTGGCGTTCTCCGGGCTGTGGCAGGTGACGCAGGTCAATCGCTTTTTATCCGTCAGCCTGAGCTCGCCCGGCCGCTTTTCGGTGATTTTAACGTCTACCGCGTGATGATTTTTAATATTTTGATGGCAGGTATAACAGAAATCCGCGCATGGTCTAGTCTGGTCCGAAATTTTTCTGTCGTTCCTCGAATGGCATTTTGTGCAGTACGATGCGGACTGAACAAAAGGATGCACCTTTAAGGTTTCATTATCGAAAACTGCGGCGAATATATATATCGCCGGGATGCCGCATAGTAATATTATTATTCCGATTCTGCGCATTTTTATGCTCCGTTAAAACCTTATGACAAGCTGCAGGTAATATAAATTTCTGCTGTAATATTGATCGTTTTTATATTCCTCGTACGCGCTCAGGTAGTTCTGATACTCGAATTTCAAATAGGATATATGAAGGATATTGATGTTTATCCCCGCCGTGATCCTGCTTATGGAATTTTTATCTATACCCTCGCGGTTATTTATCGATACTATTTCTTCGGATGTATATCTATCGAATCTGCCGAACAATATGAGAGGCAATCCGGAGAAATAACTGAAATCGATGCCCCCCGTTACGTGGTATCCGTAAAGCGTTATCCCGGCTTTTTTGTCCCTGTAATAATATTCCGAGCTCAGGATCAGCGGGCCGATTTTGCTTTCCATGTCTCCCGCGTAAAGTTTTTCCGCCGTCGCCCCGTTCCTGTCGATATCGTGAATGTATGAAAATCCTATTTCGAAGGGGGATATTGATCCGGACTTTAAAGAGAAAGGATTGTTGAACGGAGTGAGGCCGATACGCCCTCCGAAGGAATTCCCTCCGTAGGAATACTGTTCCTCTATGCCCTGAAGCATATACAGGCTTGCGTTAACGGATACAAGATTCAGAAGGAGTCTTATGCCTTCGTCGTTATAGCCGTTTTCCATGATTAGCTCGGTTGTCATGGGGGGTGTGACCGTTATCCTGTCTTTGGAAGGAAAGTAGCGCCAGTCGTTCCCGAAAGGCACGTCGAATCTCCCGACCTGAAGATGCAGGCCTTCTCCCTGGAACAGCCTGCCGGTAGGGGATATCCTGCCGCCGAACAGGTGGTAATCTATGAACCCTGTCCTGAGCTCGGCGCCGTCGTGAAAAACAAGCGCCGCCGCCACCTGGAAATATTCGTAGTTGTGCTCTATGTCCAGCTCAAAAGGCCCTATTAAAAATATATTCGGCTTGTTCTCATAGTTCGAGATGCTTACGTCGAAGAACCCGCTTATTTTTAAGGCGCTCAGTATGCCGACCTGCTTTTTAAGCGCTTCAAGCTCCTTTTTGCTGTCCTCGAGATCCTCGACCCTTGCTTTTAATTCGTCAAGCTCCTCTCTTACGCTTTTTTCTTTTATTCCGTTTTTATTGGCGGGTTTTTCATTCTGGGTCAGCATGATATCGTTATCTCTCGCGTCTGACTTTGGCTGATCTATCGAGAGTAGAATTGCTATAATGCTTAATACAAGAATTCTTTTCATTGATTTTTCGTTTTGTCTTTAGTCGGTGAACGGCGGCCCGTAAATTGCTCTCGCGTGCTCCGCATCCAGAGCAGTGATGTCTTCGAAAGGATCTATCGGGGTGCCATCCTTTGCAATTATAGTCGGGCTTCCGTTTATGGTAAATGCGTTCGGCGCGTAATGCATTATTGACGTATAATCGTACTCGAAGTTCTGCTCAATATACAGCGGATTATCCATGATCTCGAAATTGAATTCCTTTCCCGTAAGAATGTTATACCAGTTGATGATCACATAACTGTCGCGGTCCGGCCTCTGGTGTTCGTGCACAAGCCCCAGGCAGTGGCCCAGCTCATGGGTGATAACGGAAACGTCCGAAAGCGTGCTGCCGAATACCATATGACACTGGGAGTTGTTCTCTCCGATAGATGATTCCCACTCGTTGCGGGACACCCGTATAATCGCGTACGCGCTTGAGCGCGGTGTTACTTCCGTAAATCTGACTCCGCAGACATTCTCCCAGCGCTTCATCGCTTCATTGATGTTTTGTATATCATGATCGGAAAAGTCTCCTTTTAAGTAGTACGGGATTATCCCGTCCTCCCATTTGCCAATGGTGAATTCGAAAGTGCAAGAAAGCGAAAATATAAATAATATAACGGCCAGTTTTATCGTTTTCAAAATAATCCCACGTCGGTTAAATGATTTTTATGAGCAAAAAAGGTTCCCGGACTTAAAATTTTACGGACGAGAGCCGCCGGGAAAGGCAGCCGTATTGTTACGGCATATCTCAATAATGAGCCATTATATCATTAATTATCGATATGTCACGAAAAAAACGTTAGGAAGGATATTGATTTAAAAATCGAGCGGACTTTTTGCTTCTTTAAAAGTCTGGCTTTTTACGGTGTGAGTATATATCATGGTGGTGCGCACATCGCTATGTCCCAGGAGTTCCTGAATTGTACGGATATCGTAATTTGCCTGAAGCAGATGACTCGCGAAGCTATGCCGGAACGTGTGCGCTGAAACGCGTTTTAATATTTTTGATTGGCGAACGGCTTGTTTTATTGCTTTCTGAACATGAGTTTCATGGAGAAAATATCTTTTATATTCTTTTGTTTCCGGGATGCGGGTCAATGTTTTTGCAGGAAAAAACCATTGCCAGATAAGTTCTTTTGAACTATTTTTATATTTTTTGTCAAGAAGACCAATCATGAATACTCCGTCATAATTTGCATCCAAATCTTTCTGATACAGGTTTTGTACGAATTCCATTTGCGTCATGAGCTCGTTCATTATGCTTTGCGGTATGGGGACAGTCCTGTCTTTTTTCCCTTTACCGTCGTGTACTGTAAGAATACCTGCGTCGAAATTAAAATTCTGTACCCGAAGCTGAAGACATTCAAAAAGCCGCAGGCCGCATCCATATAACAGTTTCACTACGAGATCGTAAGGATATAAAAGGTGTTTAAGAATATTATCGATTTCCTGACGTGATAGTACTACGGGTATATAAGGTCTTCTCTTTGCCCAAATAATTTCATCGGGTTTATTGAAATCTTTATTCAGAATATGTTTATAAAAAAACATGAGAGAGCTCAATGCCTGATTCTGGGTTGATGCCGAGACTTTTTTTTCCACGGCAAGATATTTCATATATTCTTTGATATTATCCGGCGATAAGGTTTCCGGATGTTTATTTCTTAAAAATCCACGGAATTTTTTTATCCATAATGCGTAAGCCTCCAGGGTCCTATGGGAATAATGGCGTACTTTTATTTCTTCCGAAAGACCTGCATAAGCTCTTGTCCATGCTGCAGAAGACGTATTTAATGTTTGGGGATTTGATTCATCTTTTAAGGTAATTTCACCTGTATTCCAGGGAATATCCCGTTTTTTCAAATTCTTGAGCTCAAAGTATAAAAGAATGGCATTTTTAATTTCTTTTTGCTCTTCCCGGGTCTGATTATTTTCTTTTAATTTATTTATAAATTTATCAAGGCTGACTGTTTCGGTATAAGGATAATTAAATTTTTTGCAAAATTCAATATAATATCCAAGCCATTTAATGTAAAAATTTTGGAATGAATCATCCATTCCTTTCGTTTTTAATAATGATTTATATTTTTCGAGAAACTCTGACGGTATAACGGTCATCTGCTATGTTCCTGAATCCCGGATTATATATTTTATGATTTTCGATGATTAAATATTAGAATAAATTATGATAATTTTGTCAATTAATGATTATTATCGACATAACTATTTTACATCATCGGATCACGACTTTTTTTATTTCAAGGCGTAATAGGGCTTGCCCCGGGGAATTCTATTACCTGAAAGCCATTTTAAAATTAATATTTATAAATTAAAAAATATTATAAAAAACAATAATATTTGATTGAATTTTTTCAGATAACATTTTAATTTATACATACTATTTAATACTATGATAATTTGTAATTCAAAAAAATCCGAACAGGATCGAATTTCACACGCCAATAACGGCGATTCTGTTCTTGAGCGCGTAAGGGCTGCTATACGGGGAAGGCATTACAGCATAAGGACTGAAAAATCCTATATTGACTGGATACAACGGTATATTCTTTTTCATAACAGGCGTAATCCCGATGCAATGTCCGGAAAAGAGATCAATGAGTTCCTTTCACACCTTGCATTGAAAGAAAATGCGGCTTCTTCGACTCAAAACCAGGCTTTATGCGCTATTATATTTTTATATAAACATGTACTTAAACAGGAAACGGGCGAATTAGGGCAACTTGTCTGGGCGAAAAAGCCGAAAAAAATCCCAATAGTGCTGTCAAAAGACGAAGTCAGAAGAGTGCTGTCGCAACTTTCCGGTATAAACTGGATAATGGCAAATCTGCTGTACGGAAGCGGACTAAGGCTTATGGAATGCCTGCGCCTTCGCGTTAAAGATATAGAATTTGATTACTGCCAGGTAATTGTAAGAGACGGCAAGGGACAGAAAGACCGAGTTACAGCTTTGCCCGAAACGGTTATAAAAGCGTTGCAGATGCACCTGATAAAAGTAAAACAAATACATGAAAAAGATATTCAGGCCGGATACGGCAAAGTGTATTTGCCGTTTGCTCTTGAGAAAAAATACCCTAAGGCTAACATGGAATGGGCATGGCAATATGTATTCCCCGCTTCTAAGCTTTCTGCTGACCCGCGAACTGGAATCATTCGCAGACATCATCTTGACGAATCCGTATTGCAACGGGCAGTCAAGGTAGCTATGCAAAAAGCTGGAATCAACAAACAGGGAAGCTGTCATTCGCTGCGTCATTCGTTTGCAACGCATCTCTTAGAGGATGGATACGATATCCGCACAGTACAGGAGCTTCTCGGACATGAAAATTTAAATACAACAATGATCTATACACATGTAATGAAAAAAGGAGGTCTTGGAATTAAAAGCCCGGCTGATAAATTATAAATATTGTTTATCATTTTCATTTAAAAACATAAATATTATCATGAAAACTCAAAAGTTAATAAAACCGGGACAACCCGGTACTAAGAAATGTGTAGAGAAATACGGTGACCGCCTGATTTGCATTAGATATAAAATAGATAAAAAAGAAAATCGATGGCTGAAAACAGCGGAGATTATCTTACATGAAAAATCAATAACCGGCAGAAGAAAAAGAATTCCGCCGAACAAATTAATGCCCCTGAAAATCAACTACAATAATATCTATTTGAGAAAGCTTGTTAAAGCTGCCGGCGGGAAATGGGACTCAATAAAAAAAGTATGGGAATTACCGTATAATAAAGTTATAGAACTGGGTCTGGAGAAAAATCTGCTTGATTGTTTATAATTATAATATTGCATTCGAATATAAATATTAATTTTATTATAAATAAAAAATACCTGCATATAGGTATTTCCCAATAAAATACCCACATGTAGGTATTTTATTCCCTATTTATAGGCATTCTAGCTAATAGCATATGCAAGCTAATATATATGTTATGCGGATTTATTTGTAAAATTTAAATAATAACACTTGACGTTATTAACGTTAATTGTTATTATTGTTTATGATCAAATCATTCAAAGACAAAGAAACTGAGAAAATATATAACAGGCAATTTTCAAAAAAACTTGCTCAAGATATTCAACGTTCTGCTATGAAAAAATTATGGATGCTTGATGCAGCTCCTGATCTGAATTCATTACGAATACCTCCATCAAATTATTTAGAACAATTATCTGATGATAGAAAAGGACAATATAGTATTCGCATAAACAAACAATGGCGGATTTGTTTTGAATGGATTGATAATAACGCACATAATGTTGAAATTGTAGATTATCATTAGGAGTAATATATATGAAGAATAAAAAAATAAAACCAATACATCCAGGTGAAATTTTATTAGAAGAATTCTTATTACCGATGGGAATAACTCAATATAAAATCGCTAAAGATATTAATGTTCCAGCTAGAAGAATTAATGAAATTGTTCATGGTATCCGTTCAATATCAGTAGATACAGCATTACGTTTGGGTAGATTTTTTAATATGTCGCCACAATTTTGGACAAATTTACAGACTCATTATGATCTTGAAACAGCAATGGATAAATTAGGTGATAAACTGGATAATGAAGTAAAAGTCTATTCAAAAGCTGGTTAATTTATTATTAAACGCATAACAATTGGATTCAGTAAGATGCGGCTGGCGCTTTATCTGTTCTCGGGTGTTACTTTATTTATGATTGAAAATAGAACAAACAGATTTCAAATGTTTTACCCGCCGCACATCTGATCCATGAGTTATGCTGGTATTGACAAAGGGAGAGCATCGTAGGAAGTATTGATTTTTTATAAACCGAGATAAAAATAAAAAAGCGGCTACAGTTACGCGTTTAGTAAATCAGGAAGATTGTAAGAC